>NZ_SHMI01000003.1:0-518328 GCF_004284735.1 Shinella sp. JR1-6 | reverse complement strand
ACCATTCGCTCGGGGCTGGGACGCTTGCCGAAGCGCTGATGCCTTTCATCTCCGCAGCTCTCTCTATCGAACAGACGGAGCCGGTGAAGGTGAAGGCGCTTGAGTGGGAGGACCTGTTATCGCAGCGCGAGGATGGCCCCGCAGAGCCTACTGGTGACATTGAAGCAGCGACCATAATCGGAGAATATTCCGTTTGCCTTGATGAAGACGAAGGCGTTTTAGAGACGCCTTGGTGCGCGTGGTCGCCGGTTGAAAACATCGGTCATTTCGAAAGCCTCGAAGCCGCCAAGGCCGCCGCCCAACAGGATTACGAGACTCGCATCCTCTCCGCTCTCGTCAATGCACAAGCAGATGCGTATGTGGTGGAGAGATGGCAGCCGATCGATACTGCGCCGAGGGATGGAAGAGTGGTGCTCGCCTACTTCCCATTGGAAGGTCTTGGGGCGGATTGGTGTCGAGTCATGCCTGTATACTTCTCGAAGACAATGCAGCCTCGCCCATGGATTTTCGCTGGCCGTGCCGCTTCTTCCTATGGAGAAGGCCCCACCCACTGGCAACCTCTCCCCGCTCCTCCCACCACCCGTACCGCAGACCGCGCCGAACAGGACGGCTCCGCCATATCATCAAGTGGAACCTCGCCCGCCGCTATCCGCCAGAGAGGAGAGAGCGATGCTTCGTGAAGCGATAACCATGGCTGCGCTCGCGCATGAAGGCCAAACCGATAAATCCGGCGCTCCGTACATCTTCCATCCCATTCGAGTTGCATCGACGTTCTCTGATGACTTCCTGCAAACAATCGCGGTTCTGCACGATGTGGTCGAGGACACGAGCATCACGCTTTCTGATCTTGATGCGCACTTCCCGCAGGGTGTCGTCAACGCCGTGGACGCCCTGACCCGTCGCGAGGGCGAAACCTACGAGGACTTCATCCAGCGCGTGTCCCGGAACCCCAGCGCCCGGAAGGTGAAGATTGCCGATCTTCGCGACAATCTCCGACCCGGCGCGCCGCATCTCACGACGCGATACGAAAAGGCGCTCCGCGTCTTGGAGGAGATCGAGCACGACCAAGACGCCATACTCACAAGTGGAGCCTACCCCGCCGCCCGCGCTGCGCTGGAGAAGGAGACACGGGATGGGTGACCGTGTCGATTTCGCCGAAAAAGGCACGCTGGATGAGATCGTCTCAACCAGGGGCGCCCACCTTGAATGCATCGGCGGGAGCAAGTGGTTCCTCTCCTTTCAGCACGAGGACGGCACGGAAACGGCCGTTTGGTTCTCTTCGCGCGATCTGCGGAAGCCTTTCTGGGAGAAGCGAGAGCCGAGGAAGGAGCCGATAGAATGACGGCGCCGGCCCTTATCAAGCAGGCGGAGCTTAGACGCATGGCGACCATTGCCAAGCGCGAAGGCGTGCGTGTCGAGGTGGAGGTGGGTGGCCGCGTCTTCCGCGTTTCCCCCGATATCCCCGATAATCACAAGCCGGAGCCGCTTGCCCTACCGGATGACTTTGCCCTCTGATGGACGATATGGTCCGAAAATTGCCGCGCTATGTCACCGTCACCAAGACGAAGTACAAGAAGGTGCTGTTCTACTTCCGGGTGGACAAGGGCCCGCGGACGCGGCTGCCAGATGACCCGAGCAGCGATGAGTTCAAGGAAGCCTATCGCGCATGCTTAATCGGCGAGCCGGTTAAGACGAAGAAGATCGTCGGGGTTCCGACGACGATCCGGTGGCTTATCGAGCGATACATGGAAAGCGCGGCGTGGCGAAACGATCTATCCGACGCGACCAGACGTCAGCGCAGCAACATCCTGAAGCATGTCGTATCAGATAGCGGGGACGTTCCGTTCGCGATGGTGCAGGCTAAGCACATCCGAAACCGCATGGAAAAAATGAGCGACACGCCGGCTCAGGCAAACAACTACCTGAAGACGATGATCGGCCTCTTCTCGTGGGCTGTGAAAAACGACCACGTGAAGGTGAACCCGACGATCGACGTTGCTCGCCTCAAAGCGAAGTCCAAGGGCTTCCCAGAATGGACACAGGAGGACGGGGAAGCGTTCCGCGCCAGATGGCCGGTAGGAACAGCCCAGCGGCTCGCATTCGAGTTGCTGCTGCACTCAGGGCTAAGGCGTGGTGATATCGTCACCCTTGGGCGACAGCACCTCAAAGGCAACATTCTGTCCATCACAACGCAGAAGACCGGTACGACGATCACCGTGGAGCTGCCTGACGCCGTCCTATCTATCATCGCAGCGACGAAGACCGGTGATCTCCATTTCCTCGTAACGAGCTTCGGGAAGCCATTCTCAATTCCAGGCTTCGGGAACTGGTTCCATGCCGCCAGTGTCAAGGCAGGCGTTCATAAGAATGCTCACGGGATCCGAAAGCTCGCGGCGACCACGGCTGCAAACGATGGGGCAACGTCAAGCGAACTGATGGCGCAGTTCGGCTGGACCACGTCACAACAGGCGGACGTCTACACGAAAGGCGCGGACAGGGTGCGTTTGGGGATCAGCGCTTCCCGGAGGATAGCCCGCAGGCTTGAGGCGCAAGACGCCGACGAGAAGGCTTTGGGGGACGTCGAAAATTCGCAAAAAGAATCAAAGGGGCGGTAAGCTGGGTTTGGGGGGAGCAAAGGATTGAAATAAAACGGCAATGGCACTACTGGTGGGGGCACCATTTTTCCAAAAGCGCAGACATGGCGAAAGAATAGCGTTCTCTTGCGCTAACCGGACCGGTTGGTTGCTCGTCGTTCAACGCAGCCCTCAAATTCTCCGCGCCCTTTCAAGTTCGCCCTTTTGCGACTTTCCGCATGTCGTTCTCGCAGCCTGCCCTCCGCTTTTGTGATTCCAGCGGCGCACGCCTCGCTCCGCCACCTTCCACATTGCCGTCCAGCATGGACTGGCCTATAGGCGATTGATCGACGGGCGCCTCGGGGGCCCGCATTCCCGTTTTGCGGCGGCGGCCGGCATCGGCTGCCCTGCGAGACCCATGGTGGAGGAACGAAGGTGGCGGAAGACAAGGGACCGATTTCGAAGGTGGTGGTCGAAAAGCGGATCGACGGGAAGTACTTCTACGCCCTCACCTTTCGCGGCGTCACCTATCCGGTGAAGGGGCCGTTCGGCAATCCGATGGAAGCGGCGGCCAACGGGCAGGCCGTGCTGAAAAAGCTGGAAGAGCGGGCGGGAGCGGCGAAGGCCTGAGCGCTTCCGCCCTCACGACGTTCTGTCATATTTTTCAGATGCGCGTGCCGTAAAGGCATGCGACAAAGACCGGCCTTGTGTGCAGGACACAGCAGGGCTTGCTTCGAGGATGCGGATCGGTGGCATGGCGCGTAATTTCAATTCCCTCTCCTTCGTCGCCTCGCAGGCAGCCGAAGCGCAGGACGCGCGCAACGAACTGATTTCGATCTACGGCAATGCCGATCCGGAAGAGGCCGACGTCATCGTCGCGCTCGGCGGTGACGGTTTCATGCTGCAGACGCTGCACACCACGATGAATTCGGGCAAGCGCGTCTACGGCATGAACCGCGGCTCCATCGGTTTCCTGATGAACCGCTACGATCCGGCGGACCTGCCCGATCGTGTCGAGGGCGCGGTAGAGAACGCTTTCCGGCCGCTGGAAATGGTCACCAGCGACGCGAGCGGCCAGGAGCGCCGGGCGCTTGCCATCAACGAGGTCTATCTCTTTCGCCAATCCTACCAGGCGGCGAAGCTGAGGGTCAGCATCGACGGGCGCGTGCGGCTGGAGGAACTGATTTGCGACGGGCTCCTGCTTGCCACGCCTGCCGGCTCGACGGCCTACAACCTCTCCGCCCATGGGCCGATCCTGCCGCTGGAGGCACCGCTGCTGGCGCTGACACCGGTCAGCGCCTTCCGGCCACGGCGCTGGCGCGGTGCGCTGCTGCCGAACAAGGTGAAAGTGGAGATCGAGGTCCTGGAAGCGGAGAAGCGTCCGGTCAACGCGGTCGCCGACAATACCGAGGTCAAATCCGTCACGTCGGTGCGCATCGCCGAATCGGCCGGGCTTTCGGCCCGCATCCTCTCCGATCCCGATCATTCCTGGTCCGACCGGATTCTTGCCGAACAGTTCGACTACTGACAAGGTTCACCAGACCAGGGACAGGAGTTTCGCCATGACACGGCACGCACTTGCCACCGCCCTCGCCGTGCTTCTCCTCGCCGGATCCCCTGCCCTTGGCCAGGAACCACCGGTGGCGGAAACCATCACCTTCGTCGTCAGCACCGGTTTCTGGGAAGAGCAGGCAGAGGATGGCGCGGAGGATGCGGCCGCGGCAAAGCCTGAGACGGCCGAAGCGAAGGCGCCTGCCGCCCTGCGCCGCGGCTACTACAAGCTGATCGCAGTGCGCCAGCCGGATGGCACGGCACAGGTCCATCTCCAGCAGATCGAGGCGACCGCCAACGGCCCGAAGATCGCCTCCTCCACCGTGCTGGAGGAGTTCTCGGCGATGAAACCCTATGTGACCGACATCCGGCCGGAAAACTCGTCGGGCATCACCACGCAGCCGGGGCTGTTCGCAACCGTCTATCTGAAGACCGATCCGAAGGCGGCGGAACCCGAGAGCTGGACGGTCCTGATCGACGATCTCGGCGAGATCAAGATCGAGCGTGCGACCAATTGAGAACGGGTGCCCTGTCCCCTCTCCTCGTCATCCTCGAGCTTGCGCCGAGTGCGACGAGGAGAGGTTGTGGGTAGATGAACGAAAAACGGGCGCCGCGGCGCCCGTTTCCATTTCGTCTTTGAATGAGAATTAGTTCAAGTCATCCACCACCGAATCGGCGCCACCGTTGACACGGTGGGCCAGTGCGGCTTCCATGAATTCGTTGAGCTCGCCGTCGAGCACATCCGAGGGAGCGGTGCTTTCGACGCCGGTGCGCAGGTCCTTGACCAGCTGGTAGGGCTGGAGGACGTAGGAGCGGATCTGGTGGCCCCAGCCGATATCCGACTTGGATGCGGCTTCGGCGTTGGCGGCTTCCTCGCGCTTCTTCAGCTCCGCCTCGTAGAGACGGGCGCGCAGCATGTCCCATGCCTTGGCACGGTTCTTGTGCTGCGAGCGTTCCTGCTGGCAGGCAACCACGATGCCGGTCGGGATGTGCGTGATGCGCACCGCCGAATCCGTCGTGTTGACGTGCTGGCCGCCAGCGCCCGACGAGCGGTAGGTGTCGATGCGGCAATCACTCTCGTTGATGTCGATGGTGATCGAATCGTCGATCACCGGATAGACCCAGATGGACGAGAACGAGGTGTGGCGGCGCGCGTTGCTGTCATAGGGCGAGATACGGACCAGGCGGTGCACGCCCGATTCGGTCTTCAGCCAGCCATAGGCATTGTGGCCCTTGACGAGCATCGTCGCGGACTTGATGCCCGCTTCTTCGCCGTCATGGACTTCCAGGAGTTCCACCTTGTAGCCCGAGCGCTCGGCCCAGCGGGTGTACATGCGCAGAAGCATGTTGGCCCAGTCCTGGCTTTCCGTACCGCCGGCGCCGGAGTGTACTTCGAGATAGGTATCGTTGCCGTCGGCTTCGCCTGACAGCATCGCCTCGACCTGCTTGCGCGTGGCCTCGGTGCGGACAGCCTTCAGGGCGTCCTCGGCTTCCTTGACGATCGCAGCATCGCCCTCTTCCTCACCAAGCTCGATGAGTTCGATATTGTCCTTGAGCTGCTGCTCGATGGCCTTGACGCCATTGATACCCTCGTCCAGCTGCTGGCGCTCGCGCATCAGCTTCTGGGCTTCCTGGGCATCGTTCCAGAGGTTCGGGTCCTCTGCCTTGTTGTTCAACCAGTCCAGTCGTCTTACCGCCTGATCCCAGTCAAAGATGCCTCCTCAGCAGGCTTATGGCCTGCTTGATTTCGTCGACGACGTTCTCGATTTCCGCGCGCATAACCGCCTTCTTCTTCAATGCTATTTCGGTGGCCGTGAAATAGAGAGGGCGGGCACGGATGTAAAGCCCCGCGCCCGCCCTCGCTCGCTCTCATCCCGTGATCAGAACAGGCCGCCGCTGCCGCCCGTCACCGCCTGATTGGCCTGCGGCGAACTTTTGAGGATCTCCTCGGGGCTGGCAAATTCCTCGCCGCCGATGACCGAGAAGACATCTGCAGGGCCGGTGCCGGGCTTGAAGGCTTCCATGATGGTGTCGGGCTCGCCCTCGGAGGCCTGCATGCCTGTCTTGCGGTTGACGGCGATGAACTGCATGCCCTCCGGCACGATGAACTTGGTCGGGCGCGTACCTTCGAGCGCCGCCTGCATGAATTCGTTGAAGATCGGCGCAGAAAGCGAGCCACCGGTCGCACCGCGGCCAAGCGGGGCCGGGTTGTCGAAGCCGATATAGAGGCCGGCGACGAGATCCGGCGTGTAGCCGACGAACCAGGCGTCCTTCTCGTCGTTGGTCGTGCCGGTCTTGCCGGCGGTCGGGCGGTCAAGCTTGATCTTGCCGGCCGCGGTGCCGCGCGTCACGACGCCTTCCATCATCGAGGTGATCTGGTAGGCCGTCATCGGATCCAGCACCTGCTCGCGGTTGTCGACGAGAACAGGCTCCTCCTGGTTTTCCCAGTCGGTCGCATTGCAGTTCTCGCAGGTGCGCTCCTCGTGGCGGAAGATCGTCTTGCCGTAGCGGTCCTGAATGCGGTCGATCAGCGACGGCTTGATCTGCTTGCCGCCATTGGCAAGCACCGAATAGGCCGAGACCATGCGCAGCACGGTCGTCTCGCCCGAGCCGAGCGACATGGAGAGCACCGGATACATCTTGTCGTAGATGCCGAAGCGCTCGGCATATTCGGCGACGAGGTTCATGCCCATGTCGTTGGCAAGGCGCACGGTCATCAGGTTGCGCGAGCGCTCAATGCCGAGGCGCAGCGTCGACGGGCCGGCCGCTCCGCCGCCGTAGTTCTGCGGACGCCAGACCTGGCCACCGGCAACGATCTCGATCGGCGCGTCCATGATGACGGAGGCCGGCGTATAGCCGTTGTCGAGCGCGGCGGCGTAGACGAAGGGCTTGAAGGACGAGCCCGGCTGGCGCATGGCCTGCGAGGCGCGGTTGAATTCCGACTGGCCGTAGGAGAAGCCGCCGACCATGGCGAGCACGCGCCCGGTATGCGGGTCCATGGCGACGAGGCCGCCCTGCACTTTCGGCGGCTGACGAAGACGGTAGGTGCCGCCCTCCAGCGGTTCGACATAGACGACATCCCCGACGGTGAAGACACCGGCCGGCGACTTTGCCGTCTTACGGTCGCCCTTGGCCGAACGATAGGCCCAGGTCATGGCCTTCGCCTCGATACGGCCGGTCACGCGCTCCTCGACGACCTTGCCGGAGGCCTCCTTGCTCGGCTGCAGGCCGATATCGGCGCCGCCGTCATCGACGGCGAGCACGACGGCGAGCTTCCATTCCGGCACGTCCGAGAGCGCTTCGACCTTGGCCAGCTCCACGCCCCAGTCGCCGCCGATCTCGATGGTCTTGATAGGCCCGTGGAACCCGCGACGCTCGTCATAGCTCAGCAGGCCCTTCTGCAAGGACTTGCGGGCGGCGACCTGGATGCGCGGATCGAGCGAGGTGCGCACGGAAAGGCCGCCTTCGTAAAGCGCATTGTCGCCGTAACGTTCGATGATCTGCCGGCGAACCTCTTCGGAGAAGAATTCCGAGGCAAAGAGATAGGAGCCGCGATGGCGCGGCGTCACGCCGAGCGGCTGGGCCTTTGCCTCTGCGCCGTCGCTCTGGGTGACGTAGCCGTTCTCGACCATGCGGTCGATGACCCAGTTGCGGCGCTCGATGGCGGCCTCGGCACGGCGGAAGGGATGGTAGTTCGACGGTCCCTTCGGCAGGGCGGCGAGATAGGCGGTCTCGGCAATCGTCAGCTCGGTGACGGATTTGTCGAAATAGGTCAGCGCCGCACCGGCGATGCCGTAGGAATTCAGGCCGAAGAAGATTTCGTTGAGGTACAGTTCGAGAATGCGGTCCTTGGAATAGGCCTGCTCGATGCGGAAGGAGAGGATCGCTTCCTTGACCTTGCGGTCGATGGTCTGGTCCGAGGAGAGCAGGAAGTTCTTCGCCACCTGCTGGGTGATGGTCGACGCGCCGACCGGGCGGCGGCCGGAACCCATATTCTGGACGTTGACCACGATGGCACGGAAAAGGCCGGTCACGTCGACACCGGGATGCTGGTAGAAGTTCTTGTCTTCGGCCGAAAGGAACGCGGCCTTCACGCGGTCGGGAATCGCCTGGATCGGCAGGTAGAGGCGGCGCTCGCGGGCATATTCGGCCATCAGCGCGCCGTTGCCGGCATGCACGCGCGTCGTCACCGGCGGCGCATAGCTGTTCAAGACCTCATAATCGGGAAGATCCTTGGTGACACTTCCGAGATAGAGCGCAACCGCGCCCGCCACGCCGAGGAAAAAGACGGCGCCAATCCCGAAGAAATATCCAATCAGTCTGATCATGAGCCAGTTACCGATGCCTTATGCTTGTCATGTCATCAGGCAGACCTGCTGCCCGGCCTTGCACGCCCCGGCTCATCCGGCCGCTGCGCTCTCCCGTCGAGGACGAGTCATCCATTTTCTCGATCCCGTCTAGCGAGCGGAATGTGAGGAAAATAGGGCTTACAGCATGCATCCCGGCTTCGCCACCGCACAATGGCGGCTGCTGTCACTTTTCCGGCACAGGCGAGCCTAGCACGATCCGCGTCCGCGCGCCGAGAAACCTCAGCCGCCGTTGGCGACGACCGTCGAGCGATACTGCTCCACCGCCCTGGCGACGAGGCCCGCGACCTTCTTCTGCCATGCGGGATCGACCAGCAGTTTCTCGTCGTCCTTGTTCGACATGAAGCCGAGTTCGAGCAGGATCGAGGGCACATCCGGCGCGGTCAGCACGCGAAAGCCGGCATGACGGTGCGGATTGTTGATCAGCAGCACCTGATCCTTGAAATTGCTGACGATGCTCTGGGCGAGATTGATCGAGAAGGCCTGCGTCTCGCGGCGCGTCAGGTCCAAAAGGATATCGGCAACTTCCGCCGGCTCGTCGACGAAGGAGATGCCGGCGATCTGGTCGGACAGGTTTTCACGCTCGGCAAGGCTCGCGGCCAGACTGTCGGAGGCCTTGTCGGAGATGGTGTAGACCGTCGCGCCGCGAATGTCCTTCTGTTTCAGCGTGTCGGCATGGATCGAGATCAGCAGGTTCGCTCCCTCGTTGCGGGCGAGCTGTACACGCTGCGACAGGGAGAGAAACTCGTCCTTGTCGCGCGTCAGGATGGCGCGCGTGCCGGGCAGCGCGTTCAGCGCCTCGGTCAACTGGCGGGCGAAGGCGAGCGTGACGTGCTTTTCCTCGGTCTTGGTGACGCCGCCGCGTGCGCCGTTGTCGATGCCGCCATGCCCGGCATCGACCGCGATGACAAAGGGGCCGTCCGCCCGGCTGCCGGGCAGCATGACGGGCGTCTGCTCGGCGCTGGCCGGGGCGGCAGCTTCCTGCCAGCTCTGCTTTTCCATGAGCGCCTGGAAGGCCTGGTCGGTGACGATCGCCGTGTCGATGACCAGCCGGTAGCTCGCCGCCCCCTGCTCTTCCTGCACCTCGGCCAGCACGACGCCGACGGGACGCGATGCCGTCAGGACGATGCGCGAACGGCCGGCGGCCATCGTGCCGTAGCGGATGTCGGAAAAGATGCCGCGCGCTTCCAGCTCCTCCGCCTTGAGGCCGAAAGCGGTCTCCGGCAGGTCGATCAGCACGCGATAGGGATTGGCGACGTAATGGACCTTGAAATCCGGCTTGCGGTCGAAATCGATGATGAGACGGGTGCGGGCGTCGTCACCGGCGATCCGCGCGGAAAAGGCGAGCAGCGGTGCAGCCGTGGCGGAAACGGCAAGGGCGGGCGTGACGAGCGACAGGCTGAGCACGGCGACGATCGCACCGGCGGCAACGCGGAAAAAGGTTTCGGTCAGAAGGCGTAGCATCACCACTGGCAGTCCGTTCAAACGCGTGGAAACCGCGCGATGCGGCACAGGACGAGGTCCATAGATGCCCCCATATGGTTAACCAAAGCTTGCCAAGGGGCGTTGCCGCAGCACTTGCGCAGCCATAGGGGCAAATCGATCAAGATTATGACGCTTTTGGCTTTTCCCTTGCCATTGTGACATATCCGCCATAAAAGCAAAATCAGGGAAAAAGAATAGACGGGATAGAATCGCTTAGAGCAGGCAGCCACTCCTTCGGGGCTTGGCGCCGAACCGGGCCTTCATCCGCCGTCGCACCGCTTTTTCCCGGCCGATAAGATCGCGTAAACCGGCGGTGGCCGGGACAGTCAAGGTGGATTTCCACCAAACGCCCTTACCCAAGGGCAATTTCATCGGACCGCTCAGGTCTATGGCACAGGCATTCTCGTTGGACGTTGATGTTGTCACAGCGGATACTACCAGAGGGTAACAGGCACCGGGGCGCTCGCGCACCGGCCACCCTCCGTCCGCTAACCCCGCACCGGGGCCCGACGAGAACTTACATATCCGGCGCATCCCCCTCCTCCCCCGGCACCTCCCTAGATGGGAACGGTTCGCCGCCAGGATCGCGGCTGCGCCGAGGAGCTCAATCTACATGGCAGAGAAAATGCTTATCGATGCGTCTCACTCTGAAGAGACGCGCGTCGTTGTCGTGCGCGGAAACCGCATAGAAGAATTCGACTTCGAATCCGAACACAAGAAACAGATCCGCGGCAATATCTACCTTGCCAAGGTCACACGCGTCGAACCGTCGCTCCAGGCGGCCTTCGTCGATTACGGCGGCAACCGCCACGGCTTCCTGGCCTTCGCCGAAATCCACCCGGATTACTACCAGATCCCGCTTGCCGACCGACAGGCCCTGCTGAGGGCCGAGGCCGAGGAGCACCGCCGCGACGACGACATCGAGCATGTCGAGACCGCGGGCGATCGCTCCGAAGACGCGGCAACGCCGGAAACAGCCGCCGTTGAAGAAGAAGTGCAGGCCGTTGCGCCCGTCGAGGCAGAAACCGCCGAGACTGTTGTCGAGGCCGAAGTCGTCGAAGCCGCGGCCGCCCTTGCGGAAGAGGCACCGGCCGAAAAGCCGAAGAAGCCGCGCCGCCCGCGCAAGCCCAAGGCGAAAGCCGAGGATGCACCGGCCGCCGAAGAGGCCGCCGAGAGCAGCGACGACGAGACCCCCGGCGGCGCGATGGCCATGGCCGTCGACACCGACGAGGTTTCCGAGCCCGCCGAACGTTCGCGCGGCCGCCGTCGCCGCGATGACGACGATGACGACGACGACCATCACGGCGAGGAAAAGGAAGTCATCGAATCCGTCGGCGCCGAAGACGCGATGGAAGAGGTTCCGGATCGCGTCGTGCGCAAGCCGCGCAAGCAGTACCGCATCCAGGAAGTCATCAAGCGCCGCCAGATCCTGCTTGTGCAGGTCGCCAAGGAAGAGCGCGGCAACAAGGGCGCGGCGCTGACCACCTACCTGTCGCTCGCCGGCCGCTACTCCGTCCTGATGCCGAACACGGCGCGCGGCGGCGGCATTTCGCGCAAGATCACCAACCTGCAGGACCGCAAGCGCCTGAAGGAAATCGCCCGCGACCTCGAGGTTCCGCAGGGCATGGGCGTCATCCTGCGCACCGCCGGCGCAAACCGCACCCGCGTCGAGGTCAAGCGCGACTTCGAATACCTGATGCGCCTGTGGGAGAACGTCCGCACGCTGACGCTCGCCTCCACCGCGCCCTGCCTCGTCTATGAGGAAGGCTCGCTGATCAAGCGCTCGATCCGCGACCTCTACAACAAGGACATCAGCGAGATCATCGTCGCCGGCGAGGAAGGCTACCGTGAAGCCAAGGGCTTCATGAAGATGCTGATGCCGAGCCATGCCAAGGTCGTGCAACCCTATCGCGACGTGCATCCGATCTTCTCGCGCTCGGGCATCGAAGCCCAGCTCGACCGCATGCTGCAGCCGCAGGTGACGCTGAAGTCCGGCGGCTACATCATCATCAACCAGACCGAGGCGCTCGTCTCGATCGACGTCAACTCCGGCCGCTCGACGCGCGAACACTCGATCGAGGAGACCGCGCTCCAGACGAACCTGGAAGCCGCCGAGGAAGTGGCGCGCCAGCTTCGCCTGCGCGACCTTGCCGGCCTCGTCGTCATCGACTTCATCGACATGGAGGAGAAGCGCAACAACCGGTCGGTCGAAAAGCGCCTCAAGGACCACCTCAAGAACGACCGCGCGCGCATCCAGGTCGGCCGCATCTCGCATTTCGGCCTCTTGGAAATGTCGCGCCAGCGCATCCGCGCTTCGGTTCTCGAATCGACCATGCAGACCTGCCCGCATTGCAATGGCACGGGCCATATCCGCTCGCAGTCGTCGGTGGCGCTGCACGTCCTGCGCGGCATCGAGGAATACCTGCTCAAGAACACGACGCACAACATCGTCGTCCGCACGACGCCCGATATCGCGCTCTATCTGCTCAACCACAAGCGCGGCACGATCATCGATTATGAGACCCGCTTCGGCGTCCAGATCATCATCGAGGCGGATGCCCATGTCGGCGCGCAGCATTTTGCGATCGACCGCGGCGAGCCCGTCGAGAACCCGGTCAAGATCGAGCAGATACTGCATTTCGAACCCGAACCGGAAGATGACGACATCGTAGTCGAAGACGAGATCGACGAAGACGAGGAAGAAGCGCGTCCGGCCGCGGCCGCGCAGGCTTCGTCCTCGTCGGCGACATCCGATGAGAACGGCCGCAACAAGCGCAAGCGCCGCCGCCGTCGTCGTGGCCGCCGCGAAAACGGTGACGGCACGGACACCGCATCCTTCGGTGGCGAACAGGCCGGTGATGACGACGCGCTCGATGACGACGAGGCCGATGGCGACGAGGGTGCGGAAGACACACCCCAGGCGCAGGCTGACGACACGTCCGATCGCCGCAAGCGCCGCCGCCGCGGCAAGCGCGGCGGCCGCCGCAACCGTCCCGAAGACGGCTCGCTCGAGGCTGGCGCCGAAGGCTCCGAGGACGGCGATAGCGATGCGGACGACGCCGAAGAGGCCGTCGCCGTCGAGGTGGAGGTCGCCGAAGTGATCGTCGCGGCCGAGGAAGCGCCGGTCGAAGTGGTGGCTGAAGAGCCGCCGGCCAAGCCGAAGCGCGCTCGCCGTAGCCGTGCCAAGGCCGTAGAAGAGGTCGCCACCGATGAAGCTGCCCGCAGCGAGATCGAGGCCCAGCCGGCTGCTGCCGCCGAAGAGACAACGCCGGTCGAGCCGGAAGTCGAAGCAGCCTCTGCCGCTCTTGACGAACCGGCCAAGCCCGGGCGCGCCAACCGCGACATCTCCAAGATAGCCTCCGAGCCGGTGGTGAAGTCTTCGACGACGAAAGAAGCAGCGCTGGACGACGAACCGGAAAAGCCCAAGAAGGGCGGCTGGTGGCAGCGCCGCGGCTTCTTCTAAGAAGCCGCTAATATCCAGGAATTGAGAAGGGCCCGGCATTGTCCGGGCCTTTTTCGTGCGCGGGTTTCGGGTGGCTCCCGTCGCTCCCTTCTGCGACATCCGGGCCGCAGGAAACCAGCAAGGGAGAAATTCATGCCCCGTCTCGACAACAAGATCGCTATCGTCACCGGCGCCAGCTCCGGCATCGGCCGCGCCGCCGCGCTTCTCTTCGCCCGCCAGGGCGCACGGCTCGTGCTCTCCGCCCGCAGGCGCGAGCAGCTCGAAGAGCTTGCCGACGAGATCCGTGGAACAGGCGGCACCGCCGTCGCGGTGCCAGGCGACGTCAGCGAGGAAGCGCACCACCAGGCGCTGGTCGAGGCGGCGCGGGCCGAATTCGGCGGCCTCGACATCGCCTTCAACAATGCCGGAACAACAGGTACGGTCGGCCCCCTCACCGCCCTTTCCCTGGCCGAATGGCAGGACGTCGTCGCCATCAACCTGACCAGTGGCTTTCTCGCGGCCAAACACCAGCTGCCGGCCATGGAAGCACGCGGCGGCGGCAGCCTCGTCTTCACCTCGACCTTCGTCGGCTACACGGCCGGCTTTCCGGGGCTCGCAGCCTATGCCGCCTCGAAATCCGGCCTCGTCGGCCTCGTGCAGGTGCTCGCCTCGGAATACGGGCCGAAAGGTATTCGCGTGAACGCGCTACTACCGGGCGCGACGGACACGCCGATGGGGCGGGCGGTGGCAAACACGCCGGAGGCGCGCGACTTCATCGCCGGCCTCAATGCCTTCAAGCGCATCGCCGCGCCGGAGGAGATTGCCGAGGCCGCACTCTTCCTGTGCTCGGATGCCGCAAGTTTCACGACCGGGACGGCGATGCTCGTCGACGGCGGTGTGTCGATCAACCGGGTCTGATGCTCACAAGGCGATTCAGGGGCTTGCGGGATTGAATCCGGTTCTCGCCACAAGCGCCTGAAACGGTACCGCTTTCCCCGTTTCAGGCGAGCCAGCGCGCGAGGCGGTCGACCGCCTCGCTCATCTCCTCGTAGGCGCCCGCATAGGAGAAGCGCATCGTATGGTGCCCGTCCTGCGGATCGAAATCGGCACCCGGCGTCGCCGCGACGTCGGTTTCCGCGAGCATGCGGCGAGCGAAGGCCATGCTGTCATTGGTGAATCGGCTGACATCGACATAGGCGTAGAAGGCGCCGTCCATCGGCGAGGCGATGGCAAAGCCAAGTTCCGGCAGCCGCTTCACCAGGAGGTCGCGATTCGCTTTGTAGGCGTCGCGATAGACGTTGAGTTCCGCCTCCGCCCCGAGCGCAGCTTCCGCCGCGATCTGCGAAAGCTCCGGCGCGGAAATGTAGAGGCTCTGGGCGATGCGCTCGACGGGGCGCACCAGCGCCTCCGGCAGCACCATCCAGCCGATGCGCCAGCCGGTCATGCAATAGTATTTCGAGAAGGAGTTGATGATCACCGCGTCATCGCCGAACTCCAGCGCCGTCGCCTCTTCGCCGACGAAGGTGAGGCCGTGGTAGATCTCGTCGGAGATGAAGGCGATGCCGTTGTCCCGGCAATAGGCGGAGAGCGCCGCAAGATTGGCGCGACCGGTCACGGTGCCCGTCGGGTTGGCGGGGCTGGCGAGCAGCACGCCGTCGATGCGGCCATGGGCAGCGGCGGCGGCCTCCAGCGCCGCCGGGGTCAGCGTGAAGCCGTTTTCCGCATTCACCTCGATTTCCACCGTCTCGATGCCGAGCGCCGCAAGGATATTGCGGTAGGCCGGATAGCCGGGACGCGCGATGGCAACGCGGTCGCCGGCATCGAACAGCGCAAGAAAAGCGAGGTTGAAGCCGGCCGAAGAGCCTGTCGTGATGGCGATCCGGCCCGGATCGACGGAGACGCCGTGATGGCGCTTGTAGAAATCGGATATGGCGCGGCGCAGCGAAAGGAGGCCGAGCGCCTCCGTATAGCCGATGCGGCCGATCTCGAGCGCCCGGCGGGCGGCGTCTCGCGCCGCTTGCGGTGCGGGATGCACGGGCTGGCCGACGGCCATGGAAATCACCGGCCGGCCGGCCGCACGACGCTTCGTCGCCTCGGCCAGCACATCCATGGCGTGAAAGGGTTCGACGGCGCCGCGGCGGGAGAGTTTCATGGGACTGCCTTCCGGTTCTTCGGGTCGCGTCTTCCTGCCGCAAGATGCCCGTCTTCACAATCCCGCGAGGGCCGAAAATCCGCCGCTTTTACCCTATCGTTTGCGCCTGCCCGACCATAAGGTCGTTGAAAGCGCCACGACCCGCATTGACGTTGAGGGGCCGCCAATGGCACTTCTCCGGCGCATCACGACGAGGACAGCAAAGACATGACATTCAAGACGAAGCTCGCGGCCACGGTAGCACTTGCCCTTTCGGTCGCAGCCCCCCTGCCCGCCCTTGCCCTCGATGATGCGCAGAAGAAGGAAATCGGCGAATTCATCAAGGAATACCTCGTCGAGAACCCGGAAATCCTTATCGAGGTGCAGGAGGCCCTGCAGAAGAAGCAGGAAGAGCAGCAGCAGGCGAAAGCCCAGTCCGCCATCACCGACAACGAAAAGGCGATCTTCTCCTCGCCCTACGACATCGCACTCGGCAATCCGAAGGGCGACGTCACGATCGTCGAATTCTTCGACTACAACTGTGGTTACTGCAAGCGCGCGCTCTCCGACATGGATGCGCTGCTGAAGGAAGACAAGAACATCCGCTTCGTTTTGAAGGAACTGCCGATCCTCGGCCCCGATTCGCTCGCCGCCCACAAGGTGAGCGCAGCCGTGCGGGATCTCGCCCCTGAAAAGTACGGCGAGTTCCACCGCGCGCTGCTCGGCAACGAGGGCCGCGCGACGGAAGAAAGCGCGATCGCCCTTGCCGCGACGATGGGCCTTGCCGAGGCTGACCTCCGCAAGACGATGGCCGACAAGCCGCATGACGAGGCGGTGCGCGAAGCCTATTCGCTGGCCAACGAGCTCGGCATCACCGGCACGCCGTCCTACGTGCTCGGCCAGGAGATGATCTTCGGCGCGGTGGGCGCGGACGACCTTCGCGAAAAGATCGCCAATGTCAGGGCGTGCGGCAAGGCGACCTGCTAAAACCGCCATCTTCCTGCCACGCTGGCCGTGTTCAGCCGTTGCTGCTTGTGGACATCGCCCCATTCGACCGGCAAAGCCCCTGCCCTTGGGGCTTTCCCTGTGGAAACCGCCGGTCTATAGGTAATTGTCTTTCCAGCATGCGGAATTGTGAATGGCTTCCACCCTTTTCGTGCTCAACGGTCCCAACCTGAATGCCCTCGGCAAACGTGAACCCGGCATCTATGGCGGGCACACGCTTGCGGATATCGAGGCGCTCTGCAAGGCGGAGGGTGAGAAGCTGGGCTTTGCGGTCGATTTCCGCCAGTCCAACCATGAAGGCGATCTGGTCGACTGGATCCACGAAGGCGGCGATGCCGCCGCTGGCATCGCCATCAATGCCGGTGCCTATACCCACACCTCGATCGCCCTGCACGACGCCATTCGCGCCATCAAGGTGCCGGTGGTCGAACTGCACCTTTCCAATGTGCATGCCCGCGAAGAATTCCGCCACACGTCGATGATCGCGCCCGCCGTCAAGGGCGTCATCTGCGGTTTCGGCGCGCACAGCTACATCCTCGCGCTTCACGCGCTTTCGTCCATCACGAAATAAGAAAAACAAGAGGCTCATTTCCATGGCTGACAAGAAACACGGCATCGATCAGACGCTCATCCGCGATCTCGCCAACATCCTCAACGAGACGGACCTCACCGAGATCGAAGTGGAGCAGGACGACCTGCGCATCCGCGTCTCGCGCGCCGGCACGCCGCAATATGTCCAGGCACCGATCGCCGCACCGGCTGCCGCCTATGCCGCACCGGCCGTCGCAGCCACGGCTGGCGCAGCCCCCGTTGCCGACGCCCGTAACAACAAGAACGCCGTCACGGCGCCGATGGTCGGTACGGCCTATCTGTCGCCTGCTCCGGGCGCCCGTGCCTTTATCGAGGTCGGCGCCACGGTCAAGGAAGGGCAGACCATCCTCATCATCGAAGCCATGAAGACGATGAACCAGATCCCGGCGCCGCGCTCCGGCAAGGTCACCGAAATCCTCGTCTCGGATGCAAGCCCGGTCGAATACGGCGAACCGCTTGTCATCATCGAATAAGGCGGCCCCCATGATCTCCAAAGTCCTCATTGCCAACCGCGGCGAAATCGCCCTTCGCGTCCTTCGGGCGTGCAAGGAGCTCGGCATCGCCACGGTCGCCGTGCATTCGACGGCGGATGCCGATGCCATGCATGTGCGCCTCGCCGACGAGAGCGTCTGCATCGGCCCGCCCCCGTCGCGCGAGAGCTATCTGAACATCCACCAGATCGTCGCCGCCTGCGAGATCACCGGCGCCGACGCCGTGCATCCCGGCTACGGCTTCCTGTCTGAAAACGCCAAGTTCGCGGAAATCCTCGACGCGCACGGCATCACCTTCATCGGCCCGACGGCGGAGCACATCCGCATCATGGGCGACAAGATCACCGCCAAGCAGACGGCGCAGGAACTCGGCATCCCCGTCGTTCCTGGCTCCGACGGTGAGGTGAAGCCGGAAAACGCGCTCGAAGTCGCCCGCCAGATCGGCTTTCCCGTGCTCATCAAGGCGACCGCCGGTGGCGGTGGCCGCGGCATGAAGGTGGCCAAGACCGAGGCCGATCTTGAAGAAGCCGTCTCGACGGCCCGCTCCGAGGCGCTCGCCGCCTTCGGCAACGACGCCGTCTACATGGAAAAGTATCTCGGCAAGCCGCGCCATATCGAAATCCAGGTCGTCGGCGACGGCATGGGCAATGCCGTGCATCTCGGCGAGCGCGACTGCTCGTTGCAGCGCCGCCACCAGAAGGTCTGGGAAGAGGCCAACTCTCCGGCCCTCAACGTCGAGCAGCGCATGAAGATCGGCCAGGTCTGCGCCGACGCCATGAAGAAGCTGAAATACCGCGGCGCCGGCACGGTCGAGTTCCTCTACGAGAACGGCGAGTTCTATTTCATCGAGATGAACACCCGCCTTCAGGTGGAGCACCCGATCACCGAAGCGATCACCGGCATCGACCTCGTACACGAGCAGATCCGCGTCGCCTCCGGCGCCGGCCTTTCGGTGAGCCAGGAAGACATCGTCTTCTCCGGCCATGCCATCGAGTGCCGTATCAATGCCGAGGATCCGCGCACCTTCGTTCCCTCGCCGGGTACGATCACGCATTTCCACGCGCCGGGCGGCCTTGGCGTGCGCGTCGATTCGGGCGCCTATCAGGGCTACCGCATCCCGCCCTACTACGACAGCCTGATCGGCAAGCTCATCGTGCACGGCCGCACTCGCGTCGAATGCATGATGCGCCTGCGGCGCGTTCTGGACGAGTTCGTCATCGACGGCATCAAGACGACGCTGCCGCTCTTCCAGGACCTGATCGCCAATCAGGACATCGCCAACGGCGATTACGACATCCACTGGCTGGAGAATTATCTGGCCGGCAAAACCGACGCCTGAGGGGCGTCGGTCATGGCAGGGCGACGCAGCCGGCACCCGGAAATCACCCCGGACCTGCTTCTGCGCGCCTATTCCATCGGGCTTTTCCCGATGGCTGATTCGGCCGACGACCCGGAACTCTTCTGGGTCGAGCCGGACATACGGGGCGTCATCCCGCTCGATACGTTCCACGTCTCGCGCAGCCTCGCCAAGACGATCCGCAAGAAGCCCTTCGACATCCGTTTCGACACCGCCTTCGACGCGGTGCTGGCCGCCTGCGCCGAGGCCGCGCCCGATCGGCCCTCCACCTGGATCAACACGAAGATCAAGTCGCTCTACGGCACGCTACACCGCATGGGCCATGCCCATTCCGTGGAAGCATGGGAGGGGGAAAAACTCGTCGGCGGCCTCTACGGCGTCTCGCTCGGCGCGGCCTTCTTCGGCGAGAGCATGTTTTCGCGGCGCACGGACGCCTCGAAGATCTGCCTGGTGCATCTGGTGGAGCGGTTGAAGAAAAACGGTTTCCGCCTGCTCGACACGCAGTTCACCACCGAGCACCTGAAGACATTCGGCGCAATCGATGTGCCGAAGATCGAATACGAGGACATGCTGGCCAACGCGCTGGCGTCGCCGCATTTGCCGTTTTGACGGAGAAGATGTGGCGCGGGGCTTGGCCCGGGGATCCACGAGGGCAGGCAAAACGTCCCTGGAGAGCGATTTACTGGGTCTTCGCCTTCGCGTCTTCCGGCGGCGGCACGTCAGACTTCGCCTTGCACTCGGTCAGCCACACGTCGTAGACGGCGTGTTCGACGGCGTTGAGACCGGGGCTGTCGGCAAACATCCAGCCGGTGAAGATGCGACGGATCTTGCGGTCGAGAGTGATCTCGTCGACCTCGACGAAGGACGTCACCTTCTGTGCCTCGGTGTCGTCGCGGCTGTAGCAGACCTTCGGTGTCACCTGGAGCGCGCCGAACTGCACGGTCTCGCCGATATAGACGTCGAAATTGGTGATGCGGCCAGTGATCTTGTCGATGCCGGAGAAGACGGCGACCGGGTTCTCGACGCGGGCGGCTTCCGCAGCCACAGGCAACAGCGCCGCGCCTGCGGCGGCCACGGCAAGCGCGGCGACAAGAAGCCGCCGTCCGGCGTTTGCCGAGAAAAACCCTGATGTCATGAATGCCGTCTCCTGCGAACCGCTCCGGCGTTCGCCGGTCGCTTGGAGCTAGCGGCGAAATGTGGCCAAATCGGTATCAGTTGCCCGGCGTCCAGGCGTCGTAGTCGCCCGTCACGCGCGGACGTTCGCCGGCGGCGGCAAGCGAGCCCGGCGGACGATAGGCCTGGGCGGTGCCGGTCGGGTTCTGGCGGTGTGGCTTTTCCCAGTCGCGGGCCTGATACTTTTCATCGGCCGGGGAAACATCGGTGCGATGGTGCATCCAGCCGTGCCAGCCCGGCGGGATGGCGGAGGCTTCGGCATACCCGTTGTAGATCACCCAGCGGCGCGTGCGCCCTTCGGAATCCTTCGCGCCGCCCTGGTAGTAGACATTGCCGAGTTCGTCCTGGCCGACCCGGGTGCCGAAGCGCCAGGTGTGAAAACGGGTGCCGATCGTCTGACCGTTCCACCAGGTAAAAATCTGCTTGAGAAGGTTCATGGGCTGGCGTCCTTGGCAGGGCCGTGCCGGAAGCGCGGCCCGAGACTGTTGGGCCGCCCGCAGAAAGCGGGCGATCTTTCTTCCGCTTATGGCGCGGCAGCGCTGGAATGTCCAGCGATTCCCGCCCCTTCGCCCACGGCTTTTCGCCGCGGATCAGCCGCCGAGCGGCTTCTCATAGACATCCAGCGGCACACCGGAGATGTTGTCGGCGGTGTGCTGCGCCTCGCCGACCTTGGCAAAGCCGTGCGCGTAGTAGAAGGCGACCGCCGCATCGTTGCGCGGGTCGACCTCCAGCAGCATCGTCGTGGCATCCGGGAAGCAGGTTTCGAGTTCCGCGAACATGTCGCGGCCGATGCCCTGGCGCTGATAGCGCGGCAGCACGTAGAGCTGGTGCAGGAACGCCACCTTCGGCCGATCCCTCGCCATGGCGACATAGCCCATGCCGGCAAGCTCCTTGCCGTTGTCGGCGACGACGAACTCGCTGTCCTTGCGCTCCAACCGGGCCTTCAGCGCCGGCACGGAATGCCAGCGCGCGGTAATCTCGCGCACCTTGTCCGCGCCGTAGAGCGCGTCATAGGTGGCGTGCCACGTCTCGGCCAGAAGCGCGCTGACCTTGGCCAGGTCGCGTTCGGAGGCCGTGCGGACGAAGAACATGGGAAGTTCCTTTGTTTTGAAGCAGTTCCAGACGGAAAACCGCTTCACATTTTTCCTGGAATTGCTTCCTAGTCCTCGATTCCCAGCTTGGCCTTGACGAGGGCCTGCACGGCCTGCGGGTTGGCCTTGCCGCCCGTCGCCTTCATCACCTGGCCGACGAACCAGCCGGCAAGCGTCGGCTTGGCGAGAACCTTGGCGACCTGATCGGGATTGGCGGCGATGATTTCATCGACGGCCTTCTCGATGGCACCGGTGTCCGTCACCTGCTTCATGCCGCGGGATTCGACGATGTCGGCCGGGTTGCCGCCTTCGGTCCAGACGATTTCAAAGAGGTCCTTGGCGATCTTGCCGGAGATGGTGCCGTCCTTGATGAGATCGATGATGCCGCCGAGCTGGGCGGGCGAAACCGGAGTCTCTTCAATGGCTTTGCCGTCCTTGTTCAAGGCACCGAGCAAGTCGTTGATGACCCAGTTGGCGGCCGTCTTGCCGTCGCGGCCGGCAGCCACGGCCTCGTAATAGTCGGCAATCGCCTTCTCCGAGACGAGCACCGAGGCGTCGTAGACCGAAAGGCCGAGATCCTTGACGAAGCGGATCTTCTTGTCATCAGGCAGTTCCGGCAGGTCGGCGAGCAGCTTGCCGACGAATTCGTTGTCGAACTCCAGCGGCAGCAGGTCCGGGTCGGGGAAGTAGCGGTAGTCGTGCGCGTCTTCCTTCGAGCGCATGGAGCGCGTCTCGCCCTTGCCCGGATCGAAGAGGCGGGTTTCCTGGTCGATCGAACCGCCATCCTCCAGAATGCCGATCTGGCGGCGGGCTTCGTATTCGATCGCCTGGCCGATGAAGCGGATGGAGTTGACGTTCTTGATCTCGCAGCGCGTGCCGAAACCTTCGCCAGGGCGGCGCACGGAGACGTTGACGTCGGCGCGCATGGAGCCCTCGTCCATGTTGCCGTCGCAGGTGCCAAGATAGCGCACGATGGAGCGCAGCTTCGTCATATAGGCCTTGGCCTCATCAGACGAGCGCATGTCCGGCTTGGAGACGATCTCCATCAGCGCGACGCCCGAACGGTTGAGGTCGACATAGGACATGGTCGGATGCTGGTCGTGCATCGACTTGCCGGCGTCCTGCTCCAGGTGCAGGCGCTCGATGCCGATCTCGATGTCTTCAAAATTGCCCTGGCGGTCGGGGCCGAGCGAGATGACGATCTTGCCCTCGCCGACGATCGGGTCCTTGAACTGCGAGATCTGGTAGCCCTGCGGCAGGTCCGGATAGAAGTAGTTCTTGCGGTCGAAGATCGAGCGGTGGTTGATCTGCGCCTTGAGGCCGAGGCCGGTGCGCACGGCCTGCCGGACGCATTCCTCGTTGATCACAGGCAGCATGCCGGGCATGGCCGCATCGACGAGCGAGACGTTGGCATTCGGCGCCTTGCCGAATTCGGTGGAGGCGCCGGAGAACAGTTTCGAATTCGAAAGGACCTGCGCGTGCACCTCCATGCCGATGATGACTTCCCAATCGCCGGTGGCGCCGGGGATGAAGCGTTTCGGATCGGGGGTACGGACGTCGACGAGGGTCATTTTCGGCTCTTGCTGTGGTGTCTTCGGTGCTGTCTCGGTAGAACATATGGGCAGGCGGTGCAAGGTTTTCAGCGCATGAGGCCGACCCTCGTTAGCCAAGCCGCAAGGATGATCGACTAAACTGATGCCATGGGTACGACGACAACGCTTCTCATCATCTTCCTTCTCCTCAACGTCGTAACGTTCTGCCTCTACTGGTGGGACAAGGAAGCTGCGCGTGACGGCCATTGGCGCGTTTCCGAAGCGCGGCTGCTGCAGTTCGCCCTCTTCGGCGGCAGCCTCGGCGCCGTCGCCGCGCAACGGCTGCTGCGGCACAAGACGCGCAAGGAGCCCTTTCGCACGCAGCTGATGGCAATCCTGATTCTGCACGCGGCGCTCGTGCCGGCGACGCTGATTTTCGGCCCTGCCCTCGTCCGCACACTGCGCGCCGGCTGACACCTGCTTCGCCGGCATGTTGACAGACGACAAGATTCGTAACCATTATTGTTACATGAAAAGAAACAGCCGTCTTTCCGCCGTGCTCCACGCACTCATGCACATGGCCGAACGCGAGGCGCCGATGACCTCGGACGACCTTGCACTCTGCCTCGACACCAATGCCGTCGTCGTCCGGCGCACCATGGCAGGCCTTCGCGACACCGGTATCGTGCAATCCGGCCGCGGCCATGGCGGCGGCTGGCAATTTGCCCGGCCGCTTGCGGACATCTCGCTGCTCGACATCTACAACGCGCTCGGCGAGCCGATCGTCTTCCAGATCGGCCCGGCGACGGAAATGCCGGGCTGCGTGATCGAGCAATCCGTCAACCGGGTGATCGGCGACGCGCTGAAGGACGCCGAGGCGATCCTGATGGCGCGCTTCGCCGGCACGACGCTTGCCGACCTCGCCGCCGATTACCGGGTGGCGGCGAAACGCCGTCGGACCGATACCGGCTAAACGGGAACGCCTTCCCGATACTCCGCATCGAACGACCGATACCCATCGGGCGAACGATGCCGCGCGCTCCACAGAAAGGATGAACCATGACCGAAGATGCCATCATCATCGGCGGGGGCTTTGCCGGCCTTTCCGCCGCCCTGCAGCTTGCCCGCGCCCGGCGCCGCATCACCATTCTCGACACCGGCGAGCCGCGCAACCGCTTCGCCGCCCATTCGCACGGCTTCCTCGCCCAGGACGGCCGGCCGGGCCGCGACATCCTTGCCGATGCCCGCCGACAGCTGGCCGCCTACGCGACGGTCACCTTCCGTGACGTGCCGGCCGAACGGCTGGACGGGGAGAAGGACGCCTTCTCCGTCGTCACCGGCGACGGCGGGCGGATTGTGGCGCGCCGCGTGCTGCTTGCCACCGGCTTCGAGGACCAGTTGCCCGATATCCCGGGCCTTGCCGAGCGCTGGGGCAAGACGGTGCTGCATTGCCCCTATTGCCATGGCTACGAGGTGGGCGGTGGACCGGTCGGCGTGCTGGCGCGCACGGCCGAGGCGGCGCGCTTTGCGGCGGTGGTCGCCGACTGGGGCAATGTCACGCTCTTTACCAACATGGCGCCGGAGCCGGACGACGCGGCCCTTGCCGTGCTCGCCGAGCGCAATGTGAAGCTCCGGCCGGGCCGCGTCACCGCCATCGCCGACGGGCCGGATGGCCTCTTGTCCGTCGAGACCGGTCCGGGCATCCCGACCCTCGTGAAGGCGCTCTTCGTGATGCCGGAGGCGCGGGTGCGCAGCACCATCCCGGCCGGGCGCGGCCTGACGCTGAAGGAAACGCCGATCGGCAGCATCCTCCACACAGACGACACGGGCCAGACGTCCCTGCCCGGCCTCTATGCAGCCGGCGACATCGCGCTCGGGGCAGCCAACATCTCGCTCGCCTCGGCCAACGGCGTGAAGACCGCCGTCTTCCTGCACCATTCCCTGATCTGGCCGATGCATTGACCTTTGCGGATGCCCCGGCTATTCCGGGGCATCCGCAAATGGAGTTTTGATGTCTAACTCGTCTGAGACCTGCTGAAGACCCTGCCCGCGACAGCTTGCGCGCAGGGTCTGGAAAAACGATGAGCCCTGCCACCTCGTAGGTGGCGGAACGTTTTTTCGCGTTCATTCGAACGCCGGACGGATTCTCAAGACAATGGACATTTCGCGCGCCGAACAGCGCATTCTCCATCTGCTCGCCCAGGGCGGCAGGATCGACATCGAAAAAGACGACAACCGGAAGATCATGACGGTCGCCTGCATCACGCGGGACGGCTGGCGAGCGAGCGGCCTCGACATCGACCTCTTCCGGAAACTGAAACGCCGGCGGTGCATCGCCTCCTCCGGCGGCAGGCCCTACCGCATCACGCACCGCGGCCTGGAGCTGGTGCGGGCCCAGCTGGACAACCAGTAAACCGGCGGGAGGCGTGGCGAAAGCCCGCCTCCCCTCAGAACCCGCCCGGCCCGTAGCCGGGCGGCTCGTCCGCAACGAGCTGCCGGCGCAGGCCGACCGACTCGACATCGCGGTCGAGGCGTTCGGAATAGTCGATAGACAGCCAGTTCACGCTATAGCCGTGCTTCTGGAAGAAGCCGACGGCGGCCGTGTTGCGGGCATGCGTCTGCAACCGCGCCGCCTCGAAACCCGCTGCGACGATCTCCGCCTCCATGGCGGAGAGCAAGGCGGAGCCGAGCCCCTTCTTCTGCTGGGGCGGGTCGATCCAGAGGTCGCTGATCTCGTCGTCCAGCGCCTCGCGCGCCGCCCATCCGGCCGTCCGGCCCTCGGTTTCAGCGACGCTCACCCGCAACCAGTGGCGGGCAAGGAACTGCTGGAAGGCGTTGCGGGCATAGTCGCGCCGCACCTGCAGGTCGGCGACGCCGACGACGGCCTGTTCCCAGGCCCGAACGCCGATGTCGACGAGAGCGGGAACATCGTCCTCACGGGCATTGCGAACGGTGATCATGCGGGCGGCCCTTTCCGACACCATGAAAGCATTGCCGGAAAGGCTTGGCGAGGGAGACGAAGGACTATCCACGGAGATGATGGAGAGAGGGAAGCGAATACCCGCCGAAACGGAACCGCCCGGCCTTCCGGCCGGGCGATCCCCTACTTGTCGCGAAGCTGGACGAGGTCGTTCATCAGGCCCGCCGTTCCGTTGTGGATCGTCAGGCGCTCGACCTTGCCGGCGATGGCCTCCAGCGCTTCCAGCTCCTTCAGCCGCAGCATGACCGGGTTCTCCGCCATCACCTTCGCCGTGTTGAGGAGCGAACGGGTGGCGTTCGTCTCCTCGCGGCGGCGAATGACATTGGCCTCGGCCTGCTTTTCAGCGGCGACAACCTGGTTGAGGATGTCGCGCATCTCGCCCGGCAGGATCACGTCCTTGAGCTCGATGGCCGAGACCTCGACCCCGATCGCCGCCATGTCGGTGCGAACCTTCTCGGCCGCCTCCGCATGGACCGTCCCCTTGCGCTCAAGGATCTGGTCGAGCGTCAGCGTGCCGAGCGTCTGGCGGAAGGCGAACTGCAGCGCCCGGTAGAGGGCATCCGCAAAATCCTTGACCTCCGAGACGGCCTTCAGCGGTTCGACGACGCGGTATTCGGCAGCGATGTTCACCCGGATCGTGACCTTGTCGCGGGTGAGCAGCTCCTGACCGGTGACGTCGAGCGACTGGCGCTTGAGATCGACCACGCGCACCTGGATCGTCCGGCCGACATTCCAGAAGGCGTGGACACCCGGCTCCAGCATGCGCTGGTGCGTTCCGTCGATGACAAGCAGGCCGACCTGCCCGTCATTGACCAGGAAGGCCGTGACGAGTTCCAGGCGACGCGCCCGCGTCAACCGGCGCATCAGCTCCGGATCGACATCGAGCCCGCCGGCCAGGTCGACACGCGTCTCCGTCCACGGACCTGCCGCGTTCCAGACCACAAGCTTCTGGTTCGGTGCAAGAACGGCGTGAAGCTCACCGTCACGTTCGACGACAGCCACCTCGCGGGCATTCGTGCGAAAGACCGTCAGCTCGCGCTGCGCGACCGCCGGGAGCCCATCGAACAACGGCTTCTCGTAGGCCGAGACGAAGGTCGGCCGGTTCACGTCGTGACGTTCCAGCTCCAGCATGCCACGGCGGTTCGGCAGGCTGTGTTCACCCGCGCCGAATATGCCGAGGACTTCTCCCCTGTAGAGGGCGAGCACCCGTTCGTTTGCCTTCACGAGGACGCGTGTGCGCCCCAGGATCGTATCGAGAAATATCGTCATCGTTCTGCTCCTTCGGTCATACGCTACGTCATGAACCGATCGTCCTTTCGTCGTTGGTTTCTGTTGGCATCGGCGGCGGGATGGTGCGGACCACAAACACGGTTCCGGTTCCGTTTCCCTTGCCAGTTCCCGGTGAGCCCCTTTTCGCCCGGGGAACCTGCGGGCGGGGTATGTTTCAACAGGCATGATCCGGGAACCGGCTGACGGCCATCGGCGGCGGGTTTTCGGGAGAGGGCCGCGCGGCCTTCAAGCGGGCTTGGATGCCGCGGCACCCTTGCCGGCCGGAAGGCGGCTTGACCGTCACCGCGAACCGGACCGCGAATGTCCGGCGTCGGGTTTTCCACAAACGCGCCTTTCGGCCCACTTGCGGTCTACCGTCCGCAGTCCGGTCCCCGGACCGGAGGTAAGACAGCTTGGAAGGCTGTCGCTGATTTTGAGTCAGCGCTTTGGAGAAGGATTCGAACCTTCCACAGTCAGAGTAACAATCTGATGCTCTACCACTGAGCTATCCAATGGAGCAGACAACGGGAATCGAACCCGCGACCTCCGGAGGAACATCCGGTGCTCTACCGCTGAGCTAGGTCCGCAATACCAGTCTTCTCGGTGCGGCATCCGTACACGGCGACGGCAGGGCCGCCTCGCGCGGGAGGAGCGGAAAACTCCATCCGTTGACATCCGCACCGGCTGAACGACCGGGACGGCGCGTTTATTCTCGACTTCGGAAGGGATCAAGCAAAAAAGACGCGGACACGCCTGTCGTAACGGCAGGTGTTGCCGTTACGACACGATCTGGCGATTGAAACCGTACGCCCGCAGTGCAGGCAGAAGGGGCTGAAGGCCCCTTACCACCACCTGGCCGGCGTGAAGCGGCCGGCGGCCTTTTCGATGACATGCGCCGTCTTGAAGAGGACCTCCTCCTCGAAGGGCTTGCCAATGAGCTGGAGGCTGAGGGGCAGGCCCTTGTGGTCGAGACCGGCGGGCACGGAAAGGCCCGGCAGGCCGGCCATGTTCACCGTGACGGTAAAAATGTCCTGCAGGTACATCTTGACCGGGTCGGATGCGAGATCCTCGTCGGCGATGCCAAAGGCGGAGGACGGCGTCGCCGGGGTCAGGATCGCGTCAACACCGGCGTTGAAGGCGAGCTCAAAGTCGCGCTTGATCAGCGTGCGAACCTTCTGCGCCTGGAGGTAGTAGGCGTCGTAGTACCCGGCCGACAGCACGTAGGTGCCGATCATGATGCGGCGCTTGACCTCCTGGCCGAAACCGGCAGCGCGCGTCTTCTCGTACATGTCGACGATGTCCTTGCCGTCGACGCGCAGGCCGTAGCGCACGCCGTCATAGCGGGCGAGGTTCGACGAGGCTTCGGCGGGCGCAACGATGTAATAGGCCGGCAGCGCGTACTTGGTGTGCGGCAGGGAAATGTCGACGATCTCGGCACCGGCCTCCTTCAGCCAGGCGATGCCCTGCTGCCAGAGCGCCTCGATCTCCTCCGGCATGCCCTCGACACGGTATTCGCGCGGGATGCCGATACGCATGCCCTTCAGCGACTGGCCGAGCGCGGCTTCGTAGTCCGGCACCGGCAGATCGACGGAGGTGGTATCCTTGGCGTCGACGCTTGCCATGGACTTCAAGAGGATCGCCGCATCGCGCACGTCGCGGGCGATCGGGCCGGCCTGGTCGAGCGAGGAGGCGAAGGCGACGATGCCCCAGCGCGAGCAGCGGCCATAGGTCGGCTTGATGCCGACGGTGCCGGTGAAGGCGGCGGGCTGACGGATCGAGCCGCCGGTGTCCGTCGCCGTCGCACCGGCGCACAGGAACGCGGCAACGGCCGCGGCCGAACCACCGGACGAACCGCCCGGGACGAGATCGGCGTTGGATCCGTTCGCGCGCCACGGGTTCTTGACCACGCCGTAATAGGAACTCTCGTTGGAGGAGCCCATCGCGAACTCGTCCATGTTCAGCTTGCCGAGCATGACGGCGCCATCGGCCCACAGGTTCCCGGTGACCGTCGATTCGTATTCCGGCCTGAAGCCGTCGAGGATGTGGCTGCAGGCCTGGGTATGCACGCCCTCGGTCGCAAACAGGTCCTTGATGCCGAGCGGGATGCCCTCAAGCGCACCTGCCTTGCCGGCGGCGATGCGGCCATCGGAGGCCTTCGCCATATCGCGCGCCTTTTCCGGCGTCACGGCGACATAGGCGTTGATGACAGGGTTCGCCGCCTCGATCGCGCCGAGATAGGCGTCCGTCAGCTCGACGGCGGTGATCTCCTTGGCGCCGAGCTTTTCGCGGGCTTCGGCAATGGTCAGGCGGGTCAGATCGGTCATGGGTGCGGTCACTTCGGGTCAGGCAGCAGGAAGCTGCTTTTGATAGAATATGGAATAGGGTGAATCCGGATAGTCGAGCACGGGGCCGCAGCGGGTGAACCCGGCCTTCTCGTAGATCGCCCAGGCAGCCGGGTGCTGGTCGCCTGTTTCGAGCACGAGCGTTTCCAGCTTCTCCCGTTCGGCGGCAGCCTGGATCTCGCCAAGGATGCGCCGGCCGATGCCCTGCCCCTGCCAGTCCGGCCGGGTGAACATGCGCTTCACCTCGCCCACCGCCGCGGAATGGCGCTTCAGCGCACCGCAGCCGACGACGGTTCCCTCGTCACGGGCGATCCAGACCGTCACGGCCGGCTCGGCCATCTGCTCGACGGTCAGGTGGTAGCAGGCCTCCGGCGGCGAGAGCGCGAGCAGCACGATGTTCAGTTCGGCGACCAGCGCGCGAACCTCATCGCTAAGCGGGCTCTCGATGGCGAGGGTGACGGCCAAGGATTACTCCATCACCTTCGGAACCTGGAAGAAATTACGGTCGGTGGCCGGCGCATTGGCAACGATGGCATCCGCCTTGTTGCCGTCATTGACGACATCCTCGCGCTTCTTCATCTCCATCGGCGTGACGGAGGTCATCGGCTCGACGCCGTCGACATTGACTTCGGACAATTGCTCGACAAAGCCGAGGATGCCGTTCAGCTCGCCGGTCATGCGGTTTGCCTCTTCCTCGCTGACGGCGATGCGGGCAAGACGCGCGACGCGCTTCACGGTGGCTAGATCTACGGACATGGGTGGTCTCCGCTCAGAAATTTCTACCCGCTATACTGACCAAGCCCAAGGGGCGCAACGGGGGAATGGTCCCTTCCACGCCCCCTCGCCCGTTTTCCGGCCGCTCAGCGCGAGACGACACCGCCGGCGCCCGGCACCTCGATCTTGGCCGAAGCACCGTCCATCGCCTGCACGAAGAGGTCGGCCGTCGGCGCGATGATGCCGAAGGAACCGTAGTGGCAGGGGATGACCGTATCGAAATTGAAGAAGCGCTGGCAAGCGAGCGCGGCGACGGCGCCGCCCATGGTGAAGCGGTCGCCGATCGGCACAAGGCCGATTTCCGGCTGGTGCAATTCGTGGATCAGCGCCATGTCGGAGAAGATGTCGGTATCGCCCATGTGATAGAGCGCCGGCTCGTCTTCGAAATGCAGCACAAGGCCATTGGCGTTGCCGAGCGAATGGGAGACACCGTCCTCGGTGATCTGCGCGGAGGAATGCAGCGCATTGACGAAGGTGGTGGAGAAACCGTCGAAATGCACGGTGCCGCCGGTGTTGCCCATATCGACCTTCTCCACGCCCTTGGCGCCGAGCCAGGCGGCAAGGTCCGCGTTGGCGAGCACGGTCGCGCCGGTCTCCTTCGCGATCTGGATCGTATCGCCGACATGGTCGCCGTGGCCGTGGGTCAGCAGGACATGGGTGAGGCCCGCCACAGCGTCCTTGCGGGTGGCCTCGTCGAACGCGGGATTGCCGGTGAAGAACGGGTCGATCAGGATTCTGGCTTTCGCCGTTTCGATCCGGAAGGCGGAGTGGCCGAGCCAGGTGATTTTCATGCTTGTTCTCCCGTTGGGGTCCTTGGCGCAATATAGAACCGACGAAGGCCGTTTCCATCCATCGCCGGATCGTTATAAGCGTGGCTTTCGAGATGGAGCAACATGCAAGGAGCCGTCATGAGCGACGACGACTATATCTATGACGAAGCAACCGGCGAATGGCGGCCGGCATCCGAAATCGCCGCGGAAAAGGCCGCCCGGAGCCAGGTGCGGGACGCCAGCGGCACCGCGCTTGCGGATGGCGATTCGGTCGTGCTCATCAAGGACCTGAAGGTGAAGGGTGCCGGCCAGACCCTGAAGCAGGGTACGGTGATCCGGTCCATCCGCCTCACCGACAATCCGGACGAGATCGACTGCCGGCACGAGACGATCAAGGGTCTGGTCCTGCGCACGGAATTCGTGCGCAAGCGCTGAGAGGCTACCCCATGGCGACGCTGACACTGGAAGACCTGGCCGAAACCCTCGCCCCCGGCCAGCCGATCGCCGGCCTCGACCTCGGCACCAAGACCATCGGACTTTCGGTGTCCGATCTCGGCCGTCGGCTGGCGACGCCGCGACCGGTGCTGAAGCGCGTGAAGTTCACCCAGGATGCCGAGTTGCTGCTCGCCTTCGCGGCGAAGGAGAAGGTCGTCGCCTTCGTCATCGGCCTGCCCATGAACATGGACGGCAGTGCCGGGCCGCGCGTCCAGGCGACGCGCGCCTTCGTGCGCTCCATGGCCGACAAGACGGACATCCCCTTCGTCTTCTGGGACGAACGGCTGTCGACGGTGGCGGCGGAGCGCACGCTGATCGAGATGGACGTGTCGCGCAAGAAGCGCGCCGAACGCATCGATTCGGCGGCCGCCTCCTTCATTCTTCAGGGGGCGCTCGACAGGCTTTCGTCCCTGGCAAGGGCGGCGGACGCCGACTGACGGCGCGCCTGCCACCAGGCAAAAATCTTCTTGCGGCGCCGGAAGGCGATGAGGCCCAGCACCAGGAAGCTGTCCACGACGATGGCGCGCAGCACCAGTGGCGGCAGGTCTTCCGGCGGAATGCCGAGGATATGGCCGTAGATCTGGAACACCAGGTCATGCGCATCGCGCGTCAGCATGAAGATGCCGAAGCTCATGTCGTAGTAGGAAAGCCCGTACCAGCTGCCGAGCAGCGCGATCGGGCCGGCCCAGAGGATCAGGAACCACTTCATGCCACCCTCCTCTTCGGCGCGAGAAGATCGCCGGTTGCAAAGACGATCTCGCTGACCGCCACGCCCGTGGCGATGACGAGGAGCGGGACGACGATATCCACCGCCGCAAAACAAAACAGGGTCGTCATGACCGAAATCCGGGCCGTTCTGGCCATAGGCTGCACTCGCTCGCATGGTTAACACCAGGTAAACGGAACCTTCGCCCGTTAACTCTGTGCACGCAACGTAAACCCTCCATTAAGGTTAATTTCCACACGGGCCGCACGGCAGCGCAGGCTTGCAAGCCTGCGCAAGGCGTGGAATGAGCAGCCACCATTCCTCGCCCGCCCGGTTCCCATGCTCGCCATCTTCGAAAGCATTCTCCCCGTCTTCCTGCTCGTTGTGCTCGGGGTCTTCCTCAAGCGCTGGCGGCTGATCGACCGCGACATGTGGAACGGGCTCGAGCAGCTCGGCTTCTTCGTGCTGTTTCCCTGCCTGCTCTTCACGACGCTCGCCAAGGCGGAATTCTCGGGCATCGCAGCCGGCAGCGTGGCGCTCGGCTCCATCGGCTCGGTGACGCTCATCGCAGCGATTCTGGCGCTCTCCTGGCCGCTTTTTCGCGCCGCGCAGGTTTCAGGCGCGTCGTTTACTTCGGTTTTCCAGACCTCGACACGCTGGAACGCCTTCATCGCACTCGCCATCGGTGAAAAACTTTACGGCCCGGGCAGCCTTGCCCTCGTCGCCCTCGTGGCGACGCTGATCATCATTCCCCTGAATTTCTACAATATCGCCGTTCTCGTCTGGTTCGGCGGCGGCACGCGCAGCCTGAAGACCTTCGCCCAGAAAATCGTCACCAACCCGATGATCATCGGCTCGGTGCTCGGTGTCGCCGTCAACCTTCTGGAAATCCCGATCTACGCGCCGCTGATGCAGGCGACGGAACTCGTCGCGGACACCTCGCTCAGCCTTGGCCTCATCATGGTCGGCGCCGGGCTGAAGCTGGCCGATGCGCTGAAACCCCGGCCGCTGGCGCTGCTGCCGGTCGCCCTGAAGCTCCTGTTCATGCCGCTGGTCATGACGGCGGCGGCCTATGCGCTCGGCATGCGCGGCGAGCCGCTCCTGACGATCGCCATGGGGGCGAGCGTGCCGACAGCGATGAACGGTTACGTGCTGGCCAAGCAGATGGGCGGCGACGCGCCGCTCTATGCCGCCGTCGCCACGCTGCAAACGATCGCCTCGTTCTTCACGATCCCGGTCGTATTGGCGGCAACCTCCTATCTTGCCGGCGGATAGAGCAGGTCGACGATGTAGGCCGAATCGAAGCGCGAATCGAGCATGCCGTAGGTCGAGCGCCAGCCCGAGGCGAGGCGCGTTTCGAGGAAGGCATCGGCGATGCGCCCGGCACCGGCGCGGTAGAGTTCGGCCGCGGCAGCGGCGAGCGCCAGCTGCTCCACGAGCATGCGGGCCGCTCCCTCGTCGCGCTCGCAGAGCGAGAGCGCCGCACGCAGCACGTCGACCGTCTTCTTGCCAGCCGGACCGAGATCGCGGGCAAGCCCGGCAAACAGCATCTCGAACAGGTCCCTGCCCCGGCTGGTGACGCGCATCAGATCGAGCGCCATGACGTTGCCCGAGCCTTCCCAGATCGCATTGACCGGCGCCTCGCGGTAATGCCGCGCGATCGGCCGCTCCTCGACATAGCCGCTGCCGCCGATGCACTCCATCGCTTCGTAGATCAGGGCGGGCGCGATCTTGCAGCACCAGTATTTCGTCACGGGCGTCATGATACGGGCGTAAGCAGCGTCCTCGGCGCTGTCGCGCGCCTTGTCGAAGGCCTCCGCCAGGCGCAGGGAGAGCGCGGTCGCGCCCGCAACGTCGAGCGCCATGTCGGCGAGCACGCGCGTCATAATCGGCTGGGCGACCAGCGGTTTGCCGAAGACGCTGCGGCCGCGCGTATGGTGCACCGCTTCGGCGAGCGAGGCGCGCATGATGCCGGACGAGGCCAGCGCACAGTCAAGCCGCGTCAGGGTCACCATGTCGAGGATGGTGCGGATGCCGGCATCGGGCGTGCCAAGCAGGAAGCCGAACGTTTCGGAGAACTCGACTTCCGAGGAAGCGTTGGAGCGGTTGCCGATCTTGTCCTTCAGGCGCTGGAAGCGCAGGCCGTTGCTGGAGCCGTCCTCCAGCAGGCGCGGCACGAGGAAGCAGCCGACTCCCTCGCGGGTCTGGGCGAGCATGACGAACCCGTCGCTCATCGGTGCCGACATGAACCATTTGTGGCCGGAGAGCCGGTAGATGCCCTCGCCGACGCGCTCGGCGGTGGAGGTGTTGGCGCGCACATCCGTGCCGCCCTGCTTTTCCGTCATGCCCATGCCGATAGTGACGGCACTCTTCTGCATGGCGGGCTTGTTCGTGCTGTCATATTTGCGCGACAGGATCTTCCGGCCCCATTCGCGCTGCACCTGCGGCGAGACGGACAGGGCCGCGACCGAGGCGCTCGTCATGGTCAGCGGGCAGAGATGGCCGCATTCGAGCTGAGCGGTCAGGTAGAAGCGCACGGCACGCGCCTTGTGCGCCCTGCCCTTCTCCTCCGGCACATTCTCCCAGAGCGAGGAATGCAGGCCGCTCGCCATGGAGCGGCGCATCAACGCGTGCCAGGCGGGATGATAATCGACGACGTCGAGGCGCTCGCCACGCGGGCCGTGGGTGCGCAGCTGCGGCACGCCCTCGTTCGCCATGCGGGCGAGCTCCTGCGCTTCCGGCGAGGTCACGTAGCGGCCGATCGCGTCGAACTCGTCGCGCAGCCCCTTGGGCATGGCGTCGGTTGCATCGACCAGCAGCGGGTCGGAGCGATAGGCATTGATGCCCGACCAGAGCGGCGGCTGGTTGAGATCGGCGAGTTTCTGTTCGGTCGTCTTGTCGCGAGTCATGAGCGGGTTCTAGCCCAAGTCGCGGCGGGGCGAAACGGGGCCGTGCGGTTGCCGGCGCGCTCGGCTTCACAAAAGCGTGGGAATGCGCGGCCTTGCCGCCGCTTCGCCTTGCCGCGGGGGAACCGACACTCTATAGACCCCGCGTATCCACGACAGTTGAGGCGGAGTTTCATGGACTTCTTTCCGCATCGCCACCTTCTCGGCATCAAGGGTTTGACCGAGCAGGAGATCACACACCTGCTCGACCGCGCCGACGAGGCGGTGAAAATCTCCCGGCAAAGGGAGAAGAAAACGTCGACCCTCCGGGGCCTGACACAGATCAACCTGTTCTTCGAAGCCTCCACCCGCACGCAATCCTCCTTCGAGCTTGCCGGCAAACGCCTTGGCGCCGACGTGATGAACATGTCAGTCGGCAATTCCTCGGTGAAGAAGGGCGAAACGCTGATCGACACGGCGATGACGCTGAACGCCATGCACCCGGACGTGCTGGTCGTGCGCCATTCCTCCGCCGGCGCCGCCGCGCTTCTCGCACAAAAAGTCTCCTGTTCGGTGGTCAATGCCGGCGACGGTCAGCACGAGCATCCGACGCAGGCCCTGCTCGACGCGCTGACCATCCGCCGCGCCAAGGGCAAGCTCTCGCGCATCATCGTCGCCATCTGCGGAGACGTACTGCATTCGCGCGTCGCCCGCTCGAACATCCTGCTGCTCAACGCCATGGGTGCCCGCGTGCGCGTCGTGGCGCCCGCAACGCTGCTGCCGTCGGGCATCGCCGACATGGGCGCTGAGGTCTACCATTCGATGGCCGAAGGCCTGAAGGATGCCGATGTCGTGATGATGCTGCGCCTGCAGCGCGAACGCATGTCCGGCGCCTTCGTGCCGTCGGTGCGCGAATATTTCCACTATTACGGGCTCGATGCGGAAAAGCTGAAGGCAGCGAAGGAGGATGCGCTCGTCATGCATCCCGGACCGATGAACCGCGGCGTGGAGATCGCCTCCGAGATCGCCGACGGGCCGCAGAGCGTCATCGAGCAGCAGGTCGAGATGGGCGTTGCCGTCCGCATGGCCGTGATGGAAACGCTTCTTGTTTCGCAGAACCAGGGTGTTCGCGCATGACCCGCACCACCGTCCTGAAGAACCTCCGCATCCTCGACCCCTCCCGCAACCTCGATGAAATGGGCTCCATCGTCATCGAGAACGGCAAGATCGCCGCCATCGGCAGCGGCGCGCAGAACCAGGGCGCGCCCGAGGGCGCCGAAATCGTCGATGGCCGCGGCCTCATCGCCGCTCCCGGCCTTGTCGATGCCCGCGTCTTCGTCGGTGAGCCCGGCGCCGAGCACCGCGAGACGATCGAATCGGCCTCGCGCGCCGCGGCGGCCGGTGGCGTCACCACCTTCATCACCATGCCGGACACCGATCCCGTCATCGACGACATCGCGCTTGTCGAATTCGTGCTGAAGAACGCCCGCGACAAGGCGATCGTCAATATCCATCCGGCCGCAGCCCTCACCAAGGGCCTTGCAGGCGAAGAGATGACCGAGTTCGGCCTCCTGAAGGATGCCGGCGCCGTCGCCTTCACCAATGGCCGCAACCCGCTGCACAATGCGCAGGTGCTGCGCCGGGCGATGACCTATGCCCGCGAATTCGGCAGCGTCATCGCGCTCGAAACCCGCGACAAACATCTCGGTGCCGGCGGCGTGATGAACGAGGGGCTGCTCGCCAGCTGGCTCGGCCTTTCCGGTAGCCCGCGCGAGGCCGAACTGATCCCGCTCGAACGGGACCTGCGCATCGCCGGCCTGACGCGTGGCAAGTACCATGCCGCACAGATCTCCGTGCCGGAATCGGCCGAGGCCGTGAAGACCGCCAGGGAACGCGGTGCAAACGTCACCTGTGGCGCCTCGATCAACCACCTGACGCTGAACGAGAACGACATCGGCGAATACCGCACCTTCTTCAAGCTCTCCCCGCCGCTGCGCGGGGAGGACGACCGCAAGGCCATGGTCGATGCGCTCGCCCGCGGCGAGATCGACATCATCGTCTCCTCGCACGATCCGCAGGACGTCGACACCAAGCGCCTGCCCTTCGCGGATGCCGCCGACGGCGCGATCGGCCTCGAGACCATGCTGGCGGCAGCGCTCCGGTTGCACCACAGCGGCGAGGTTCCGCTGATGCGGCTCCTCGATGCGCTCTCGACGCGCCCGGCGCAGATCTTCGGCCTCGACGCCGGCACGCTTGCGCCCGGTGCACGCGCCGACATCGTGCTGATCGACCCCGACGAGCCGTGGCTTGCCACCAAGGACCGCTTCGTCTCGCGCTCGAAGAATACGCCCTTCGAAGATGCCCGCTTTACGGGACGCGCGATTAGCACCTATGTTGCCGGAAAACGGGTCTATTCGCTGGACTGAAAGGGACGTCGGTCCAGCGAGCCCATGGGTGGACGCTCAGGCCAAGCCAGAGGATCCACCACCATGGATGCAGAATAACGGAACGGGGGAACTGACGTGTCCGACATCTTCACCTGGCAGCTCGGCGCCTTGCCGACGCTCGCCGCCCTCGCCTTCGGCTACCTTCTCGGTTCCATTCCCTTCGGCCTGATCCTCACCCGCATGGCCGGTCTCGGCGACGTGCGCCAGATCGGCTCCGGCAATATCGGCGCGACGAACGTCCTGCGCACAGGCAACAAGAAGCTTGCCGCGGCCACCCTGCTGCTCGATGCCCTCAAAGGCACCGCTGCCACCGCCATCGCGTCGCGCTGGGGGCTCGATGCCGGCCTTGCGGCAGGCTTTGCCGCCTTTCTCGGCCATCTCTTTCCCGTCTGGCTCGGCTTCAAGGGCGGCAAGGGGGTCGCGACCTATGTCGGGCTGCTGCTCGGCCTCGTGCCCGTCATGCTCGCGGTCTTTGCCGTCGTCTGGATCGGCCTTGCCTATCTGACGCGCTATTCGTCACTCTCGGCCCTGGTTGCAACTGCCGTATCTCCGGTTGTATTGTGGTTCCTCGGTCACGAGAAGGTGGCGGTCCTCTTCCTGCTGCTGACGCTCATCACCTGGTGGAAACACAGTGCCAACATCAGTCGTCTCCTGAACGGCACGGAAAGCAAAATCGGCAGCAAGGGATAGCGATGGACGACCACAGCGCAAGGACACGAGGAATTGCGCTGACGGAACGACAGAGGATCGCCTGGCTGCGCCTCATCCGCAGCGACAATGTCGGGCCGGTCACCTTTCGCGAGCTCATCAATCACTTCGGCAGCGCGGAAACGGCGCTGGAGATGGTGCCGGAACTCTCGCGCCGTGGCGGCGCTTCGCGCGCCATCCGCGTCGCCAGCCAGGCGGAGGCCGAGCGCGAACTCGCCATTGCCGACCGGCACGGCGCCGCCTTTGTCGGCATCGGCGAACCCGACTATCCCTTTCTCCTGCGCCAGATCGACGGCGCGCGGCCGCTGCTCGCCGTCAAGGGCAACCGGGCTGTCGCGGCGGCACCGGCCGTCGGCATCGTCGGCGCGCGGAACGCGTCTCTCTCGGGTACCAAGTTCGCCGGCCTGCTGGCACGCGAGATCGGGAGGGCGGGTTACACGATCGTTTCGGGCCTTGCCCGCGGCATCGATACGGCCGCCCATCGCGCCAGCCTCGACACCGGCACCGTCGCGGCCATGGCAGGCGGTCTCGACAAGCCCTATCCGCCGGAAAATATCGGCCTTCTTGCCGAACTCACCGAGGGGCACGGCCTTGCCATCAGCGAAATGCCCTTCGGCTGGGAGCCGCGGGCGCGGGATTTTCCGCGCCGCAACCGGCTGATCGCCGGCATGTCACTCGGCTTGGTGGTGGTGGAGGCGGCAGTGCGCTCCGGCTCGCTGATCACCGCGCGCAATGCGGCGGATTTCGGCCGGCTGGTCTTCGCCGTGCCGGGCTCCCCGCTCGATCCGCGCTGCGAGGGCACGAACGGCCTCCTGAAGGATGGGGCGACGATCACCACGACGCCGGAGGATGTGCTGGAAAGCCTGCGCCCGCTGTCCGAGCCCGACCTTTTCACTCCCCGCCCCGGCGCCGGCGAACCCGCAGAGGACACGCCGCCCGCGCTGCGTCTGCCGCCGGGCGACGGCGAACGGGAACGCATCACCGATGCATTGAGCCAGGTACCGGCCGAAATCGACGAGATCATCCGCCATACCGGCATCACCGCGGCAACCGTCTATCTCGTTCTTCTAGAGCTTGATCTTGCCGGCCGGCTTCAACGGCATGCCGATGGCCGGGTCTCGATGACCCCGGACTGAAAGTGGCCGCAGGCCAGCCAGAATGTCCCCCGCCTCCACATAGGCCATCTCGATCAGATAGCCCAGCATGTCCGCCCCCTCGGTGTTCACGACCGTGCGCAGCTCGCCCAGCATCTGCCGGGTGTAGGCAAGGTTCTCCTCTGCGGTATGGGGCGGGAGGGCGGACTTGGCTGGTTTCGGGTTCATAGCGCTTCCGTTGCATCTACATTTCGGAATCACCGTCAGGTTGCAATTCCTAGACCTAGGAAAAGATACAACGATTATTCATAATTGCAATCTCCGATTAATCTCGCCATGGTTGTATCGCGTTGCATCCCACTAATTTCACCCCTACCTCTTGACCGGAACGCTTTGTCTGTTCATGTCGAGACACGACTTTTCGGCGCAAGGCGCCCGTTTCGCCGCGCTTCCAAGGGTGCGGCGCCCGTACTCAGAGAAAAATGACGATGAATGTTGTAGTTGTGGAATCGCCTGCCAAGGCCAAGACGATCAACAAGTATCTCGGCCCCGGCTACACGGTGCTCGCCTCCTTTGGCCACGTGCGCGATCTGCCCGCCAAGGACGGCTCCGTGCGCCCGGACGAAGACTTCGAGATGTCCTGGGAAGTGGACAGCGCCTCGGCCAAGCGTATGAAGGACATTGCAGACGCGGTGAAATCCTCCGACGGCCTCATTCTCGCGACCGACCCGGATCGCGAAGGCGAAGCCATCTCCTGGCACGTACTCGACGTCCTGAAGAAGAAGCGTGTCATCGGCGACAAACCGGTCAAGCGCGTCGTCTTCAACGCCATCACCAAGTCGGCCGTGCTCGACGCCATGCGCAACCCGCGCGACATCGACATCGCGCTGGTCGATGCCTATCTCGCCCGCCGTGCCCTCGATTATCTCGTCGGCTTCAACCTCTCGCCGGTTCTCTGGCGCAAGCTGCCGGGCGCCCGCTCGGCCGGCCGCGTCCAGTCGGTGGCGCTGCGCCTCGTCTGCGACCGGGAATCCGAAATCGAGCGTTTCGTCTCGGAGGAATACTGGAACCTCTCCGCCCTCCTGAAGACGCCGCGCGGCGACGAATTCGAGGCGCGCCTCGTTTCGGCCGAAGGAAAGCGTCTCCAGCCAAAGGCGATCGGCAACGGCGAGGAGGCGAACCGCCTCAAGGCGCTGCTCGACGGGGCGGCCTACCGCGTCGAAAGCGTCGAGGCCAAGCCCACCAAGCGCAATCCCTCGCCGCCCTTCACCACCTCCACCCTGCAGCAGGCCGCCTCCTCCAAGCTCGGCTTCTCCGCCTCCCGCACCATGCAGGTGGCGCAGAAGCTCTATGAGGGCATCGACATCGGCGGCGAGACGGTCGGTCTCATCACCTACATGCGTACCGACGGCGTGCAGATGGCGCCGGAGGCGATCGACGCCGCCCGCAAGGCCGTTGGCGAGCAGTTCGGCGCACGCTATGTGCCGGAAAAGGCCCGCATCTACTCCACCAAGGCGAAGAACGCCCAGGAGGCCCACGAGGCGATCCGCCCGACCTCCTTCGACCGCACACCCGACCAGGTGAAGCGCTATCTCGATCCGGACCAGCTGAAACTCTACGATCTCGTCTGGAAGCGCGGCATCGCCAGCCAGATGGCCTCGGCCGAGATCGAGCGCACGACGGTCGAGATCGAGGCGGACAACGGCGGGCGCAAGGCAGGCCTGCGCGCCACCGGCTCGGTCATCCGCTTCGACGGCTTCATCGCCGCCTATACCGACCAGAAGGAAGATGGCGAACAGTCGGACGACGGTGACGACGACGGCCGCCTGCCGGAGATCAACGCCAACGAGACGGTCGCCAAGCAGAAGGTGAATGCCAGCCAGCACTTCACCGAGCCGCCGCCGCGCTACTCGGAAGCCTCGCTCATCAAGAAGATGGAAGAGCTCGGCATCGGTCGTCCGTCGACCTATGCCGCAACGCTTGCGACGCTGCGCGACCGCGAATACATCATCATCGACAAGCGCAAGCTGATCCCGGAGGCCAAGGGTCGCCTCGTCACGGCCTTCCTCGAGAGCTTCTTCACCCGCTATGTCGAATACGACTTCACCGCCGGCCTTGAAGAAAAGCTCGACAAGATCTCGGCCGGCGAACTCGACTGGAAGCAGGTTCTCCGCGATTTCTGGAAGGACTTCTTCGCGCAGATCGAGGACACGAAGGAACTGCGCGTCACCAACGTGCTCGATGCCCTCAACGAGGAGCTCGCCCCGCTCGTCTTCCCCAAGCGCGAGGACGGCAGCGATCCGCGGATCTGCCAAGTCTGTGGCACTGGCAAGCTCTCGCTGAAGCTCGGCAAGTTCGGCGCCTTCGTCGGCTGCTCGAACTATCCGGAATGCAACTTCACCCGTCAGCTTTCCGCCGACAACGGTTCGGATGCGGAGGCCGCGGCCTCCAACGAGCCGCAGAGCCTCGGCAAGGATCCGCATACGGGCGAAGAGATCACGCTGCGTAACGGCCGCTTCGGGCCGTATGTGCAGCGCGGTGACGGCAAGGAAGCCAAGCGCGCCAGCCTGCCCAAGGGCTGGACGCCGGCGAGCATCGATCACGAGAAGGCGCTCGCCCTGCTTTCGCTGCCGCGCGATATCGGCCAGCATCCGGAAACCGGCAAGATGATTTCCGCCGGCATCGGTCGCTACGGCCCGTTCCTGCTGCATGACGGCGGCTATGCGAACCTTGAAAGTGTCGAGGACGTGTTCTCGATCGGCCTCAACCGCGCCGTTTCTGTCATTGCCGACAAGCAGTCGAAGGGCCCCGGCGGCCGCTCGCGCGGCACGCCTGCGGCCTTGAAGACGCTCGGCGACCATCCGGACGGCGGCCCCATCACGGTGCGGGACGGCAAGTACGGCCCCTACGTGAACTGGGGCAAGGTCAACGCCACACTGCCCAAGGGCAAGGCCGCTGACAGCGTGACGCTGGAAGAGGCCCTCGTATTGATCGCCGACAAGGCCGGCAAGACGCCCGCCAAGGGCAAGGCCAAGGCGACGAAGACCACCAAGGCGGCGAAGTCGGACGATGCCAAGGCCGCAAAGCCGAAGGCAGCGCCCAAGGCCAAGACCGCAACCAAGGCAAAGAAGGCCTGACGGCATGACGAGAGAACCACGCGGCCGGGCAGGACGATCCATGCGGCCGGGCCGCGCGGGCCATGACCTGCCGCCGGCAGACGATACCCCGATTATCCATGGTGCCATCCCGCCGCGCGACGTGCTGCTGCGCTTCATCGCCGACCACCCGGAACAGGCCTCGAAGCGCGAGATCGCCAAGGCCTTCGGCTTGAAGGGCGAGGCGCGCGTCGAGCTGAAGGCGCTGCTGAAATCCTTCGAGGAAGACGGGTTTCTGGAAAAGCGCCGCAAGTCACTGGTGCGGCCCGGCGCCCTTCCTCCGGTCACCGTGCTCGACATCACCACGCGGGACGTCGATGGCGAACTGATCGGCCGCCCGGCGGAATGGCTCGACGATGCCGGCGTCGCGCCCGCCGTCTTGATCCGCCAGTCGGGCGGTGCGCGCAAGGACAAGGCGCCCGTTGCCGGGCTCGGCGACCGGGTGCTGGCCAAGATCTTCCCGGCGAAGGAGCGCGGCGGCCCGGCCTATACGGCGCGCATCATCAAGGTGCTCGACAAGAAGAAGAATTCCGGCATGGGCGTGTTCCGCTCCATGGCAGGCGGCGGCGGACGCATCATGCCGATCGACCGGCGCGGCGAGGAGATGGAGGTCGACGCGGACTTCACGGCAGGCGCCAAGGACGGCGACCTCGTCGAGATCGACGTCGTGCGTATGGGCCGCTATGGCCTGCCGCGTGCGCAGATCAAGGGCGTGGTCGGCTCCGTCGCCTCGGAAAAGGCGATCTCGATGATCGCCATCCACGCCCATGGCATTCCCTACATCTTCCCCGATGCCGTCATCCGCGAGGCGGAGGCCGCCGGGCCCGCCACCATGGCGCACCGCGAGGACTGGCGCAGCCTGCCGCTCATCACCATCGACCCGGCCGACGCCAAGGACCATGACGACGCCGTCTTCGCAGAGCCCGACCCGTCGCCCGACAATCCCGGCGGCGTGATCGTCACCGTCGCCATCGCCGATGTGAGCTACTATGTGCGGCCGAAATCGGCGCTCGACCGCGAGGCGCTGAAACGCGGCAACTCGGTCTATTTCCCGGATCGCGTCGTGCCCATGCTGCCGGAGCGCATCTCCAACGACCTCTGCTCGCTGAAGGAAGGCGTCGACCGCCCGGCGCTCGCCGTGCGCATGGTCTTCTCGCATGAGGGCCGCAAGGCGGGCCACACCTTCCACCGCATCATGATGAAGAGCGCGGCAAAGCTCTCCTACCAGCAGGCGCAGGCCGCCATCGACGGCGCACCCGACGACAAGACCGGCCCGATCCTCGAGACGATCCTGAAGCCGCTCTGGGAAGCCTACCGCATCACGACGGTCGGCCGGAACCGCCGCCAGCCGCTCGAACTCGACATGCCCGAACGCAAGATCCTCCTGAAGGAGGACGGCACGGTCGACCGCGTCGTCGTGCCGCCGCGGCTCGATGCGCACAAGCTCATCGAGGAGATGATGATCCAGGCCAACGTCGCGGCCGCCGAGACGCTGGAAAAGAAGAAGCAGGTCCTGATCTACCGCGTGCACGACGCGCCTTCGCTCGCCAAGCAGGAGGTGCTGCGCGAGTTCCTGCAGACGCTCGACATATCCCTGGTGAAGGGCGGCAACATGCGCTCCAACCATTTCAACGGCATCCTGGCGAAGGCCAAGGACAAGCCGTTCGAGCAGATGGTGAGCGAGATGGTGCTGCGCTCGCAGAGCCAGGCGATCTACAGCCCCGAAAACATCGGCCATTTCGGCCTGAACCTGATGAAATATGCCCATTTCACCTCACCGATCCGCCGCTATGCGGACCTCATCGTGCACCGGGCGCTGGTGGGCTCGCTCGGCCTTGGCGAGGGCGGCATCACGCCGGACGAGGAAGCGGTGCTCGACGATATCGCGGCCGAGATCTCGACCTTCGAGCGGCGCGCCATGGCGGCCGAGCGCGACACGGTCGACCGGTTGATCGCCCATCACCTGGCCGGGCGCATCGGCGAGGAATTCGACGGGCGTGTTTCGGGCGTCACCAAGGCGGGACTTTTTGTCACCCTGCCGGCATATGGTGCCGATGGTTTCGTGCCTATATCTATGCTCGGACGCGACTACTTCATCTACGACGAGGCGCATCAGGCCCTGTCCGGCGAAAAAACCGGGCTCGGCTATCGACTCGGCGACGAGGTGCGCGTCAAACTCGCGGAAGCGGTGCCGCTTGCCGGTTCGCTCCGGTTCGACATGATCAGCGAGGGACGCAAGATGCCGACGGCGGTGCGCTCCTTCCACAAGTCGGGCCGGCGCAAGGGCAGCGCCCCGCGGCACCAGCCGGGTACGCGCCCGCCCCGCGGCAGACGCTGAGCGGTATCGCGCCGCCCCCGGCGCGAAGAGAAATGGCCGGCGCGAAGTGCCGGCGGGAAGGACAGGACATGCAGGCGAACGAAACCAGCGGCAACACGCAGCATTTCGGCGACAGCCCGGCCGCCCGGCCGGTGGAGCGCCCGCTCGGCCGTGCCATCAAGCGCGGCATACTAAACCGCTGCCCCGCCTGCGGTTCCGGCCGCCTGTTCAAGTCCTTCGTCAAGCCCGTGGAAAACTGTGCCGCCTGCGGCGAGGACTACACGCACCAGCGTGCCGACGACCTGCCGCCCTATCTCGTCATCACCATCGTCGGTCATATCGTGGTCGGCGGCTACATGGCGACGGACCTCGTCTGGCCGCTCACCACCTGGCAGCACCTCGCCATCTGGACCCCGATCACGCTCATCCTGTCGCTCCTTCTGCTGCAGCCCATCAAGGGCGGCGCCATCGGCCTGCAATGGGCGCTGAAGATGCACGGCTTCGGCGACAAGCCGGAAGAGAGGGAAGTGGACACGGCGTCCGCCTACGGCGACCGGACGGCATGACACCCGTCCGACCCGTCGATGCAGCCTCGATCCTGCTTCTCGACCGGTCGGGCGAGCGCATGCGGGTGCTCGTCGGCCGGCGCAGCAGCAAGCATGTCTTCATGCCGGATGTCTATGTCTTTCCCGGTGGCCGGCGCGATGCGACGGACCGCCTCGTTCCCGTCTCCCATCCATTGAACCCGCTGGCCTGCGAACGGCTGGCGCTGCGCAGCGGCACCCGCTGCTCCGATTCGCGCCTGCGAGCGCTGGGCGTTGCCGCGTTGCGGGAACTCTACGAAGAGGCCGGTATTTCCGTCGGCACGTCGATCGAGGCTGCCTCACAAAACGCCCTGCCCTTCCGCCCCGACCTTTCCAACCTGCGTTTCCTTGCCCGCGCCATCACGCCGGCCGGCATGGTCCGGCGGTTCGATACGCGCTTCTTCGCGCTCTTTACCGACGAGGCGGGCATCGACCCCGCCGGCGCAACGGCGAGCCATGAGCTGGAAGACCTGCGCTGGGTGAATATTTTTGACCGCGGCGGCATCGAGATGCCCGACATAACCGTATTGATCCTTGAAGAGCTTCAAAAAAGCCTTCAGGAAGACAAGTCTCTGCCCTTCGGAAGAACCGTGCCGCTGTATCACACCCAGCGCGGGCGCTTCCTTCGGGACCTTCTTTGAGGATCGATCGCATATGACGCAGCCGCAATCCGGCACCTCGGGCCCGGTGGAGAGCATCCACTGGCGGTCTCTCTTTGCAGCCGTCGCCGCCATTTCCGCCGTCGGCATCGCCATCGGCCTCGGTCTTCCGCTGCTCTCCATCATCATGGAGAAGCGCGGCATTTCCCCCACCATGATCGGCATCAACTCTGCCATGGCCGGCGTCGCCGCCATGGCTGCCGCCCCCTTCACCACGCGCCTTGCGCATGCCTGGGGCACCTCGACGATCATGATCGCCGCCATCATTCTGGCGGCGATCAGCGGCCTCGGCTTCTACTACATCCAGAATTTCTGGCTGTGGTTCCCGCTTCGCCTGGTCTTCCACGGCGCGATCACCACGCTCTTCATCCTCTCCGAATTCTGGATCAACGCCGCTGCCCCGCCCCGCCGGCGCGGTCTCGTGCTGGGCATCTATGCCACGGTGCTGTCGCTCGGCTTCGCCGCCGGTCCCCTGCTCTTCTCGCTTCTGGGCAGCGACGGCGTGCTGCCCTTCACGGTGGGTGCCGCCATCATCCTTCTGGCCGCCGTTCCCATTTTCATCGCCCGCGGCGAAAGCCCTGATATCGACGAGAAGCCCGAGCTGCATTTCATGCGCTACATCCTTCTCGTACCGACGGCGACAGCGGCGGTCTTCATCTTCGGCGCGGTGGAGGTCGGCGGCCTTTCGCTCTTCCCCATCTACGCGACGCGGGCCGGCTTCAGCGAGCCGCAGGCCGCCCTGCTGCTGACCGTGATGGGTATCGGCAACATGGCGTTCCAGATCCCGCTCGGCATGCTTTCCGACCGCATGAAGGACCGCAGGCGCCTCCTGACGATCATGGCGGTCATCGGCCTCGTCGGCGCGCTCTGCCTGCCCCTCATCTCGCACAGCTGGGTGCTGATGGCGACCGTGCTGTTCCTGTGGGGCGGCTGCGTCGCCGGCCTCTACACGGTCGGCCTCAGCCACCTCGGCTCGCGCCTCGTCGGCGCGGACCTCGCGGCGGCCAATGCCGCCTTCATCTTCTGTTATGCCGTCGGCACCGTCGTCGGTCCGCAGGCCATCGGCGCGGCGATGGATGTTTCCGGCAATGACGGTTTTGCCTGGGCGATCGTCGGCTTCTTCGGGTTTTACCTCGTACTTTCTCTCGCCCGGATGGTTTTCCGGCCGAAACGGGGTTGACTTTTCGGGCGCGTTTTGTAGTTTCCGCCCAGATTTAAGCCGTAGAGCAGACTGGCTGTCCGCGGCTTCGTTTTTGATAAAGGCAGGACGACCATGGCCAAGGCTACCACCATCAAGATCAAGCTGCTGTCGACGGCCGACACCGGTTTCTTCTACGTGACCACGAAGAACAGCCGTACGATGACGGACAAGATGACCAAGACGAAGTACGACCCGGTCGTCAAGAAGCACGTCGAATTCAAGGAAACCAAGATCAAGTAATCTTGGGAGCCGCTTCGGTTCGCAAAGGCGCTGGACGGAAACGTCCGGCGCCTTTTCTTTTTGTCGGCAGCCTTCGTGTCGCCTGCCCCGAATCAAAAACGCCGCTCCCCTGAGGGAGCGGCGTTGAATGGGGGTCGGTCAGACACGACGACGGCACGAGGATTCCGTATTTGTCGTAGCTGACCGACCGACCCCACGACCCAGGAGATGCGGCGGACCTAGCATCATGGGGTAACCGGTTGTGCGGCCTCGTTTGCCGCGCATGAGTTGAGCATCGCGCGAAAAAGAAAAAAAATCAACGAATTCTTAACGCTCCCCCGCCGGCGCCTTGTCTCATAGTTAACCGCACCGAGGAGACGTGTACCATTGAGCAGCGGTTCCGTCATGGATCGCAACAATGGTTGGCAACGCCAATTTCAACCATTGCGAGAGAAGTATGCAACCATGACAAAATACCCGGTTGACGTACGGGAAGGCGATACACGACACAACCCATTGATAGGCCTCACCAAAGTCGAATAGTACGACTTATAGCCAATTTTCACCACGTGACCGGATTCTAGGGGCGGCGCGGTTCACGTACGGTCAGCAACCGGCACGAACCGTGCAACCTGCGGATTTCCAAGTCAAATGCCCGAAATATGAATTCGCCTGTGGACAACCTCGCGGCGAATCGGCCGCCTCACGCGGCGGCAGCCACGACCCGGTTTCGGCCGGAGCGCTTTGCCTCATAAAGCGCGGTATCGGCGCGCTTCAACAGGGCTTCCGGACTGTCTCCGGCCGACAGCGCACTGGCAAGGCCGAGCGAAGCGGTGATGGACAGGAAGACGTCCGTGCCGGGCACGCGGAACGGTTCCCGTTCGACGATCGTGCGGAGGCGCTCCGCGACACCTGCCGCCATGTCGGCAGAGGTATCCGGCATCACCAGAACGAACTCCTCCCCGCCGTAACGGCAGGCAAGGTCGGCGCCGCGCACGGCCGAGCGCACGCGGCTGGCGAATTCGCGCAGCACCGCATCGCCGGCATCGTGGCCATAGGTGTCGTTGACCAGCTTGAAGCGGTCGATATCCGTGATGCAGACCGACAGAGGCCGGCCCCGCGCCGTCGCGCGGTCGATCAGCAGCTTCATGTGGTTGTCGAGATAACGACGGTTGTGCAGACCTGTCAGACCGTCCGTGACGGCCAATTCGATCGTCTGGCGCACGCTGGCGCGCAGGCGGTCGTTGCAGCGCTTGCGGCGGATCTGGGTGAGGCTGCGGGCGATCAGCTCGTTCGGGTCGATCGGCCGCATCAGATAGTCCGTGACGCCGAGATCGAGTGCGCGCACCACCATGTCGTCGTCACCCTGCTCCGCGATCAGCAGGATCGGCAGAAAGCGGGTGCGTTCCAGCGAGCGGAGCTGCGAGCACAGGCGCAGCGGATCGTAGTCCTCGAAATTGGCGTTGACGATCACCAGCTCGAAATTGCTTTCGGCCGCCTGGAAGAGTGCAGCCTGCGGATCGGACATCGAGGTGACCTCGGCGATCGGCTTCAGCGCGCGGGTGATGCGCTCCTGGGAGCTGGCGCGGCCATCGACGAGGAGGATATCGCCCGGCTCGTCGCCGAGATTGCTGTCCAGCCCCTCCTCCAGGGAAATGGCGCGGGCGGTGGCCGCGCGCATGCGCAGCTCGTCCGTCAACGTCTTCAGCCGCACGAGGCTCTTCACCCGTGACATGAGTTGCAGGTCGTTGACCGGCTTGGTGAGAAAATCGTCGGCGCCGGCCTTGAGGCCGCGCACGCGGTCGGAGGGCTGGTCGAGCGCCGTCACCATGACAACAGGGATATGGGCCGTGCGCGGATTGGCCTTCAACCGTTCGCAGACCTCGAAACCATCGATGCCGGGCATCATGATGTCGAGCAGGATGAGATCCACCTGCGTGCGTTCGCACATGGCAAGCGCATCATAGCCATTCTCGGCCGTCAGCACGTCGAAATACTCCGCGAGCAGCCGCGCCTCGAGCAGCTTTACGTTTGCCGGAATGTCGTCGACGACGAGAATGCGCGCTGTCATGGCCCTGACCTCCGACTCATGCGTCGCCGAGATAGGTTTTGATGGTTTCGATGAATTTCGGAACGGAGATCGGCTTGGAGACATAGGCCTCGCAGCCGCCCTGGCGGATTCGCTCCTCGTCGCCCTTCATCGCGAAGGCTGTGACGGCAATCACCGGGATGACATGCAGCTCGTCGTCTTCCTTCAGCCACTTGGTGACTTCGAGGCCGGAGACCTCGGGAAGCTGGATATCCATCAGGATCAGATCCGGACGGTGTTTGCGGGCAAGATCAAGGGCTTCCATACCATTCCGGGTCTGGATGGTCGTATAGCCGGACGCCTCGATGAGATCCCGGAAGAGCTTCATGTTGAGCTCGTTGTCCTCGACAATCATCACCTGCTTGGGCATCGTGCGTCCCTGTTCCTCTCGCCGGCCTTGCAACCTTCCGGTGGATCGATAAGTTGCGGCAAAGCCGAAATCACCCAGCTTGTCCGCATCGACGTTAGCGCGACTTGGTTGATTAAAAGGTAAATTTCCCGAGGAAAAACGATGAAAAGCCAAAAAGATACACCCGCGGTTGCCGATGCCGAGGCAACCGCCGTCGCCATCCTCGGCTGGCTGGCCGGAGAACCCGAACTGCTCTCGCGTTTCCTCTCGCTCACCGGCGTCTCACCTTCGGATGTGCGCAATGCCATCGACGATCCCGGCTTTCTCGCCGGCCTCGTTGCTTTCCTGATGGAACACGAACCGACGCTCCTTTCTTTCAGCACCGCGACAGGTGTCACGCCGGAGGCGGTGGTGCACGCCCACGCCGTCCTCAGCGGGCCGGGCGGCAGCGACGATTTCTGAGCGGGCGGTAAGCGGGGGTCTCCACGCGCTTGCCTGTGCGTCGTCATGCCTTCACCTCCCGCAGCGCTTGAGACTCGTGAATTTAAGCGGTGATGTCGCGATGTTCAATATTTGTTCCGCATGATGAGCACAGCCGAATCGCGTTTTCCGGGCTTCTGCCGCGACTGCCTTGCCGGGCAGCCTGTGAACCTGCGCCGTTGTCGCGCATGCGGCAGCCCCCGCCTCGTCTATCATGCCGAACTCTATGGCCTGACGCTCGCCCATATCGACTGCGACGCCTTTTATGCGGCGATCGAGAAGCGCGACAATCCTGACCTTGCGGACAAGCCGGTCATTATCGGCGGTGGCAAACGCGGCGTCGTCTCCACCGCCTGCTATGTCGCACGGATCCACGGCGTGCGTTCGGCCATGCCGATGTTCAAGGCGCTGGAGGCCTGTCCCAACGCCATCGTCATCAGTCCGAACATGGAGAAATACGTCGCCGTCGGCCGGCAGGTGCGCGCGATGATGCAGGACCTGACGCCGCTCGTTCAGCCGCTTTCCATCGACGAGGCCTTTCTGGAGCTCAAGGGCACCGAACGCCTGCACCACGATCCACCTGCCCGTGTGCTCGCCCGATTTGCCCAACGCGTCGAAAACGAAGTCGGCATCACCATCTCGATCGGCCTTTCCTACTGCAAGTTCCTCGCCAAGGTGGCTTCGGACCTCAACAAGCCGCGTGGTTTTTCCGTCATCGGCGAAGCCGAGGCGCTCGACTTCCTGCGCGAGAAGCCGGTGCTCCTCATCTGGGGCGTCGGCAAGGCCTTTGCCGAGACGCTGGAGCGCGACGGCATCCGCACTGTCGGCCAGCTGCAGACCATGGAGGAAACCGACCTGATGCGCCGCTACGGCGTCATGGGCAAACGGCTCTTCAACCTCTCCCGCGGGCAGGACGACCGGGAGGTGCATGCGAACGATCCGGCCAAGAGCGTATCGGCCGAAACCACCTTCTTCGACGACATTTCAAGCTATGACGAGCTGGTGGCGCACCTGCGCCGTCTCAGCGAGAAGGTCGCCACGCGCCTGCGCAAGTCGGGCATCGCCGGCCACACCGTCGTCCTGAAGCTGAAGACGGCCGATTTCAAAGGCCGCACGCGCAACCGCAAGCTGGAAGACCCCACCATGCTCGCCGACCGCATCTTTCGCACCGGTATCGAGCTTCTGCGCAAGGAGGTGGACGGCACGAAGTACCGGCTGATCGGCATCGGCGTCAGCGATCTTGCCGATCCCGGCCGCGCCGACCCGCCCGATCTCGTCGATCCCGCCGCCAGCCGCCACGCCGCCGCCGAGGCCGCGATGAACACCCTGCGCGACAAGTTCGGCAAGGCGAGCGTGGAGACCGGCTACACGTTCGGCAAGAACGGCCCCAACCGGTTTCACGAAAAATTGACATTCAAGACCGCCGGAAAAATCGACGGACCCACCGAATAAATCCCGGCAAGCCAGCGTTCTTGACTGCATCGGGATGGCACAGATCGGGGGATCGTCTGCGTGCATCAAGCCTTCCTTAAATCGGATGCACTACGCTTCCTGCCGGTTTGTATTGCGTACGGATGGGTCACATGAAGTTTCGCCTCGTTACCGGCATGAGCATAGTGGGCCTGATGCTGAGCTGCGCCACCGCGCTCGGCGGCACGCTCGAAGGTCCGCTCCAGATCATGGTGTCGAAGGACCTGCAGGAGTTGAAGGTCTATGACGGCGGCGTGGTCGTCGCCACATCGCGCGTTTCCACCGGCAAGGCGGGACATTCCACGCCGACCGGCATCTTCTCGATCCTCGAAAAGAAGCGCACACATTTCTCGAACCTCTATGACAGCGCGCCGATGCCTTTCATGCAGCGGCTGACCTGGTCGGGCATCGCGTTGCACGCCTCCAACAGCGTGCCCTCCTACCCCGCTTCGCACGGCTGCGTGCGCCTGCCGAACGACTTTGCGAAACTGCTGTTCAGCACGACGCGCCGCGGCGGTCATGTCCTCGTCACCGACCGCGAGATCACGCCGCAGCGCATCGTGCATGCCGCGCTGTTCAAGCCTGTCGTCGTCGTTCCGGATACGCCGCTGCTCTCCGAGGCCGGCCTTCGCCCCGCGCTCATCGAAGCCGGCGAGAAGAGCGTCGAGGTGGCGATGACCGATCCGAAGCCGGAGGTCATCACGCCCATCGTACAGAGAACAGAGCAAGACCCGATCCGCATCCTGATCACCCGCCGCGGCGAGCGCGAGATGCTGATGGATCTGCAGACGCTGCTGACGACGCTCGGCTATGACGCCGGCGTGCCGGATGGCCTGCACGGCAAGCAGACCGTTACCGCCATCCGCGCCTTCCAGCTCGCGGAAGGGCTGAAGGAAGACGGCATGATCTCTCCGGAGTTTGTCGCCGCCGTCTACGCCAAGGCCGGCAAGGGGGCGCCGCCGAATGGGCAGATCCTCGTGCGGCAGAAATTCAAGCCCGTCCTCGAAATGCCGATCACCATCCGCAACCCCGAAATCGCCCTTGGCACGCATTTCCTGCTGGCCCGCGAGGTCGATGCCGACAAGGGCAAGGCGGAATGGTACGGCGTCAGCATGGACAACCAGCTTTCGCAGGCGACGATGAAGCGCCTCGGCATCACCACCGAAGCCGATGCCGCTGCCCCCGAGGTGCTGGCAAAAACCCTCGACCGGCTCGATATTCCGGAGGACATGCGCCTGCGCATTTCCGGCCTGATGGGCGAAGGCGCCTCCCTCTCCATCTCCGACACCGGGCTCGGCCCGGAAACCGGCGACGGCACGGACTTCATCACCGTGACGCGCAAGGTGCAGAAAGCCGATGCAGGAGCGGTACAGAGCGGCAAGACATCGAAGAAAAAGAAGAAGGCATCGATCACCGTCGTGAACTGACAGGCAGCTGTGGCCTGCCTTGCAGCAGGCCATCGATACCGCCTGCCGGCGAATGTCTCGACGTGGGCGCCGTCCATGACATGATGCCCCTCACTGCCTCTCCTCTTCAAAGGTGTCTGAATGACCTTTGGAAAACGCGTGACGCCACCCCAGCCGGCCCCTGTCGTCCCGATCCCTCATGCGCTTGCCAAGGATAGTCCCGGCAACGCGTCCGAGCTCGTTGCGATCGTCGTCGATTTCGTCAACCATCTCTTTTCGGCAGGCCTTTACCGCGCCGACGAGGTGCCGCATCGGCTGATCCAGCTCTACCACGCCGATTTCTACATCGCGCAGGTGCTGAACGGCGGGCACAGCCAGTTCGTTCACAATTGCGGAACACGAAGGCAGGCCATTCTTGCCAACGCCATGGCAGGGTTGTCCGCCATGGGCGCGCCCCACCATGCCGCACTGCTGGGTGAGCTCGGCCTCTGGATTGCCGCCAACCCAGACCAGGCGGATGCGCAGACCGGCTTTTCCGGCGGCCGGGACGGCGCGCTCGATGCGCTGGACAAGCGTTTCGAGGAGGCAGAACGCCTCAGGCCGGCAACGGACCAGGCGGCTGCCTGGATCAAGGCATGGCCCGACATCCGCTATCTCGATCCTGCCGGTTTCGAAGCGGCCTGGGAACAAGGTGCCCTTTCCAATCCCCGGCGTGCGCTCCGGCTGTCGAAAGCCCGCATCGAAGCCTTCCGGCAATCTCTTTCCGACCCTCTGCTCCTCGCTTTGGGGCTCGCGGCCGATGCGGCGGACGAGACCCTGATTGATCCGGGAACCACAGAGGTGATCGACATCGGCGGCCGCCGCGAAGAGGTCCGGCTCGTCCAGACGAGCTTCGGACTGCGTGGCGCAGCCTGCGCCGGCGGCTGTGTCCGCCTCTACGCCTTGCAGCTCGGCGAACGGGACGTGACCTGGACGGCCGTCTCCCTGATCGGCATCGCGGAGCGGACGGACGTCGACGCCATCACGGCCTTCGTCAGACACGAACCTGTCGCCGCAGCGGCCGACCTCCTGCTCCGCCGCGCCCGGCCCGCCGCAACCCATTGCGCGATCCAGCCCGCTGCGATGGCCGACGGCATTCCCCACCCGATTTTCCGGATCTCGATTGCCGACGACATGCTGATGCTGACAAAGGCAGGCTCGGGCTACGTCCTGGCGGGGCGCGCGCCGGGCGACACCCATGGCCCCGTCTCCTTCGCGCAAATCGCGGTGCACGAACGGGAAATCGACGGCCACGCAGGCTGAAAGGCCCCTCTTCACCGCTGCCGTCTTGAGACATGCCAGGCGACGAACATCACCGGCAGAATATCCCACGCCGCCGCCTAAGCGCTGCGTGCTGCGATTTCCTCCAGGGAAACCGTGCCGCGGGCCTCGGTGACCGCACCATCGACGATCCAGATGGCCTTGCCGAAACAGGCGACCCTGCCCTCATGCACGACCGCGCCGTCCCCATCATTGCAGGCAAGAATGGGACGCCGCGTGTGCCTGCTGTAACGAAGGAGCGCGGGGAGATAGGCCGCGTCGTCATCGAGATGCGGGAAGAATTCCAGCGGCATCAGATTGAGGGCTTCGCCCTCCACATCCTCCGGCCGTTCCCCAAGGAAGAGCGCGTCGGTCGCGATCGTCGGCGCCATGAGAATGGCGCCGGCGCTGACACCGATCAGGACACCGCCGCCTCGTGCCCAGTCCCGCAGGGGCGCGAGCAGCGCACTGCGCTTCAGCCGCATCAGGAAATCGCCGGTATGCCCGCCGGAAAGGTGAATGGCATCGCAGGCGAAGAGCCGGGCGACGTCCATGGCATCCCGGGTGAGGTCCAGGTCGTGATAGAGACAGAGATCAAGGCCAAGCCGCGCGTAATAGGCCCTGCCCGCCTGAAAAAACGTACGCTCCGGATCCGGGCCCGACGCAACGTAACCGACCCGGGCGCCGCCGCGCCGCTCACGAAGGAGGCCCAAGAGACAGGCATCGATCTCCGCGCCCTCGCCCGCGGTCTGGTCGCTGTAGAGGACGAGGTTGACCAAGACACTCCGTCTCCCGTGCCTCAGACCAGTTCCACGTCCAGCACACCCGGCGTCGAGCGCATGGCGGCGGCGATTTCCGAGGAAATGCGGAAGCGTTCATTGAGCTCCACCTCGATTTCCCGCTGGCCGTTGTCCTTGATCACGATGAAGGAGACGAGGCCGTCGCCCTTCGTGTTGAGATGGGCGGCGATGGAGCGAAGCGGGCCGCTGTCGCGCACGTAGACGCGCAGCGCCTTCTGCGTCTGCAGCGATTCTTCCTCCAGCGAGCGCAGCGTCTGGATGCGCAGGCCGATGCCTTCCGGCCGCTCTTCCGCCTGCACGGTCAGGACCAGCGACTTGCCGGGCTCCAGCAAGTCGCGGTACTGGTTCAGCATTTCGGAGAACAGCACTGCCTCGAACTGGCCGGACGAATCGGAAAAGGCGACGATGCCCATCTTGTTGCCGGTGCGCGTCTTGCGCTCCTGCTTGGAGGTCACCGTGCCGGCGAGGCGACCGGCGGTCGCGCCGCGCTTCACCGCCGCGGCGAAGTCACCGAAGGTCTGCACGCGCATCTTGGAGAGGATCGGCGCATAGGTGTCGAGCGGGTGGGCCGACAGGTAGAAGCCGAGCACCTGAAATTCGCGGTGCAGTTTTTCCGAGGCGAGCCAGGGCGTGTAGGACGGAAGCGTGATGACCTCCGGCCCCGTTGCCGCGCCCATGCCGAAGATATCGCCCTGCCCGCTCGTCTTGTTTTCCTGCGCGCGCTGGGCGGCGCCGAGAAGCCTGTCGAGGCCGGCGATCATCGCCGCGCGATCATGGCCGAAACAATCGAAGGCGCCGGCGACGATCAGGCTTTCGAAGACCCGGCGGTTGACGAACTTGGGGTCGATGCGCACGCAAAAATCTTCCAGACTCTTGAACGGCGCCGTACCGCGCACATCGACGATATGCTGCACCGCGGCCCCGCCGACGCCCTTGATGGCGGCAAGCGCATAGTAGATGCGGTTTTCCCCGGTCTCGAAATGAGGGAACGAGGTCTGCACCGAGGGCGGGATGACCTCGATACCGAGCCGGCCGGCATCCTGCCGGAAATCGTTCAGCTTGTCCGTGTTGGACATATCGTAGGTCATCGACGCGGCGAGGAACTCGACCGGGTAATGCGCCTTGAGATAGGCCGTCTGGTAAGAGACGATGGCATAGGCGGCGGCGTGCGACTTGTTGAAGCCATAGTTCGCGAACTTGGCGAGCAGGTCGAAGATGAGATCCGACTGCGGCTTCGACACGCCGTTCTTGACGGCGCCATCGACGAAGCGGGCGCGCTGCTTGTCCATTTCCTCCTTGATCTTCTTGCCCATGGCGCGGCGCAGTAGATCGGCTTCGCCGAGCGAATAGCCAGACAGGACCTGGGCGATCTGCATCACCTGTTCCTGGTAGACGATAACGCCCTGCGTCTCCTTGAGGAGATGGTCGATCATCGGGTGGATCGATTCGATCTCCTCCTCGCCGTGCTTGCGGGCGTTGTAGACCGGGATGTTCTCCATCGGGCCCGGGCGATAGAGCGCCACCAGCGCGATGATGTCTTCGATGCAGTCGGGCCGCATGCCGATCAGCGCCTTGCGCATGCCCGCGCTTTCCACCTGGAACACGCCGACCGTCTCACCGCGCGACAGCATCTCGTAGGTCAGCTGGTCGTCGAGCGGCAGGCTTTCGAGCTTTACCTCGATTGCGCGCTTGCGGATGAAATCGACCGCCGTCTTCAGCACCGTCAGCGTCTTCAGGCCGAGGAAGTCGAACTTGACGAGGCCGGCCTGCTCGACCCATTTCATGTTGAACTGGGTGACCGGCATGTCGGAGCGCGGATCGCGGTACATCGGCACGAGCTGCGAGAGCGGACGGTCGCCGATCACGATACCGGCGGCGTGCGTCGACGCGTGGCGGTAGAGGCCCTCGATCTTCTGGGCGATGTCGAGCAGGCGCGCGACCACCGGCTCCTTCTCCGCCTCTTCCTGCAGTTTCGGCTCCTCTTCGATCGCCTTGTAGAGCGGCGTCGGGTTGGCCGGATTGTTCGGCACGAGCTTGCAGATCTTGTCGACTTGGCCATAGGGCATTTCGAGCACGCGGCCGACGTCGCGCAGCGCCGCGCGCGCCTGCAGCGACCCGAACGTGATGATCTGCGCCACCTGCTCGCGGCCGTATTTCTGCTGCACGTAGCGGATCACCTCTTCGCGGCGGTCCTGGCAGAAGTCGATGTCGAAGTCCGGCATCGAGACGCGTTCCGGATTGAGGAAGCGTTCGAAGAGCAGCGAGAAGCGCAGCGGATCGACGTCGGTGATCGTCAACGCATAGGCGACGAGCGAGCCCGCGCCCGATCCACGCCCCGGGCCGACGGGGATGTTGTGCTGCTTGGCCCATTTGATGAAGTCGGCAACGATCAGGAAGTAGCCGGGGAACTTCATGCGTTCGATGACGCTGAGCTCGAAGTCCAGCCGCTCGCGATAGTCCTGTTCCGTATAGCCCGGTGTCAGGCCGAGCAGTTCCATGCGGCTTTCCAGCCCCTCCACGGACTGGCGCCGCAGTTCCGCGGACTCCGCGCGCTCCGCCTCCTCCGGATCGTCCGTCGCGCCGGTGAAACGCGGCAGGATCGGCCCGCGTGTCTGCAGCACGAAGGAGCAGCGCCGGGCGATCTCGATCGTGTTCTCCAGCGCCTCCGGCAGGTCGGCGAAGAGCTTCGCCATGTCCTTGCGGCTCTTGAGATAATGGTCCGGTGACAGGCGGAAACGGTTGTCGTCCGACACCATCGCATTGTGCGCCACCGCCATCAGGGCGTCATGCGCATCGTAGTCGTCGGGGGCCGGGAAGAACGGCTCGTTGGTCGCGACCAGCGGCACGTCCTCCGCATAGGCGAGCTCGACCATGCGCCGTTCATGCTGCCTGTCAAAGCGGCCGTGCCGCTGCAATTCGATATAAAGCCGGTCGCTGAACACCTGCTTCAGCGCGTGAAGCCGCGCCCGTGCGACGACCGGCTGGCCGGCGAGGAAGGCCATGTCGACGGGGCCGCCGAGCGCACCGGAAAGCGCGATCAGTCCTTCCGCTCCCTCTTCCTGCAGCCAGCTATAGGCAATGCGGATCGCCTGGCTGCCTTCGCCGCCGAGATAGGCACGGCTGACAAGCGCGACGAGCCGGGCGTAGCCCGCATCCGTCGCCGCGAGAAGGACGATCGAAGGCAGCTTTGCAAGCTGGGCCTGCCCGCCGCGACGCTCGCCTTCCCCCTCGTCTTCCATGTCGATGGACAGCTGGCAGCCGATCAACGGCTGAATGCCGTCGCCGACTGCCTTCTGCGAGAATTCGAGCGCCGCGAACAGATTGTTCGTATCAGTGATCGCGATCGCCGGCTGCTGGTCGGACATCGCCTTGCCGATGATCTTCTTGATCGGCAGGGCGCCTTCGAGCAGCGAGAAGGCCGAATGGACGCGCAGATGCACGAATTCCGGCGTCTCTTCGATTGTCACGCCATCCGTCTTCTGCGCCGCGTCCGCCATGCCATCATCCTTCCGATCAGGAAGGGAAGCTTAAGCGGATTCGCACCCCTCCCGTCCAGACCGTTCTTGGCGTTGCACCCGCTTTCCACGCATGCAACACCGACCGGACGCGGACATACAGTCAGATGCCGAAGAGGATGACGGAGAAGCTGGCGACGAACATGGCCATGGAGGTGAATGCTGCAAGATCACGAAGAAAATCGGTCATTGTGGCTCCCTTTCCTTTTATGTTTTTATTTTGTTCTATTATTGTTCTCATGTCAACCCTTATCCACAGGCCCTCTGGACCGGCATTGCGCGGCACAATAAGGTCGCGTCGATCACATGGAGGAAATGAGATGAAGTCGTTGAGTGCCGCCCTTCTGCTGTCGCTTGCCCTGCCCCTTGCGGCCGAGGCCGCGGACTTTCCGGCCGAGCGCGTCGCAGCCATGGCGAGCGGCGACTGGAACAAGGACGGCGTGGCCGATCTTGTCCTCGTCGCAACGCCGGGCGACAACAGCGGCGAGGACAACGGGCTTTACGTCTATATCGCCAAGCCGGAAGAGAACCGCCTGACGCTCGCCCTCACGCTGCCCAACACCATCTGGGGAAACCTCGCCATGTATGGGCAGGAGCCGGAGCTCGCCGCGCTCGCCAACGGCTCGTTCACGCTGACGACGAAGAACGATTCGGTCGGCCGTGACCGCTGGCGGCAATCACTGACCATCGCCTACCGCAATTTCGATTTCATCGTCGCGGGCTATACGTTCTCGTCCTACGACACGCTCAATCCGGACGCCGGCAGCGAATGCGATCTCAACGTGCTGACCGGCAAGGGCAAGGCCCGCGGCCAGCCGATTGCCGGCAGGGCGCAGTTCGTGCTGCTCAAGGATTGGCAGGACGATGTCGGCCGCTCGATCTGCGGCCTCGACAACTGACAGGAAAAACCGGGACCGGCCTCAGGCGAGTTCGCGCACGAGGCCGTCCTCGATCGTCACGCGACGATCCATCAGGCCGGCAAGCTCGTGGTTGTGGGTCGCGATAAGCGCGGCAAGGCCGGACTGGCGGGCGAGCGCCTCCAGCGCCTCGAAGACATAACCCGCAGTCTCGGGGTCAAGATTGCCGGTCGGCTCGTCAGCCAGCAGAAGAAGCGGCGCATTGGCGACGGCGCGCGCGATGGCGACGCGCTGCTGCTCCCCGCCGGAAAGTTCCGAGGGGCGATGGTCTGCGCGATGGCCGATGCGCATGTAGTCGAGCAGCTGGGCGGCGCGCTCGCGCGCCTCCGCCTTGGTGAGGCCGGAGATGAGCTGCGGCATCATGATGTTTTCCAGCGCGCTGAATTCCGGCAGCAGGTGATGGAACTGGTAGACGAAGCCGATCTCGCTGCGGCGAATTGCCGTGCGCTGGTCATCGGCGAGCGTCGCGCAGGAATGGCCGTTGACGAAGACATCGCCGGCATCCGGCTTCTCGAGAAGGCCGGCGACATGCAGCAGGGTCGACTTGCCGGTGCCGGACGGGGCGACGAGCGCAACGGTCTCGCCGCTCTTCAGCGTGAAATCGGCTCCCTTCAGGATCGACAGCAGGGTCTCGCCCTGGCCGTAGTGCCGTTCGATGCCCTTCAGTTCCAGAGCGACGCGCGCATTCATGCGTTTATCCTATTCGTACCGCAGGGCCTGGACGGGATCGAGCTTGGAGGCACGCCAGGCAGGGAAGATCGTCGCGAGGAAGGAGAGCGCCAGCGCCATGACGATGACCGAGACCGTCTCGCCGGCATTCATGTCCGCCGGAAGCTGGCTGAGGAAATAGAGCTCCGGATTGAACAGCGTCGTGCCCGAGAGCCACGAGAAGAACTGCCGGATCGATTCGACATTGAGGCAGACGACAACCCCGAGCAGCACGCCCGCAAAAGTGCCGACCGTGCCGATCGCCGCGCCCGTCATGAAGAAGATGCGCATGATCGAGCCTGACGTCGCCCCCATGGTGCGCAGGATCGCAATGTCGCTGCCCTTGTCCTTCACCAGCATGATGAGGCCGGAGATGATGTTGAGCGCGGCCACGAGCACGATCAGCGTGAGGATCATGAACATGACGTTGCGCTCGACCTGCAGGGCCGAGAAGAAGGTGCGGTTGCGCTGGCGCCAATCGGTGATGAAGATCTGGCGTTCGGCGGCGGCCTCGATCGGCTGGCGCAGGTCGTCGACATCGTCGGGGTTGGCGACGAACAGTTCGATCGACTGCACGATGCCTTCGGCATTGAAATAGAGCTGTGCTTCTTCGAGCGGCATATAGATGATCGACGCGTCGTATTCCGACATGCCGATCTCGAAGATGGCCGAGACGGTGTAGGTCTTCACGCGTGGATTGACGCCGAGCGGCGTGACGTCGCCCTCGGGTGCGACGAGCGTGATCTGGCCGCCGGCGCTGAGGCCGAGCTGTTCGGCCATACGCGAGCCGATCGCGACGCCGCTGCCGGCGGCAAAGCCCACGAGGTCGCCTTCCTTGATGTTGTCGGAGACGGCCTTCATCTTGGCAAGGTCGTCGGCGCGCACGCCGCGCACCAGCGCGCCGGTCCCCGCGCCCGCAGTGCCGGAGGCCAGCGTCTGGCCCTCGACGAGCGGGATCGCCATGGTGATGCCCGGGACAGCGGAAAGCCGCTCGGCGAGCGCGGCATAATTGTTCAGCGGCGTATCGATCGGCTGGACGATCATGTGGCCGTTGATGCCGAGGATGCGCGAGATCAGCTCGGTGCGGAACCCGTTCATGACGGCCATGACGATGATGAGCGTCGCGACGCCCAGCATGATGCCGATGAAGGAGAACCCGGCAATCACCGAGATGAAGGCTTCCTTGCGCCGGGAGCGCAGGTAGCGCCAGGCGACCATCCGCTCGAAGGCGGAGAACGGGCGGCTCTTGTTGAAGGCCTGCGCCCCGGTTGCAGATGCACCGCTCGCTGCGTCAGCCATGATTCCTCCCGTTGCCGCCTGCGCCTGCGGGCATCAGTTGCCGGATGTCAGGCGGTTGATCGCCGCCTCGATGGTCAGCGTCTCGCGCTCGCCGGTCTTGCGGTCCTTGATCTCAACCTCACCGTTCGCAATGCCCCGCGGACCTGCAATGACCTGCAACGGCGCGCCAATGAGGTCGGCGGTCGCAAACTTCGCGCCGGCACGTTCATCCTTGTCGTCGTAGAGCACATCGATGCCGGCGTTCAGCAGTGCGCCGTAGATCTGCTCGCAGGCCGCGTCGCAGGCGGCATCGCCCGACTTCATGTTGATGACGACGACTTCGAACGGCGCGACGGCCTTCGGCCAGATGATGCCGTTCTCGTCATGCGAGGCTTCAATGATGGCGGGCACGAGGCGCGTCGGGCCGATGCCGTAGGAGCCCATGTGCACGGTGTGTTCCTTGCCGTCAGGGCCCTGAACCTTGGCACCCATGGCTTCGGAATATTTCGTACCGAAATAGAAGATGTGGCCAACCTCGATGCCGCGGGCCGACAGGCGTTCGCCTTCCGGAATCGCCTCGAAGGCGGGCGCGTCGTGCATCTCGGAAGTGGCCGCATAGCGCGAGGTCCACTTTTCGAAAATGCCCTTGAGGCCTGCGACGTCCTCAAAGTTGGTGTCTTCGCCGGGAACGTCGAAGTTCAGGAAGTCCTTGTGGCAGAAGACTTCGGATTCGCCGGTATCGGCGAGGATGATGAATTCGTGGCTGAGGTCGCCGCCGATCGGGCCGGTATCGGCGCGCATCGGAATGGCGCGCAGGCCCATGCGCGAGAAGGTGCGCAGATAGGCCGTGAACATGCGGTTATAGGCGTGCACGGCGCCCTCGCGGTTGAGATCGAAGGAATAGGCGTCCTTCATCAGGAACTCGCGCGAGCGCATGGTGCCGAAGCGCGGACGGATCTCGTCGCGGAACTTCAGCTGGATATGATAGAGGTTGAGCGGCAGGTCCTTGTAGGACTTCACAAACGAACGGAAGACGTCCGTGATCATTTCCTCGTTGGTCGGGCCGTAGAGCATCGGGCGCTCCTGGCGATCCTTGATGCGCAGCATCTCCTTGCCGTAGGCGTCGTAGCGGCCGCTTTCCTGCCAGAGCTCGGCGGACTGCAGCGTCGGCATCAGCAGCTCGACGGCGCCGGAACGGTTCTGTTCCTCGCGGATGATGGCGTTCACCTTGTCGAGGACGCGCTTGCCCAGCGGCAGCCAGGTATAGATACCCTGGGACTGCTGCTTGACCATGCCCGCACGCAGCATGAGCCGGTGGGAGACGATCTCGGCCTCCTTGGGGTTTTCCTTGAGGATGGGCAGGAAGAAGCGGGAAAGGCGCATATCGGGTTCCGGAGTGACTGATCCGCCCTATTTCGGGAATCGGGCAAAATGACGTTGATTTTGATGCGTTCATAAACGCTTCGCCACAGGAAGGAAACCCGGCAGCCCGAGGCGGAACACCGACTCAGGCGAGCCGTCCACCGCCCGAGCGATCCAAAGAAATGTGGCAGAAAAATGGGGCCGCCAATAACAGAAATTGCGCGCGCCTTGTCAATGGAAAAATTTTATTCCACTGTAGCAAAAATGCAAAAAAAGCGGATGACAACGCCTAACGTTTGGGCTAGTTTCAGGCCACAAAACAGGCAAGAAGTGCAAATTCTTGCCATTTTCGCGGTCAAGTCTTGGGAGGATCAGATCTTTGGCGCGCGCAGACGCTGCCACCGCACAACGGATAAAGATCACGCGATACCTGTAAAACAAGGCTTTCAGCCTTGTTTTTTTTTGCCTTTTATCGACGACGCTTCCGCCTCTAGCAAATTCGCCGGGAAGGTCCATGCGTCAAAGACGCACACCGCGCGCGCTCCGCGACACTCCGCCTCACCCGAAGGGATGCAAATCCCTCGGCATGCACATGACTCGGCGTCAGAGGTCCGCTCCGCCGGCAATTTCCTGAAAAATGGGAGAGACGCCCAGGGGAAGACTTTTCCTGAACAGCCCGGGACACCTGGAATGGCTTGCCCCTGGCCCCGGCGGGCGCGTTAACCTTTGTGGCAGCCGCCTATCTGAAACTCGGCATGAACTGCGGAATGGAATCGATGCCGTAGCCGAGGCGCACCGACAGGACGTACCAGGTGCCGTAAATGATGGCGGAAACGATCGTCGTCGTCAGAACGATGCGGCCACCGCGGAACCGTGCCGGCGCGCTTTCCACCGTACCGGGCACCACCTCCTCCGCCTCCGCCTGCGTCCTCAGCCCGAAGGGCAGCACGGCAAAGAGCGTCATCCACCAAACGATGAAATAGACGGCGAAGTAGGAAAAGATCTGCATGGGCGGCCTCTCGTGCGACAACGGCTCTTTTACGCTTGTCGCGAACGAAGTTCAAACGGCGCAAGGGCGGCGTGCTGTCACACCCGTTTCGGCGGTGCCGTGCGTCCCCGCCGCGCCTGTGGCGACGGGGATGAATGCGCCTGTACCTGCCTCGTCAGACCTTTGTCAGGAAAACGGTGACGACGGGCTTCTTGCCCCAGATCTCGTTCGCCGTGGAGCGCACCGCGCGGCGCACGGCCTCGCGCACCATCTCAAGGTCCTTGCGGCGCGCACGCGGGATGCTTTCGACGGCGCCGAGCACGGCGTCATAGAGCGTATCACCCATGTCCTCGCCCTCGTCGTCGAACTGCGGCAGGCCGAAGGGCTCCACCTCGGGATCGCCCTGGAAGTCGTAGCGGCTGTCGAGCAGGATGCTGACGGCGACATGGCCGACGAAGGCGAGCTTGCGGCGGTCGCCGATGCCCATCTCGTCATAGTCGCCGATGAGATTGCCATCCTTGAAGATACGGCCGAAGGGCGCGTGATCGACGACCTCGGGCTCACCCGGCGCCAGCCTCAGGATATCGCCGTTGCGCACGCGCGGCACGTCGGCGATGCCCGACTGTTCGGCAAGCTCGGCATGGGCTGTGAGATGTGCAGCCTCGCCGTGCACGGGCACGACCATCTTCGGCCGCGTCCAGCCGTACATCTGCTGCAGTTCGTGGCGGCGCGGGTGGCCGGAAACGTGCACCAGCGCCTCGCTGTCGGTGATGACGTTGATGCCCTGCTCCACCAGCCCGTTCTTGATGTCGTTGATCGCCTTCTCGTTGCCCGGAATGGCGCGCGAGGAGAAGATGATCGTGTCGCCATCGGTGAAGGCGACGTTGCGCATCTCGTCGCGGGCGATCTTGGCGAGGGCCGCGCGCGGCTCGCCCTGGCTGCCGGTCAGGATGACGACGACCTTGTCGCGCGGGATATAGCCGAACTCGTCTTCCGCGATGAAGGGCTTCAGGCCTTCCATGAGGCCGATGTCGCGGGCGACTTCCGTCACGCGCTTCATGGAACTGCCGAGCAGAAGCACCTCGCGGCCGGCAGCTTCGGCAGCCTGGGCGATGGAGCGGATGCGGCCGACATTCGATGAGAAGGTGGTGATGCCCACCCTGCCCTCGGCGGCCTCGATGATCTTGGTGAGGCTTTCCGACACTTCACGCTCGGAGGGCGAAACGCCATCGCGCAGCGCATTGGTACTGTCGCAGATCAACGCCAGCACGCCCTCGTCGCCGAGTTTGCGGAAACGCGTCTCGTCCGTCAGGGGGCCGAGCGAGGGATCAAGGTCGATCTTCCAGTCGCCGGTGTGGATGACGGTGCCGAGCGGCGTCTTGATCGCCAGCGACATCGGCTCGGGAATGGAGTGGTTGACGCCGATCGCCTCGATCTCGAACGGGCCGACATTGATACGGTCGCCCTGCTTGAAAATCGTCACCGGGATTTCGGTGCGGCTCCTCTCGTAGTCGCGCTTGGCCTCCAGCATACCTGCGGTGAAGGGCGAGGCATAGACCGGCACATTGAGACCCGGCCACAGCTCGTTCAGCGCGCCGTAATGGTCCTCGTGCGCATGGGTGATGATGATGCCCTTGAGATTCTTGCGCTCCTCGGCGAGGAAACGGATATCGGGCAGCACGAGATCGACCCCCGGCAGGTCCGGCCCCGGAAAGGTGACGCCGCAATCGACCATGATCCACTGGCGGTTCTTCTTCGGGCCGTAGCCGTAGAGCGCCAGGTTCATGCCGATTTCGCCGACGCCGCCAAGCGGCAGGAATACCAGTTCGTCTTCTTTTGCCATCGGCTTCTAAAATTCCTATCCAAAAAACACGTCGCCGGCCGCGATCAATCGCGTGCCGCCGTCATCCGTCTCCAGTTTCAGGAGACCTGTATCATCAATTCCGGAAAAGCGCCCGGAAATAGAACGGTCGGGCAGATTGACCGTGATGTTTTCCCCGATGCCGCCCGCCACCCGTTTCCAGCGCTCCATGATGGCGACAATGCCCTGTCCGCCGTCCCACAGCGACAGGGTCGTCGCCATCGACTGGAAGAGATGGGCGAACAGCTCCTCCGGCGAAGCAGTGGCGCCGAACTCGCGCAGCGTCGCCACGGGGTAGAGCCCGGCATCCGGCGCGACGGCGACATTGATCCCGATGCCGATGACCAGCCCGTGGCGCCCGTCGGGAAGCGTCTCCCCCTCGATCAGAATGCCGCAGACCTTGCGGCGATCGACGAGGATGTCGTTCGGCCACTTGATCAGCACATCGGGCGCATCGAGCGGCATGATGCGGCTCACCCCGTCCTGCACGGCGACGGCGACGGCGAGCGGCAGGGAGCCGAGCCGGTCCATCGGCGCAGGATCGATCAGGAGCAGCGAAGCGTAGAGATTGCCGGGCTCGGAAAACCAGGCGCGTCCGCGCCGGCCGCGACCGCCCGTCTGCCGCTCCGCCGTGATCCAGAGACCGGAAAGCGCGCCCTTTCGGGCGCGCTCCAGGCATTCCGTATTGGTCGAGCCCACTTGCGCGAGCGCCTCATGCCGGAAGTCGTCCAGCGACATCCGGCGGTGCGTGCCGGACCCGCTCAAAAGAACGTCCGGGCCGCAGCTTCGGCGGCAGCGCCGATCGGCCCGCCGATCAGCACGTAGCCGACGACGAACAGGCCGGAAAGGCCGAAGACCAGCTTCAGTTCGCCGGCCGTGCGGGCGAACTCACCCGTCGGCTCGTCGAACCACATCACCTTGATGATGCGCAGGTAGTAGTAGGCGCCGACGACCGAGGCGAGCACGCCGATGATGGCGAGCGCATAGAGATGCGCCTCGATGGCCGCCATGAAGACGAAGTACTTGGCGAAGAAGCCTGCCATCGGCGGGATGCCGGCGAGCGAGAACATCAGGATCGTCAGAACGGTCGCCATGAACGGGTTGGTCGAGGCAAGGCCCGCCAGGTCGTCGATGTCCTCGACATTGCCGCCTTCCTTGCGGCGCATGGCGAGGATGATCGCGAAGGTGCCGAGCGTCATGACCATGTAGATCAGCATATAGAGCGCAACGCCGCGCACGCCCGCCATGGAGCCGGCGGCAAGGCCAACCAGCGCATAGCCCATGTGGCCGATCGAGGAATAGGCCATCAGGCGCTTGATGTTGCGCTGGCCGATGGCCGCGAAGGCACCGAGCAGCATGGAAGCGATCGAAATGAAGACGATGACCTGCTGCCAGTCGGCAACGACGGGCTCGAAGGCTTCGATGACGATGCGCACGAGCATGGCCATAGCGGCGACTTTCGGCGCAGCGGCGAAGAAGGCCGTGACCGGGGTCGGCGCACCTTCATAGACGTCCGGCGTCCACATATGGAACGGCACGGCCGAAATCTTGAATGCGAGGCCGGCAAGAATGAACACCAGGCCGAAGACGAGACCGAGCGAGCGGCCCTCGGCGGTCAGCGCGGCGGCGATCTCCTGGAAGCCGATATGGCCGGTGAAGCCGTAGACCAGCGACATGCCGTAGAGCAGCATGCCGGAGGAGAGAGCGCCGAGCACGAAGTACTTCAGGCCCGCTTCCGTCGAACGCAGGCTGTCACGGTTGATCGCGGCGACGACGTAGAGCGCCAGCGACTGGAGCTCCAGCGCGAGATAGAGCGACAGAAGGCTGTTGGCCGAGATCATCAGCAGCATGCCGAGCGTCGACAGCACGATGAGCACCGGAAACTCGAAACGGTCGAGCTGCTCCGAGCGGGCGTGGCCGACCGTCATCACCATGGCGGTGATCGAGCCGATCAGCGCCAGCACCTTCATGAACTTGGCGAAGGGATCGGAGACGAAGGCGCCGCCATAGGCCTGGCCCTCGCCCGTGGCGAGCCCCAGCCAGAGGCCGGAGATGATGAGCAGCGCGACGGCAAGCCCCGTGACGGTCGTGCCCGAGCGTTCGCCCGAGAACACGCCGATCATCAGAAGGGCCAGAGCGCCGACGGCAAGAATGATCTCGGGGGTCGAGAGTTGAAGGCTGGCAAGGATCGTATCAGCGGTCATGTCTTCGAGTCCCGTCGTCAGTTCGCCGAAAGCGCAACGGATTGCGCCGCCTGCAGAGCCGCGGAGTAGTTATTGAGCAGCGCGTCGACCGAAGCCGCCGTCGCATCGAATACCGGCGCCGGATAGACACCGTAGAAGATCGTCAGGATCAGGAGCGGATAGAGCAGCAGCTTCTCGCGCAGATCAAGATCGAGCAGCGACTTCAGGCTTTCCTTCTCGAGCGCACCGAAGATCACCCGGCGATAGAGCCAGAGGGCGTAGGAGGCCGAGAGGATGACGCCGGTCGTTGCGAAGAGCGCGACCCAGGTGTTGGCGCGGAAGATGCCGATCAGGGTCATGAACTCGCCAACGAAACCCGAGGTGCCCGGAAGGCCCACATTCGCCATGGTAAAGATCATGAAGGCGACCGCGTATTTCGGCATGTTGTTGACGAGGCCGCCATAGGCCGCGATCTCGCGGGTGTGCAGCCGGTCATAGACGACGCCGACGCAGAGGAAGAGCGCGCCGGAGACGATGCCGTGCGACAGCATCTGGAAGATAGCGCCCTGAAGGCCCTGCGCATTGGCCGCGAAGATGCCCATCGTGACGTAACCCATATGGGCGACCGACGAATAGGCGATCAGCTTCTTGATGTCGTCCTGCATCATCGCGACCAGCGAGGTGTAGATGATGGCAATGACCGACAGCGCGAAGACGAACGGAGCAAAATAGTCCGAAGCCAGCGGGAACATGGCGAGCGAGAAACGGATGAAACCGTAGCCGCCAAGCTTCAGGAGAACGCCGGCCAGGATGACCGAGCCTGCCGTCGGCGCCTGAACGTGTGCGTCGGGAAGCCAGGTGTGGACCGGCCACATCGGCATCTTCACCGCGAAGGAGGCGAAGAAGGCGAGCCACAGCCAGGTCTGCATATGGGCCGGGAAGTTGTAGGCGAGCAGTTCCGTGATGTCCGTCGTGCCGGCCTGCCAGTACATCGCCATGATGGCGAGCAGCATCAGCACCGAGCCGAGCAGCGTGTAGAGGAAGAACTTGTAGGACGCGTAGACGCGATCCTTGCCGCCCCACACGCCGATGATGATGAACATCGGAATGAGGCCTGCTTCGAAGAACACGTAGAACAGCACGATGTCCAGCGAGACGAAGACGCCGACCATGAACACTTCCAGAAGCAGGAAGGCGATCATGTATTCGCGCAGGCGCTTCTCGATCGAATGCCAGCTCGCGAGCACGCAGAACGGCATCAGGAACGTCGACAGGATGACGAACAGCATGGAGATGCCGTCGACGCCGAGATGATAGGAGATGCCGGTGCCGAGCCATTCGGTCTTCTCGACCATCTGGAAACCGGGGTTCGAATTGTCGAAGCCGATCCAGATGAAGAGCGAGAGCACGAAGGTGAAGACCGTCGTCAGCAGCGAGACGTTCAGGATATTGCGGCGGCCATACGGGCTGTCCTCACGGGTCAGCAGCAGAAGCGCCACGCCGACGAGCGGGAGGAAGGTGACCGCTGAAAGAATGGGCCAATCGGTCATCAGAGGGAGCTCCCGAGCATCATCCAGGTAACGAGTGCTGCAATACCCAGCAGCATCGAGAATGCGTAGTGATAGAGGTAACCAGTCTGGAGGCGAACGACGCGTTCGGTGACATCGGCCACGCGGGCGGCGATACCGTTGGGGCCGAGGCCGTCGATGACGGCGCCATCACCCTTCTTCCAGAGGAACTTGCCGACCCACATGGCAGGACGGACGAAGATGAAGTCGTACAGTTCGTCGAAGTACCACTTGTTGAGCAGGAACTGGTAGAGACCGCGGTGCTGCTCGGCGAGGTACTTCGGCGTTTCCGGCGAGCGGATGTACATGTACCAGGCGGTGACGAAACCGAGGGCCATGGCCGCGAACGGGCTCCACTTCACCCATTTCGGAACGTGATGATACTCGTTGACGAGGTCGTTGCCCGGCAGCGTGAACAGGGCGCCCTGCCAGAATTCGGCATAGTGGTGGCCGAAGAAATACTCGACGAAGATCACGCCCGCGACGACCGCACCGGTGGCCAGCAGATAGAGCGGGATCAGCATCACGGCCGGCGACTCGTGCACGTGGTGCATGACGTCGGCAGAGGCGCGCGGCTTGCCGAAGAAGGTCATGAAGGCCAGGCGCCAGGAGTAGAAGCTCGTGAAGAGTGCGGCGATGACCAGGAGCACGAAGGCGAAACCGGCGACCGGGCTGTGCGAGGCGAAGGTCGATTCGATGATCGCATCCTTCGAGAAGAAGCCGGCAAAACCGATGACCGTACCGGGAATGCCGACGCCGGTCAGGGCGAGCGTGCCGATCGTCATCATCCAGAAGGTGATCGGGATGTGCTTGCGAAGACCGCCCATGTAACGCATGTCCTGCTCGCCATCGACGGCGTGGATCACCGAGCCGGCGCCAAGGAACAGAAGCGCCTTGAAGAAGGCGTGCGTGAAGAGGTGGAAGACCGCCGCACCATAGGCGCCGATGCCGAGCGCGACGAACATGTAGCCGAGCTGCGAGCAGGTCGAATAGGCGATGACGCGCTTGATGTCGTTCTGCACGAGGCCGACCGTCGCCGCGAAGAAGGCGGTGATGGCACCGACCAGCGTCACGACCATCAGGGCGGTGTGCGACAGTTCGAAGATCGGCGACATGCGGGCGACGAGGAAGACGCCGGCCGTGACCATGGTCGCGGCATGGATGAGCGCCGAAACCGGCGTCGGGCCTTCCATGGCGTCCGGCAGCCAGGTGTGCAGCAGGAACTGCGCCGACTTGCCCATCGCGCCCATGAAGAGCAGGAGGCAGGTTGCGGTCAGCGCATCCGCCTTATCGAGGCTCATGCCGAACAGCGTGATGACGGGGGCTGCGGCATCCGCGGCGCCTTCGGCCGGCAGATAGGTCGCGGCCGTCGCGAAGATCGTCTCGAAGTTGATCGAACCGAAGAGCACGAAGACGCTGGAAATGCCGAGGATGAAGCCGAAGTCACCGACGCGGTTGACGATGAAGGCCTTCATGGCGGCAGCGCAGGCCGACGGCTTCTTGTACCAGAAACCGATCAAGAGGTAGGACGCAAGGCCCACGCCTTCCCAGCCGAAGAACATCTGCAGCAGATTGTCCGACGTCACCAGCATGAGCATGGCGAAGGTGAAGAGCGAGAGATACGCGAAGAAGCGCGGCCGATGCGGGTCGTGGTGCATGTAGCCGATGGAATAGACATGCACGAGCGTCGAGACGGAGTTCACGACGACGAGCATGACGGCCGTCAGCGTATCGACGCGGAACGCCCACTCGACGTCGAAGCCGCCCGACTGGATCCAGCGCAGCACGCTGACCTTGACCATCTCCGTCTCGCCCATGGCGACGTCGAAGAAGACGATCCACGACAGGACTGCCGCCAGGATCATGAAGCCGGACGTGACATATTCGGACGCCTTGGCGCCGATGGCATTGCCACCGATGCCGGCGATCAGGAAGCCGATCAGCGGAAGGAAGACGATTGCCTTGATGATGGTATCCATGACCCGATCAGCCCTTCATCATATTGACGTCTTCGACGGCGATCGAACCGCGGTTGCGGTAGAAGACGACGAGAATTGCAAGACCGATGGCCGCTTCCGCAGCCGCGACGGTCAGAATGAACAGCGCGAAGACCTGGCCGACGATGTCGTTCAGGAAGTGCGAGAATGCGACCATGTTGATATTGACCGACAAGAGGATGAGTTCGATCGACATCAGGATGACGATGACGTTCTTCCGGTTCAGGAAGATACCGAAGACGCCGAGGGTGAAGAGGATGGCGCTGACGGTGAGATAGTGGGAAATACCGATTTCCATGATGCTTTTCCTTGGTCTCGCGCTGCCTCAGATGCCCTGACCGGGCTTCACCTTGACGATCTCGACGGCGGTCTCCGGCGTGCGGGCGACCTGGGTCGGAATGTCCTGGCGCTTGATATGCGGCTTGTGGCGCAGCGTCAGCACGATCGCGCCGATCATGGCGACGAGCAGCACGAGGCCGGCGATCTGGAAGTAGTAGACGTAGTGGGTATAGAGCACGTCGCCGAGGGCGGCCGTGTTCTGGCGCTCGGCGACCGGCGGGATCGGCATCGAGGCGTTGCTGGCGATTTCCGGCGAGAGCGTGGAGCCCCCGACGACGACCACGAGCTCGATCGCAAGGATCAGGCCGATCAGCGCACCGACCGGCGCGTATTCCAGGGCACCTGCCCTCAATTCGGCGAAATCGATGTCGAGCATCATGACGACGAAGAGGAAGAGGACCGCAACCGCGCCGACATAGACGACCAGCAGGATCATCGCCAGGAACTCGGCGCCCGTCAGAAGGAACAGGCCCGCCGAGTTGAAGAAGGTGAGGATCAGGAACAGCACGGAATAGACCGGGTTCCTGGACGCGATCACCATGAAGGCGGACGCCACCGCCACGAAGGCGAACAGATAGAAGAATAGAGCCTGCAGACCCATTTTGGTGCCTTTTCGTCTTCCCCGGAGAAGGTTCCCCCTCCCCCGTCGAAGCCTGACGACCGCTCGTCAGGCACTTTACATTCGTTATGCCTTCCGCCTGAAATCAGCGGTAAGGCGAATCCATAGCGATGTTGCGGGCAATTTCCCGCTCCCAGCGATCGCCGTTCTCGAGCAGCTTCTGCTTGTCGTAGTAGAGCTCTTCGCGCGTTTCCGTCGAGAACTCGAAGTTCGGGCCCTCGACGATGGCGTCGACCGGGCAGGCTTCCTGGCAGAAGCCGCAATAGATGCACTTCACCATGTCGATATCGTAACGCACCGTGCGGCGCGTGCCGTCGTTGCGGCGGGGGCCCGCCTCGATGGTGATGGCCTGAGCCGGACAGATGGCTTCGCACAGCTTGCAGGCAATGCAGCGCTCTTCACCGTTCGGATAACGGCGCAGCGCGTGCTCGCCGCGGAAGCGCGGAGAGACCGGGCCCTTTTCGAAGGGATAGTTCACCGTCGCCTTGGGGCGGAAGAAATAGCGCATCGACAGGAAGAACGCGCCGACGAATTCCTTGAGGAACAGCGAATTTACGGCTTGCGAAAGACTAGCCATGCTTAAGCTCCAATGCTGCTGAGGTCGCGGGCGGTCATGCGGACCAGCCCGTAAGCTTCAGCACGAATGCAACGATGACGACCATGGCGAGCGAGATCGGAAGGAAGACCTTCCAGCCGAGACGCATGAGCTGGTCGTAGCGGTAGCGCGGCACGAAGGCCTTCACCATCGCGAACATGAAGAAGACGAAGCACGCCTTCAGGACGAACCACACGATGCCCGGGACCCAGTTGAGGAACCAGACGTCGACCGGAGGCAGCCAGCCGCCGAGGAAGAGGATCGTGGTCAGCGCGCACATCAGGCAGATGGCGGCGTATTCACCGAGCATGAACATCATGTACGGGGTGGAGCCGTACTCCACCATGAAGCCGGCGACGAGTTCGGATTCGGCTTCCGGCAGGTCGAAGGGCGGGCGGTTCGTTTCGGCGAGCGCCGAGATGAAGAACACCACGAACATCGGGAACAGCGCCAGCCAGTGCCAATCCAGGAAAGAACCGGGCAGGCCGATCATCGTGCCGACGCCGTCACGCTGCGAATTGACGATATCCGTCAGGTTCAGCGAGCCGACGCAGAGCAGAACGGTGACGATGACGAAACCGATCGACACTTCGTAGGAGACCATCTGCGCGGCGGAGCGCAGCGCGCCAAGGAACGGATACTTCGAGTTCGAAGCCCAGCCGCCCATGATGATGCCGTACACTTCGAGCGAAGAGATCGCGAAGATGTAGAGGATGCCGACATTGATGTTGGCGATCACCCAGCCTTCGTTCAGCGGAACGACCGCCCAGGTGGCAAGCGCCAGCGTCACGGAGACGAGCGGCGCGAGAAGGAAGATCACCTTGTTGGCCGTCGCCGGGATCACCGGCTCCTTGAAGACGAACTTCAAGAGGTCGGCGAAGGACTGGAAGAGACCCCAGGGGCCGACGACGTTCGGGCCGCGGCGCAGCTGCACGGCCGCCCAGATCTTGCGGTCGGCCAGAAGCACGTAGGCGATGAAGACCAGGAGCGCGACGAGCAGCAGCAGCGACTGCGCCACCATGATCACGCCGGGCCAGACATAGGTCGAAATGAAAGCGTCCATTACCGTCTATTCCTTCGCGCTCATTCCGCCGCGGCTTTGAAATTGTTGCGGGCAAGCGCCGAGCATTCGGCCATGACCGCGGAGGCGCGCGCTATCGGGTTCGTCAAATAGAAGTCTTTGATCGGAGACGCAAACCCGGAATTCGCCATCGTCCCGCCTTTTTTCGCAAGTGCGGAAAGATCAGCGGTTTCACCCGCCGCAATCTCGTCGATCGCAGCGAAATGCGGGTAGGCCTCGTAGAGTTTCGCCCGGAGCTGGACGAGCGAATCGAAAGGCAGTTTCTTGCCGAGCACGTCGGAAAGCGCGCGCAGGATCGCCCAGTCCTCGCGGGCGTCGCCCGGCGCAAAACCAGCGCGGTTGCTCATCTGGACACGGCCTTCGGTGTTGACCCACGTACCGGATTTTTCGGTGTAGGTCGCGCCCGGCAGGATGACGTCGGCGACATGCGCCGCATTGTCGCCGTGCGAGCCGATATAGACGGTGAAGGCGGTCTTGCCGGCAAAGTTCATTTCGTCCGCGCCGAGCAGGAACACGACGTCCGTGCCGGTGAGCATGTCGGCCGCCGTCTTGCCCCCCTCGCCCGGCACGAAGCCGAGGTCGAGGCCGCCGACGCGCGCGGCTGCGGTGTGGAGAACGGCAAGACCGTTCCAGTCCGCCTTCACCGCACCGACCTTCTCCGCCAGCGCGGAGACGGCCGAGAGGACGGCGAGGCCGTCGGGACGCGACAGCGCGCCCTGGCCGACGATGATCATCGGGCGCTCGGCCTTCTTCAGCTTGGCGGCGAACTTGACCGAGCCGTCGAGAAGGCCGGAGAGCGTCTCCGTGCCGGCGCCCAGATAGTCGTAGCCGTAGCGCAGCTCGCCCTGTTCGCCGATCACGCCGATCGGGAAATTGTCCATGCGCCAGCGCTTGCGGATGCGGGCATTGAGCACGGCGGCTTCAAGGCGCGGATTCGAGCCGACGATGAGCAGCGCGTCGGCCTGTTCGATGCCTTCGATGGTGGGATTGAACAGGTAGCTGGCGCGGCCGAGCGACGGATCGAGCTGCGAACCATCCTGGCGGCAGTCGATATTGGTCGAGCCGAGCGCGGTCATCAGTTCGCGCAGGGCGTACATCTCTTCCACCGAGGCGAGGTCGCCGGCGATGGCGCCGATACGGTCTCCCGAGGTGCCGGAAACGGCGGCCTTGACGGCGCCGAAAGCGTCGGCCCAGGTGGCAGGCTGCAGGCGGCCGTCCTTGCGGACGTACGGGCGGTCGAGACGCTGGGTCTTCAGGCCATCCCAGATGAAGCGGGTCTTGTCGGAGATCCACTCTTCGTTGATCTCTTCATTGACGCGCGGCAGGATGCGCATGACTTCGCGGCCGCGGGTATCGACGCGGATCGCCGAGCCGACGGCGTCCATGACGTCGATCGATTCGGTCTTGTTCAGTTCCCACGGACGGGCCGTGAAGGCGAAGGGCTTGGAGGTCAGCGCGCCGACCGGGCAGAGGTCGACCACGTTGCCCTGGAGCTCGGAGGTCATCGCCTGTTCGAGATAGGTGGTGATCTCGGCGTCTTCACCGCGGCCGATCAGGCCGAGCTCGGTGATGCCGGCGACTTCCGTCGTGAAACGAACGCAGCGCGTGCAGTGGATGCAGCGGTTCATGATCGTCTTCACGAGCGGGCCGATATACTTGTCCTCGACCGCGCGCTTGTTTTCCTGGTAGCGCGAACTGTCGATGCCGAAGGCCATCGCCTGGTCCTGCAGGTCGCATTCGCCACCCTGGTCGCAGATCGGGCAATCCAGCGGATGGTTGATGAGCAGGAACTCCATCACGCCTTCGCGCGCCTTCTTGACCATCGGCGTGGTCGTGAAGACTTCCGGCGCTTCGCCGTTCGGGCCGGGACGCAGGTCCCGCACGCTCATGGCGCAGGAAGCCGCCGGCTTCGGCGGGCCACCCTTCACCTCGACGAGGCACATGCGGCAGTTGCCGGCAACCGACAGCCGCTCGTGGAAACAGAAGCGCGGAACCTCGGCACCGGCCTCCTCGCACGCCTGAAGCAGCGTGAAGTGATCCGGGACTTCGATTTCTTTTCCGTCGACTTTCAGCTTTGCCATATCTCAATCCCGCTTTTGACCCAGGAAAATCCCGCGTCGCGCCAGCGCCATTCTCTCCGGCGTCCGCTCGGGGCTTTCGCCCGTCCCGTACGCCCTTGTTCCATCTGCCGGGTCCGGCGGGGATTACCCCCTGCCCTTCGCCAGCGCCTTTGCCTGCTCCACCCAGCCGTCGCGGGCGATACGCCCTGCGAAACCGAGTTCGGCTTCGATCCTTGCGACATCGGCAGGCGTGAGGCCCGCGATGTCGGCATACCGCCGGAAGCCCATGCCGTTCAGCACCTGCTCCAGCTTCGGCCCAATCCCCGAAATCGCTTTCAGGTCGTCAGCCTTGGCGGCCTTTGCCGTCGGCGCCTTGCGCACCGGCCGGACTTCCACCGTCTTCGGCGTCGCACTCTTCTCGCGCGCCACCTTCACCGTCTTCGCCACAGCGGGCTTTTCCGCCTTCGGCACCACGGTCAGCACCGGCTTCGCCTTGACCGGTTCGACCGGCTGGGGCTCCGCTTTCGCCTCCGCCAGCGCCGCGGCTTCGTCGAGCGCCACCTTCGCCCGCTCCGCCGCGCTCTGCATCAGGCCGAGCATTGCGCCTGCCATCTGGCCTGCAATGCCGAAACCGATCGCGGTCGTCGCGGCGATTGCCGCCACCGGGTGGGCCATCAGCGGGTGCAGCGGCACATCCGGCATTTCCTTCAGCCACGGTGCGAGCCCGAAGGGGTCACCGCCGCCGGCTTCCGCCGGCTGAACTCTGGTTGCATTTGCATCCTGTCCTGCCGGCGTCTTCATCCTCTTACTCCGCCGCTTCTAGCACGGCGCCATGCGCCATGGCGTTGGCCGTGTACTGATCGATGCGCGCCTCGATTTCCGGACGGAAATTGCGGATGAGGCCCTGGATCGGCCAGGCCGCCGCATCCCCGAGGGCGCAGATCGTGTGGCCTTCGATCTGCTTCGTCACGTCGAACAGCATGTCGATTTCGCGCTTCTGCGCATTGCCCGTGACCATGCGCTGCATGACGCGCATCATCCAGCCGGTGCCTTCGCGGCACGGCGTGCACTGCCCGCAGCTTTCGTGCTTGAAAAAGGCCGAGATGCGCCAGATCGCCTTGATGATGTCCGTCGAGCGGTCCATGACGATCATGCCGCCGGTGCCGAAGGAGGATTTCACCTCGCGCAGGCCGTCGAAGTCGAGCGTCACGTTCATCATGTCCTCGGCCTTGACGACCGGGCAGGATGCGCCGCCGGGAATGACGGCAAGCAGGTTGTCCCAGCCGCCGCGAATACCGCCGCCGTGCTTTTCGACCATCTCCTTGAAGGAGATGCCCATGGCCTCCTCGACCGTGCAGGGACGGTTGACGTGGCCGGACATCATGAACAGCTTGGTGCCGACATTGTTCGGGCGGCCGAACGAGGAGAACCAGCTGGCACCGCGGCGCAGGATGGTCGGCGTCACGGCGATGGATTCGACGTTGTTGACCGTCGTCGGGCAGCCATAGAGGCCCATATTCGCCGGGAACGGCGGCTTCAGGCGCGGCTGGCCCTTCTTGCCTTCGAGGCTTTCGAGCAGCGCGGTCTCTTCGCCGCAGATATAGGCGCCGGCGCCGTGGTGAACGTAGATGTCGATGTCGTAACCGAGCTTGTTGTTCTTGCCGAGAAGGCCGGCGTCATAGCACTCGTCGATCGCCGCCTGCAGCGCCTCGCGCTCGCGGATGAACTCGCCGCGCACATAGATATAGGCGGCGTTGGCGCCCATGGCGAAGGAGGCGATGACACAGCCTTCGATCAGCGTGTGCGGATCGTGGCGCAGGATGTCTCGGTCCTTGCAGGTGCCGGGCTCGGATTCGTCGGCGTTGACGACGAGGTAGTGCGGACGGCCGTCGGATTCCTTCGGCATGAAGGACCACTTGAGGCCCGTCGGGAAGCCGGCGCCGCCGCGGCCGCGCAGGCCCGAAGCCTTGACCTCGTTGATGATCCAGTCGCGGCCCTTTTCGAGCAGCTGCTTCGTGCCGTCCCAATGACCCCGGGCCATGGCGCCTTTCAGCGACTTGTCCTTGGTGCCGTAGATATTGGTGAAGATACGATCCTGGTCCTTAAGCATGGTTCTTACCCGCCATTTTCCGTGGCATTGCCCGCGCCGAAGACGCGTCTGGCAATGAATTGAAACGCTACGCCGCCGGCAACCGCACTGCCCGCCGCCTTCAGCAGCAGCAGCGCGACGGCGCCTATGTCGGTGGTCTGCAGTCCGTCCTTGAACGCGGTCTGCTCACCGACTTCCACTCCCAGGACCTCGGAAGGCGCCAGGAATGTCGAATAGACAAAGTAGCCGAACCCGACAAGCGCACCTGCCAGATAGGCCGGCGACTTGAACGGATTGGTGCGGACGGCATGAAGGTCGTCCAGCGACTTGCGGAACTTGTTGGCCACCCAGTAGAAGAACAGGCCGGCCAGCAGCGATGTCAGAACGACGGAAAACGGATCCGTCCTGCCGCTCATCACCACGTTGAAATAGGCCGCAAACAGCGCCATGCCGACGCCGACGGCCTTTGGCCAGTGCTTCTCGATGAAGACGACCGTCGGGTTGGCCGCGCGCGGCTCGTCCGCACGCACCATCACACGGCTACGATCGCCCGACACCTGGTGCGGACTGGCGGTCTGCGGCAGACGCACGGACGCCGTCGGGGTTTTAACCCCGACACCGGTCTCCATGCCCTTCTTGCCGAATGTCGCCATCGGTTCCCTGCCTTACCGCGGCTTCTTGCCGAAGACGCGGATGTATTCCGCTTCGCCGCCCTTGGCGAGCGCCTTGGCCTGCTTGACCCAGTCGTCGCGCTCGATGCGGCCCTTGAAATTGAGATAGGAATCGACCCACTCGCGCTCCGCCTTCTTCCAGGCCGCGACCTGCGCGAAGGTGAAGATGCCGAGCTCGTGGAGAATACCCTCGATCTTCGGGCCGACGCCCGAGACGAGCTTGAGGTCGTCAGGCGTTTCCGGGCGGGCAATGCCGGCCGGACGGTTCTTGTCTTCCAGCGATGGCTTGCCGACGGCGGCCGCGACCGGCTGCTTGGCGGCGGCATCGCCACCTTCGGCGCGCGTGTCGCCGGTCGCCTTGGTGTTGGCAGCGGCTTCCGCCTTGGCGTTTGCCGGCGTCTTCAGCTTGGGATCGGTCTCGACGGCATCCGTCTTCGGCTTTGCGGCATTCGACGGGGGAACGCTGACGCTTTCCTCCTCGGTCTTCTTGGCGCGGGCCGGGGCCTTCTTTGCGGCCGCTTCCGGTTCGTTGAGGCTGGTGAGGCCACCGACCGGGGCGGAGAAGATGCGATCGACCTGCGGGCCGGTCTCGACCGTCGAGCCCTTGCCGGCATCGAAACGGTCGATGATGTGCTCAAGCTGCGTCGCCGTCAGGTCTTCATAGCTGTCCTTGAAGATCATGATCATCGGCGCGTTGACGCAGGCGCCCTGACACTCGACCTCTTCCCAGGAAAGCGTGCCCGTCTCGTTGAGATGGAAGGGCTCGGGATGGATGCGCTTCTTGCAGACGTTGATGAGGTCTTCCGCGCCGCGCAGCATGCAGGGCGTCGTGCCGCAGACCTGGACATGGGCGCGCGTACCGACCGGCAGCAGCTGGAACTGGGTGTAGAAGGTCGCGACCTCGAGCACACGGATATAGGCCATGTCGAGCATGTCGGCGACGGATTCGATCGCCGCCTTGGTGACCCAACCGTCCTGTTCCTGCGCCCGCATCAGGAGCGGAATGACTGCCGATTGCTGGCGGCCCTTCGGATACTTGTTGATCGTTGCCTTGGCCCAGGTCGCATTCTCCTTGGTAAAGGCGAAGCTGGCGGGCTGGACATTGTCATCGGCTAGTCGACGAACGGACATTCTGTAACGCCTTGTCTCAGTTAATCTGCCGGCACTGCGTTTGCGTCGTGTTGACGAATTCGCAGGCGTAGGCCGACGTGTCTTTCTGCATGAATACGACGTAGCGGCTGCCGTTCGGCGCCGCCGCCTTGATCTCGTAGCCCTGGCTTGCCAGCTGGCCCATGGAGGCGCTGGACGCACCGACCTGCACATCCTCCTGCGCGCCGGCGACAGCGGCGCTTCCCAGGAAGATCAGTGTGGCAAAGGCTAGTTTCGGCATCAGCGATCGACCTCGCCGAACACGATGTCGAGGGAGCCGAGGATCGCCGAAACGTCGGCGAGCTGGTGGCCGCGACAGATGAAGTCCATCGCCTGAAGATGGGCGTAGCCCGGTGCGCGGATCTTGCAACGGTACGGCTTGTTGGTGCCGTCGGCGACGACATAGACCCCGAATTCGCCCTTCGGCGCCTCGACGGCCGCATACACTTCGCCGGCAGGCACATGGTAGCCTTCCGTATAGAGCTTGAAGTGGTGGATAAGCGCTTCCATCGAGCGCTTCATCTGGCCGCGCTTCGGCGGCACCATTTTGCCGTCGATCGAGGAGACCGGGCCGACCTTGGCATCGCCCAGAAGGCGGTTGACGCACTGGCGCATGATCTTGGCCGCTTCGCGCATCTCGATCATGCGAATGACGTAACGGTCGTAGCAGTCGCCGTTCTTGCCGATCGGGATATCGAAATCGAGGTCGGAATAGCACTCATAGGGCTGCGAGCGGCGCAGGTCCCAGGCCGCGCCCGAGCCGCGTACCATGACGCCCGAAAAGCCCCAGGCCCAGCAGTCTTCCAGCTTCACAACGCCGATATCGACGTTGCGCTGCTTGAAGATGCGGTTGCCGGTCAGAAGCTCGTCGATGTCGTCGACGGTCTTCAGGAACGGGTCGATCCACTTGCCGATGTCTTCCACCAGCTCGTGCGGCAGGTCCTGGTGCACGCCGCCGGGACGAATATAGGCCGAGTGCATGCGCGCGCCACAGGCCCGCTCATAGAACACCATCAGCTTCTCGCGCTCTTCGAAGCCCCAGAGCGGCGGCGTCAGCGCGCCGACGTCCATGGCCTGCGTCGTGACGTTGAGGAGATGCGAGAGGATGCGGCCGATTTCGGAATAGAGCACGCGGATCAGCTGGCCGCGGATCGGAACCTCGGTGCCCGTCAGCTTTTCGACGGCGAGCGCGAAGGCATGCTCCTGGTTCATCGGCGCCACATAGTCGAGGCGGTCGAAATAGGGCACGGCCTGAAGATAGGTCTTCGTCTCGATCAGCTTCTCGGTGCCACGATGCAGCAGGCCGATATGCGGATCGACGCGCTCGACGATTTCGCCGTCGAGTTCGAGCACGAGGCGGAGAACCCCGTGCGCCGCGGGATGCTGGGGCCCGAAGTTGATGTTAAAGTTACGAACGTTGTGCTCGTTCATGCCGCTTGCTCCAGAAGCCGGCGCCCAATCGGGTCGCCTGACCCAAAATCAGTTCGTCTTCGCCTTCTCGTCGCCCGGCAGCACGTAGTCCGTGCCTTCCCAGGGAGAGAGGAAGTCGAAGTTGCGGAATTCCTGCTTCAGTTCGACAGGTTCGTACACGACGCGCTTGACCTCGTCGTCGTAACGCACTTCCACGAAGCCGGTCGTCGGGAAGTCCTTGCGCAGCGGGTGCCCCTCGAAGCCGTAGTCGGTGAGGATGCGGCGCAGGTCCGGATGGCCGGTGAAGAGAATGCCGTACATGTCGTAGGCTTCGCGCTCGAACCAGTCTGCCCCCGGATAGACCGGAAAAGCAGAGGGCACAGGCACGTCCTCGCCCGTTGCAACCTTGATGCGCACGCGAAGATTCTGGCGCGGCGACAGGAGGTGGTAGACCACGTCGAAACGCTCGGCGCGGGCCGGCCAGTCGACACCGCAGATATCGATAAGATTGACGAACCCGCACTGCACGTCGTCGCGCAGGAAAGTCAGAAGATCGAGGATGCGCGCACCGTCCGTCTTCAGGGTGAGTTCGCCAAAGGCGATGTCGGCGGAGGCGACGAGATTGCCTGCCGCTTCGCCGATATGGCAGGAAAGCTCCTGGAGGGCTTCGCTCATGTCTAAAGTCCCCTGCCCTTAACGCTCGATCGTACCGGTCCGGCGGATCTTCTTCTGCAGCAGGAGCACACCGTAAAGGAGCGCTTCCGCCGTGGGAGGACAGCCTGGTACATAGATGTCGACCGGCACCACACGGTCACAGCCGCGCACCACCGAATAGGAATAGTGATAGTAGCCGCCGCCGTTGGCGCAGGAGCCCATCGAGATGACGTAACGCGGCTCGGGCATCTGGTCGTAGACCTTGCGGAGCGCAGGCGCCATTTTGTTGGTCAGCGTACCGGCGACGATCATGACGTCGGACTGGCGCGGCGAGGCGCGCGGCGCAAAGCCGAAACGCTCGACGTCGTAGCGCGGCATCGACAGCTGCATCATTTCAACGGCGCAGCATGCAAGGCCGAAGGTCATCCACATCAGCGAGCCGGTACGGGCCCAGGTGATGAGTTCATCCGTCGAGGTGACGAGGAAGCCCTTGTCGGCGAGCTCGTTGTTGATCTCGCCGAAGAAGGCGTCGTTGCTGCCAATGGGCTTGCCGGTGTTGGGATCGATGATCCCCTTGGCCTGCGGCGCAACGAGCGTCGTGTTGGTGTGGGCTACTCCCATTCGAGCGCTCCCTTCTTCCATTCGTAGATAAAGCCGATGGTCAGCACACCGAGGAAGATCATCATCGACCAGAAGCCGAACCAGCCCATGTCGCCGAAGGAGACGGCCCAGGGAAAGAGGAAGGCCACTTCGAGGTCGAAGATGATGAAGAGGATCGACACCAGATAGAAGCGGATATCGAATTTCATGCGCGCATCGTCAAACGCATTGAAGCCACACTCGTAAGCGGAGAGCTTTTCCGAATCGGGGGCCTTGTATGCGACGGCAAACGGCGCGACCAGCAGTGCAATGCCGATCACGAGCGCGATACCGATGAAGATGGCGATCGGGATATAGGAACCGAGAAGTTCAGTCATTGGCGTCCATCCTGCCTGCTCGTGGCGCCGGAGAGACGCCTGTTGGTCCAAGACCTGCAAGCCGATAAAGTATGTTGCAACGCCCCGTCGTTAGCGCAGTGAGCGCCCCCGCGCAAGGCTTTGTCCGGCTTTCGCCCCATTCATTGTGTTCTTTTCCGGGCGACCAGCAAATGCCTGCCGCAAAGCCATTTAAATCGTTACGATTTCACGACTGCCGCAATGCAGGACGTTTCGCCGCAGTTGCGAAGAAAAAAGTCTGATAAATCGCTCCTTCTACCGATTTACATTGAAATCGGGCAGCATGGACAGAGCCGCCGATCGGCCCTGCAAAGCGACAACCCCTCTCCCCCTTTTGCCCGGCCCTCTCTTTTCGGGGAGGCAGGATTCGCCGTCAGGCACCAAGGCAAATCATGGCGACTCACAACGGCGGCTCGAAACGAGCGAATCCGACGCCCGAGAAAGGGCGCCGCACGAATCCCGGCTACCGCGAAAACGAAACAGATTTGAAAAGGAGGACACGGCGAAGCGACGTGAGAAAAAAGTTGCAATGCCTTGGAGAGAAAGAAGAATGGCGCGAGTGACGGGGCTCGAACCCGCGACCTCCGGCGTGACAGGCCGGCACTCTAACCGACTGAGCTACACCCGCGCATTTTATGGCCTTGCGGCCCGGAATGTTTCGTCCGGCCTTTCGAGTGGCGCGAGTGACGGGGCTCGAACCCGCGACCTCCGGCGTGACAGGCCGGCACTCTAACCGACTGAGCTACACCCGCATCCTCGAAAGTGTCCGGAAGGCGAACCATCCGTCCCGAGCGGCCTGCGCCGTTCGATGAGCGGCTAACTAAGGGGTTCGCCTTTGGGTGTCAAGCAGGTTTCACGACAAAAGAATGACGTGTCCGAAAATGTTTCCACAGCCTTGGGCATCTTCATGGTCGCATTCAAAAAAATGCAAAAACTTTGCGATTGCCTCTTGCGGTTTGATCCGGTTCCGCATAGATCACGGCCACCAACGCGGCGGGCGATTAGCTCAGTTGGTAGAGCGCCTCGTTTACACCGAGGATGTCGGGAGTTCGAGTCTCTCATCGCCCACCATTTCCCCCCAGAATTCAAATTTCCCCGAGAATTCAACGCGCTTTGCGCGGGGAGACGGTATTTCAAAGCTCCGCCTGCCCCTACCCCGCCTTTCCAGGGCTGCGCGTTTCCCTGCGCAGATCGCGGAGAATTGTCCTGCGGTACGGCAGTTTCCGATTGCAATCGGAACCCGAGCGGCTAGTTGACTCAGGAAAGAGCGGCTTCACACGGAAAGTTCCGTCGATAATGTCCAGGTATCGCCAATCGGCCACGAGATCGGGCAGGACGCCACGCCATCCCGCGGATGGATTTTGGATTTTTGGCAGATGAGGGATTTTGCTTGAGCGGCAAGGTGGCGCCGGGACAGCGTTTTGGCAGCGAAACCGACGAACGCCCGGCGGCCTCCCGGGCGTTTTTGCGCCGGTTGCGGCTGTGGACGGGCCTCACCCTTTTCCTCTACGCCACGATGCACCTTCTCAATCAGGCCTTCGGCATTCGCTCGCTTGAGGCGATGGATATGGCGAGCCGGGTGCTTTTCCATCCTTGGCAGAGCCCGCTGGGACGGGTGCTGCTTTACGGCGGGCTCCTCATCCATGCGTCGCTCGGGCTGCGTGCGCTCTACCGGCGGCGCCATCTGCGTCTGCCTGCAGTCGATGCGGTGCAGCTGGTCTTCGGGCTGGCGATTCCGGCCGTCCTCTTCGCCCATGCCGGCGCAATCGCCTATCTGAAGGGCGTCTACGGCGCGCGAATCGATTTCGACAAGACCGTCTACACGCTTTGGGTCGCCAGCCCCGATGCCGGTCTGCCCCGCCAGTTCCTGCTGATCCTCGTCGTGTGGATCCACGGATGCCTCGGTGTACGCGCCTGGCTGCGCGGAAAACCCTGGTATCCGCGTTTCGTGCCGATCCTGATGTCGCTCGCCACCCTGCTGCCGGTGCTGGCGATCCTCGGCTTCATCAATGCCGGTCTCGATATGCGCGATCTCGCGGCCCAGGGCGCGGAGGCCCTGCGGCCCGGTCTTCTCGACCTGCCGGGTTCGCCGGCCGCGCTTGCGGCCGCCGAGGCCAATGGCGTCGCAAACCGCCTCACCATGGGCTATCTCGCGCTGCTCGCCGGCATCTTCATCCTGCGCATGGCGCGCGACTGGCATGCCACCCGGTTCGATTCGGTCCGGATCACCTATCCGGGCGGGCGCGTCGTCTCCGTTCCGGTCGGCTTCAGCGTGCTCGAGGCGAGCCGCTGGTCCGGCGTTCCGCATGCGTCCATCTGCGGCGGCCGGGGCCGCTGCTCGACCTGTCGTGTCGAGATCACCGCAGGCGGCGAAACGTTGCCGGCCCCGGCGGGTGACGAGCAGCGCCTGCTGCGGCGCATCGGAGCGCCACCATCGGTGCGACTCGCCTGCCAGATCCGGCCGGAACAGGACCTCACGGTCGTGCCGCTCGTGCATTCCGCCACCGCGGCCCAGCTGCCGAAGGGCCAGCTCGGACCCGTGACGGCCGCCCGGCGGGAGGCGGAAGTGGCAGCGCTCTTCGTCGACCTGCGCCAGTCCACGCGCCTTGCCGACGACCGCCTGCCCTACGATACCTTCTTCATCGTCGAACGCTACATCAAGGCCGTATCCTCGGCGGTGCGGGCGAGCGGCGGTCACGTCATCAACATCGCCGGCGACGGCGTCATGAGCGTTTTCGGCACCGACGGGCCGACGCATGATGCCGCCCGCGACGCCTTTCGCGCGGCGTTGCGGCTGTGGGAGGGGATCGACGCCCTGAACGAGGAGCTGCGGCAGGAACTGAGCGAGCCGCTGCGCATCGGCATCGGGCTGCATGTCGGGGTCGCGGTTGTCGGAACGGAATGGACGGGCGGCCTCGAAGGCACTCCCTTCCTCGGCGATACCGGCAATGTCGCCGCGCGCCTCGAGGCTCAGACCAAACAGCTCGGCGCCACCCTGATCGCCTCGAAGGAGGCGGTCCTGATGGCGGCGGGCGTACCGAACGACCTCACCTTCGTCCCCGTCATGCTGGCCGGAAAACAGGAGCCGATAGAGGTCCTTTGTTTTCGCGACAGCGACGCGCTTCGCCAGCTCGTCGGCGCCGCCGCTTCCGGCTAACGCGCCACGGCATTGCCACCACATCCTCCGCCACTGTCCTTTCGGCCGTGTTCCCATGCGTGCTGGACAACCGCTTGACAGCCGTTATCAAAAATAAGAACATAAAGAGAACAAATGGAGGTGCCGATGCAAAGCGATGCCGTTGAACGCGCCCTGGCCGAAGTTGCCGCCTGCCGGGCCCTGCGCGAAAAGCAGCAGGCTCACAGGGCGGAATTCCAGCGCAAGCTGGAGGCGGTCGCCAAGCCTCTCTATGTGCTGAAGTCCAAGGCGCAGCTGGAGCTGCGGCTGCAATGATGCATGTTATGAGACGACCGGGCGGCATCGTGCGCGAAGAGGCCGCCGAAATCCTCGCCCTTCACAACGGCAATGCGCTGGAGGCCCTGCGCACATTGATTGCCGAACGGGACGCCGTCGAGGAACGGCTTGCCGTCGCAACGCTTATCATGCGCCGGCAATGGGAGGCGGACGATCAGCGATGATGCCCGACAGATCGCTCAGGAAGGCGATCAGATCCGGCGCTTGCGCTGGACATTAGGAGGCAAGCAGACCCGGATGTTTGTCCGACAGGTGATGGTGGACGTTCCCCGACACCACGCGCCAGGACAAACAACCTAGCGCGTCGCAAGCAGCGCCACGTAAGCAATGACCGTCATCAGCAGCCCGCGGAAGGCGAAGCCGACAAAGCGGTATTTGTCGCGGGCGATGGAGGCCATCGCATCGGCATTCTGCATGTATTGTTCGAAGAGATAGCCGACATCACGGTCATGCGCCGCCTTGCGGAAACCCTCGCGGTGATGCGGCCAGGCCCCCCAGAACAGGGAGGTGGCCTTGTCGACCCGGCGCGGCAGCACGACGAGAATCGCCGAGACGATGGAGAAGATCAGCGCGAAGGCGAGCAGGCCGGAAAGCGCGATCGCCGTGAGGCTGCCTTCCGCATAGCGCGACCAGGTGAAGACAGCGCGGCTTTCGGTGGAGGTAACCAGCAGCGCGAGCATGAAGGTGAAGATATAGGCAGCCTTCTGGTCGGAAATCTTCACCTGATCATAGAAGACGTCGTTGATGCGGCGGATATGGTCGAAATGCTCGAGCGCAATGCCCTGCGTGCCGTCAAGGGCCCGCTCGAGGATGGTCTGCCGCGTTTCCAAAGCCGTCATGTCGCGTCTGCCCCTGCTGCGCTTGTCCCGTGATAGCCGAGTGCCTTGAGAAAGCAACGGCCGCCCCTCCACACCGCTTGACTTTTTCAGGGCGATGTCGAGTTCTGGTTGCATGCTGAACCTCGCCCCGCCTCCCGGTCCGCCGACCCCAGCTGCCTTGCGGCACGCCAACCGGAGCCACGCATGAGCGCGGCACTGCGCCTTCCTCACCGCTGGTCGCGCCGCACCCGGCGCCTTGTCGTTCTGGCCCTTGCGGTCATCACGCTCGTCTCTGCCCTGACACAGCTGCCGGCCTGGTCGCTCGCGGACCTGCGCGCCTTCGATTATCTCTCCACCGTCGACGATCCGCGCCCGCCGGCCGGCGGACCGGTGGTCGTCGCGATCGACGAGCCGTCGCTGGCGGAAATCAATGCGCAATGGCCCTGGCCGCGCGAACTGCACGGCCGGCTGGTCGAAAGCCTGCGCAAGGCCGGCGCCACGGCGATCGGCCTCGACATCATCTTCGCAGAGCCGTCCAACCCGGCCTCCGATGCCGCCTTTGCCGCAACGCTCGGCCCCGATGTCGTTCTGGCCGGCGACGAAAGCGTCATCGTCACGCCGCAGGCCGAGCAGCTTCTGCGCACGACGCCGCTGCCGGCATTCACCGAGGCCGGCGCGGTGACCGGTATCGCCGCGATCACGCTCGGCGGTGACGGCGTCTTCCGCGACCTGCCGCGCTACGAGGATGGCTTTGCGCTTGCGCTGGCCCGCATTGCGGGCACGCCGGCAGTCTCGCCAGAGGGCAAGCTCCTGCAATCCTACGGCCCCGCGCGCAGCTATCCGACGGTCTCCTACTATCAGGCGCTCGATCCGGACAACATGCTGCCGAAGGATACGTTCAGAGGCCGCGTGGTGGTGGTCGGCCTCAGCCTACAGAATGCGCCGGTCATCAATTCCGGCGGTGCGGACGCCTTCGCCACGCCCTATACCGTCCATACCGGCCGGCTGGTGGCGGGGGCCGAAATCCAGGCGACGATCCTCGACAATCTCACCGCCGGCGCGGCGATCACCCGCGCCGGCACGCCGCTCGCCATCACCGCCGTCGCGCTCGCCGCCCTGCTTTCGGCGGCGATCGTGCGGCGCGCGACAAGGTGGCAGACGGTCGTGCTCAGTGTCCTCGCAAGCGCCGGCCTCGCTCTCCTCAGCTTCGCGTTCATGCGCGAGGCCAACCTTTTCGTTTCACCCATCGGCCCGACCATTGCGCTTCTCCTGGTCGCAGCCGGCCAGACGGCGCTCGACTATGCCGAAGAGCGGCGCCAGCGCCGCGAGATCGTGCGCGCCTTCTCGCAATATCTCTCACCCGCCCTCGTCGAGCGTCTCGCACGCGACCCCTCGCAGCTGAAGCTCGGCGGCGAGCGGCGCACGCTCTCCATCCTGTTTTGCGACGTGCGCGGCTTCACCACCATCGCCGAAACGATGAAGGACGATCCGGAGCAGCTGACGACGCTGATCAACCGGCTGCTGACCCCCCTGTCCGACATCGTGCTCAAGCACGGCGGAACGATCGACAAATATATCGGCGACTGTGTGATGGCCTTCTGGAACGCGCCGCTCGACGACGAGAACCATGCCCGGCATGCCGTGGCCGCCGCGCTCGACATGCTCGACGTGATGGCGATGCTGAATGCGAAACTCCAGGCGGAGGCGGCGGCGAGCGGAAGCATCCATCATGCGCTGCGCATCGGCATCGGCATCAACACCGGCGAATGCGTGGTCGGCAACATGGGCTCCTCGCAGCGATTCGACTATTCGGTGCTCGGCGATGCGGTAAACCTCGCCTCGCGTCTCGAAGGCGCCTCCAAGGCCTATGGCGTGCCGCTGCTTATCGGCGAAAGCACGGCCAGGCTGGCGTCGGCGGATTTCGCGGTGCTCGAACTCGACCGGATCACCGTCAAGGGCCGCAGTCTCGCCGCCCCCGTCTTCACCGCCATCCGCAGCCTGCCGGACGCGGCGAAGGCACTGCATGCCCGTTTTGTCGAAGAGAAATATGCCGGGCGGCTCGCCGCTGACGATGCGGCCTTCGATACGCTGATCGAAGCCGCCCCGACGCTGGCACCGTACTATGCCACCGTGCGGGCCGAACACGCGACCGGCGGAGCGTAGGCCTCAAGCGCCCTGCTTGGGGTGCGAAGGGGCGAATTCGGCGACGAGCTCGTGTTTCTCGCCGGGATAGGTCAGCCGCACATGGGTGACATAAAGGCCGCCGCTCCAGGTGCGCCGCTCCACGACGAGGCAGGGCGTTCCGGGCGCGATCGCCAGAAGCTCGGCGGCGCGGGCATCAGCCCCGACCGCGCGGATACGGTGTTCGGCGGCGCTCCAGGGCACGCGGCTGATCAGCCAGGCGCCGGGCGCGATGTCGTCAAAGCTTTCCTCGGCCGCTTCCGGCACGGCTTCGAGATTGATCAGGCGGTCTTCCAGGCAGAAGGGCTGAGCGCCTGCGAAATGCAGGGCGGAAATGTCCGTCAGGCGGGCTGATTCGGAAAGCTCCATCAGCCGCCGGTCGGCGGCCCTCGCCACGCGATTAACCCGTGTGCGCCGCTCGTAGCGATACGGCAGGCCGAGCGATTCGACCTCCAGGCGGATGTCGTGAATCTCGAGCACCGCGGATTGGGCATGCGGGTGCGTGACGTAGCTGCCGGATTTGCGCCGGCGCTCGATCAGGCCGCGCTTGACGAGCTCGGTGATCGCCTTGTTCACCGTCATGCGCGAGCACTGGTATTGCTCGGTCAATTCGTGCTCGAAGGGGATGCGGTGGCCCGGCGGCCATTCGCCCGAAAGGATCCTGCCCTCCACATCCTCCAGGATGCGGCGGTGAAGCGACGGCTCCTTGGCCTCGGGCTGCCTGTTGTCCTCGACGGTGGAAATGGTCGCCTCCGCGCTTGCCGGGCGCAGATTCGCCCGGTCGGGAAAAGTCATAAGAAAGGCGGGGACGCCTTTCAATACGTCGTCAGGCCTCGGCCAGCGCCCGCATGGTGGCCGTGAAGCGCCGCCCGACCGCCTCGCGCGCCACATGGCGGCCGCCCTCGACCCGCCGGCAGCCGTTCACCCAGACGCAATCGACCGTCGCACCATTGGCAAAGATCCAGCCGTCGAGCAGCGCATCGCCCGCAAGATCGAGACCATGCCGTGCCTTGAGGCTGACGAAATCGGCGGCGCGCCCGGCCGAAAGGCCCGATTCGGCACCGAGCGCCGCCGCGCCGCCAAGCAGCGCGCCGTCGAAGAGCGCCCGGCCCGTCGAACCGCCGGGGGCGGCCAGCACGTTGCGGGCGCGGTGGGCGAGACGCTGCGAGTATTCGAGCTGGCGCAATTCGTCCGGCAGGCCGATCAGCACGTTGGAATCCGAGCCGACGCCGAAGCGGCCGCCATGAGCCATAAAATCCGGTGCCGGGAAGGTGCCGTCGCCGAGATTGGCCTCCGTCACCGGGCAGAGGCCGGCGATCGCCCCGGTCTTCGCCATGCCGCGCGTTTCGGCCTCCGTCATGTGTGTCGCATGGATGAAGCACCAGCGGCCGTCGACCGCCTGGTTGTCGAGCAACCACTCCACCGGACGGCGGCCGGACCAGGCAATGCTGTCCTCGACTTCCTTGACCTGCTCGGAAATATGGATGTGGACCGGCGCATCGCCGGCCATGGCCACGACGTCGGCAAGCTCGTCCGGTGTGACGGCGCGCAGGCTGTGCGGGGCGACGCCGGTGATGCCGGCGGGCAGCGTATCGGTCAGCGCGCGGCAGCGCTCCAGCACTGCGCCATAGGACCGCCGGTCGTTGATGAAGCGGCGCTGGCCCTCCCCCGGCGCGGTGCCGCCGAAGCCGGCATGGGCGTAGAAGACGGGCAGCAGCGTTAGCGCGATGCCGGTCTCGGACGCCGCTGCGGCGATGCGCACGGCCATTTCGGCGATATCGGCATAATGCCCGCCATCCTTGTCATGGTGCAGGTAATGGAACTCGCCGACGCGCGTATAACCAGCCTCCAGCATCTCGATATAGAGCTGGCCGGCGACCGCTTCCACATCGTCGGGCGTCATGGCGAGCGCGAAGCGGTACATGACGTTGCGCCAGCTCCAGAACGAATCGCTGCCCGGCCCGCGGGTTTCCGCCAGTCCTGCCATACCGCGCTGGAAGGCGTGGCTGTGCAGGTTCGGCATGCCGGCGACGATGGTGTCGTGGCGCTCGTCGCCCGGCGCCGGCGCGGCACCGGTTTCGAGCGTCGCGATGCGGCCGTCCACGATGCCTATACGAACATCCCTCGCCCAGCCGCCCGTAAGCAGCGCCTGCCTTGCATGAATGACGGCCATGGCCCGTTCCTTCTCCCGATGGTGCATCCTGGCGCCGCTCCGGCAAATTGGCTCTTGCGCCTCTCATAATTATGTATATACATTATATTCATCACAGGGAAGAGGCAATCACGATGACGACACCGGAAAAGGACAGTCCCCGAGTCTGGCGCAATGCCCGGCTCGCGACGCTCAAGGAGAGCCTGCCGGATCTTGGTATCGTCGAAAACGGCGCGATCGCCGTCCGCGACGGCCGCATCGCCTTTGCCGGCCCCGAGGCCGAGCTTCCCGCAGAATTCTCCGCCGCGGAGGCCATCGACTGCGAGGGCCGCTGGATCACGCCGGGCCTCATCGACTGCCATACCCATCTCGTGCATGCCGGCGACCGCGCCCATGAATTCGAGCTGCGCCTTGCCGGCGCCTCCTATGAGGAGATCGCCCGGGCCGGCGGCGGCATCGTCTCCTCCGTCAAGGCGCTGCGCGCGGCGAGCGAGGACGAGCTGGTACGCCAGACCCTGCCCCGCCTCGACGCCCTGATCGCCGAGGGCGTGACGACGGTCGAACTGAAATCCGGTTACGGCCTCGACACCGAGAACGAAGTGAAATCCCTGCGTGCTGCACGGCGCATCGCGGAGATGCGCGACGTCACCGTGCGCACCACCTTCCTCGGCGCCCACGCGCTGCCGCCGGAAATGAACGGCGACAAGACGGCTTATATCGACAAGGTCGTCGGCGAGATGCTGCCGGCCGTCGCGGCCGAAGGGCTTGCCGACGCCGTTGACGGCTTCTGCGAGGGCATCGCCTTCTCGCCGGAGGAAATGGCAAAGGTCTTCGACGCTGCGAAGGCGCATGGCCTGCCCGTAAAGCTGCACGCCGACCAGCTTTCCAACCTCCACGGCGCGGAAATGGCCGCCCGCTACGGCGCGCTGTCGGCCGACCACCTCGAATACACCGACGATGCGGGCGCGGCTGCCATGGCCAAAGCCGGCACCGTCGCCGTCATCCTGCCGGGCGCCTTCTACTTCATCCGCGAGACGAAGAAGCCGCCGGTCGATCTCTTCCGCAAGCACGGTGTCCGGATGGCTGTTGCGACCGATGCCAATCCCGGCACCTCACCGCTGACCTCGCTGCTTCTTACCATGAACATGGCCGCGACCCTCTTCGGCATGACCGTCACGGAATGCATTGCCGGCACGACGCGCGAGGCCGCCCGCGCCCTCGGCCTCGTCGACGAGGTGGGAACGCTCGAGGCCGGGAAATGGGCCGATTTCGTCCTCTGGGACATCGGCCGGCCGGCGGAACTGGTCTACCGCATGGGGTTCAACCCCCTGCATGCCCGTATCCGCAGCGGACACTGATCCATTCAACAGGCAGCACAAGGCTGCATCGGGAACTGCACCATGACGATCACGCTCCATCCGGGCTCCGTGCCCCTCAAGACCCTTGAAACCCTCTACTGGACCGGCGAAGCCACCCGGCTCGACGCGTCCTTCGACGCGGGCATCGAGAAGGCCGCCGCGCGCATCGCGGAAATCGCCGGCGGCGACGAGCCGGTCTACGGCATCAATACCGGCTTCGGCAAACTCGCCTCCATCAAGATCGCGCCGGCCGATGTCGCGACCCTCCAGCGCAACCTGATCCTGTCGCATTGCTGCGGCGTCGGCAAACCGCTCGCCGAAAACATCGTGCGCCTCATCATGGCACTAAAGCTGGTCTCGCTCGGCCGCGGTGCGTCGGGCGTGCGCATCGAGGTCGTTCGCCTCATCGAGGCGATGCAGGCCAGAGGCGTCATCCCGGTCATCCCGGAACAGGGTTCCGTCGGCGCCTCCGGCGACCTCGCCCCCCTCGCCCACATGACGGCGGTGATGATCGGCGAAGGCGAGGCCTTTTATGCCGGCGAACGCCTTTCCGGCGGCAAGGCGCTGGAAAAGGCCGGCCTGAAGCCCGTCGTGCTCGCCGCCAAGGAGGGCCTCGCCCTCATCAACGGCACCCAGGTCTCGACCGCCCTGGCGCTGACCGGCCTCTTCCGCGCTCATCGTGCCGCCCAGGCCGCCCTCGTCACCGGGGCGCTTTCCACCGACGCCGCCATGGGTTCCTCCGCGCCGTTCCATCCGGATATCCACACGCTGCGCGGCCACAAGGGCCAGATCGACGCCGCCTCCGCGCTGCGCGCGCTGCTTGCCGGCTCCGTCATCCGCGAAAGCCACATCACCGGTGACGAACGCGTGCAGGATCCCTATTGCATCCGTTGCCAGCCGCAGGTCGACGGCGCCTGCCTCGATCTCCTGCGCTCGGCCGCCCGCACGCTCGAAATCGAAGCCAACGCCGTCACCGACAACCCGCTGGTCCTCTCCGACAACAGCGTCGTTTCGGGCGGCAACTTCCATGCCGAACCGGTCGCCTTTGCCGCCGACCAGATCGCCATCGCGACCTGCGAGATCGGTGCCATCGCCCAGCGCCGCATCGCGCTGCTGGTCGATCCCGCCCTCTCCTTCGGCCTGCCGGCCTTCCTCGCCAAGAAGCCGGGCCTCAATTCCGGCCTGATGATCGCAGAGGTCACCTCGGCCGCGCTGATGAGCGAGAACAAGCAGATGGCGCATCCGGCCTCGGTCGATTCGACGCCGACCTCCGCCAACCAGGAAGACCACGTCTCCATGGCCTGCCACGGCGCCCGCCGCCTGCTGCGCATGACGGAAAACCTCTCCGCCATCGTCGGTATCGAGGCGCTGACGGCCGCGCAGGGCATTGAGTTCCGCGCCCCGCTCGTCACCAGCCCGGAGCTGAAGAAGGTCGTCGCCGCGCTTCGCACCGTCGTCGCCACGCTGGAAGAGGACCGCTACATGGCGCCCGACCTTGCCGCCGCCAGCAGCTTCGTCTCCTCCGGCGCGCTCGCCGCCTCCGTCACCAAGGGCATCCTGCCGGTTCTGGAGGCCTGAGGTGGCACTGGTCGAAACCCGGCAGGGCACATCGCCCGTGATTCTCGCCTTCCCGCATACCGGCACGGATGTCCCGGCCGATATCTGGGAACGCCTGAACGACAACGGCCGTATCCTCGCGGATACGGACTGGCACATCGAGCGTCTCTATGCCGGCCTCCTGTCGGAGGTGACGACGGTGCGCGCAACCTTCCACCGCTATGTCATCGACGCCAACCGGGATCCCGATGGTGTCAGCCTCTATCCCGGCCAGAACACGACAGGCCTCGTTCCGGAAACGGATTTCGACGGCAAGCCGATCTGGAAGGACGGCGAGGCGCCGACCGAGGCGGACATTGCCTATCGGCTCGCCCATTTCCACGCGCCCTACCACGCGGCCCTTGCCGCCGAGATCGAGCGCGTCAAGGCGATCCACGGCGTGGCAATCCTCTATGATTGCCATTCTATCCGCTCGCTGATCCCCTTCCTGTTCGAAGGCCGGCTGCCGGATTTCAATGTCGGCACCGACATGGGCCGCACCTGCGCCAGGGAGATCGAAACGGCGACGTTCGAAATCTGCGCCAAGGCCGAAGGCTATACCAGCATCCTCAACGGCCGCTTCAAGGGCGGCTGGACGACGCGCCACTACGGCAGGCCGCAGACCGGCGTGCACGCCATCCAGATGGAGCTTGCGCAGGTCAGCCACCTTGCCACGGAAGCCCTGCCCTTCGCCCTCGACGAGGCGAAGGCCGCAAGACTGCGCATTCCCCTTCAAGACATCCTGAACCGTCTCGAGGCGCTTGCCTCCACCCTCACACGCTGATCCGGGAGAACCAGCCATGACCGACAATCCCCGCCACAACATCCGCGACGTCCGCGCCGCCACCGGCACCGAACGCACCGCCAAGAGCTGGCTGACCGAAGCGCCGCTGCGCATGCTGATGAACAACCTCGACCCCAACGTTGCGGAAAACCCGCATGAACTCGTCGTCTATGGCGGCATCGGCCGCGCCGCCCGCACCTGGGCCGATTTCGACAAGATCGTCGCGTCGCTGCGCGATCTGGAAGACAACGAGACGCTGGTCGTGCAGTCCGGCAAGCCGGTCGGTATCTTCCGCACGCACAAGGATGCCCCGCGCGTCCTTATTGCCAATTCCAACCTCGTGCCGCACTGGGCCACCTGGGACCATTTCAACGAGCTGGATAAGAAGGGCCTTGCCATGTACGGCCAGATGACGGCCGGCTCGTGGATCTATATCGGCAGCCAGGGCATCGTTCAGGGCACCTACGAAACCTTCGTGGAAGCCGGCCGCCAGCACTACAATGGCGACCTCAAGGGCAAATGGGTGCTGACCGGCGGTCTCGGCGGCATGGGCGGCGCCCAGCCGCTCGCCGCCGTCATGGCCGGCGCCTCGTGCCTTGCCGTCGAGTGCAACCCGGACTCGATCGATTTCCGCCTGCGCACCCGCTACATCGACGAAAAGGCCGACACGCTCGACGAGGCGCTTGCGATGATCGACCGCTGGACGAAGGCCGGCGAAGCCAAGTCCGTGGGCCTTCTCGGCAACGCCGCCGAAATCCTGCCGGAAATGGTCCGCCGCGGCATCCGCCCCGACATGGTCACCGACCAGACCTCCGCCCACGACCCGATCAACGGCTACCTGCCGAAGGGCTGGACGATGGCCGAATGGAAGGCCAAGCGCGAAAGCGATCCGAAGGCTGTCGAAAAGGCTGCCCGCGCCTCGATGCGCGAGCACGTCGAGGCGATGATCGCCTTCCAGGACATGGGCATCCCGACCTTCGACTACGGCAACAACATCCGCCAGGTCGCCAAGGAAGAAGGCCTCGAAAACGCCTTTGCCTTCCCCGGCTTCGTTCCGGCCTATATCCGTCCGCTGTTCTGCCGCGGTATCGGCCCTTTCCGCTGGGCCGCCCTTTCGGGCGATCCGGAGGACATCCGCAAGACCGACGCCAAGGTCAAGGAACTGCTGCCCGACAACAAGCACCTGCACAACTGGCTCGACATGGCCGCCGAGCGCATCGCCTTCCAGGGTCTGCCGGCGCGCATCTGCTGGGTCGGCCTCGGTGACCGCCACCGCCTCGGCCTCGCTTTCAACGAGATGGTCAAGAACGGCGAACTGAGCGCGCCCATCGTCATCGGCCGCGACCACCTCGATTCGGGCTCCGTCGCCTCGCCGAACCGCGAGACGGAAGCGATGAAGGACGGTTCGGACGCCGTGTCTGACTGGCCGCTGCTCAATGCCCTGCTCAACACCGCCTCGGGCGCGACCTGGGTGTCGCTCCATCACGGCGGCGGCGTCGGCATGGGCTTCTCGCAGCACTCGGGCGTCGTCATCTGCTGCGACGGCACGGATGAGGCGGCCGAGCGCGTCGGCCGCGTTCTCTGGAACGACCCGGCGACCGGCGTCATGCGTCACGCCGATGCCGGCTACGACATCGCGCTCGACTGCGCCCGCGAAAAGGGCCTGCGCCTGCCGGGCATTCTCGGCAACTGATGCTTGTCGCCCGAAGGTGTGCGGCGGTTCTGGGAGAACGACATGCATAACGGAGCCCGCCTCCTGCGCAACAGCGACCATCGCCGCATGCCGTGGAAGAACGGCGGCGGCGAGACGGTCGAGGTGATCGTCCATCCGGAAGGCGCCAGCCTTTCGGATTTCGGCTGGCGCGTCAGCATGGCGACGGTGGCGAGCGACGGGCCGTTTTCGGTCTTCCCCGGCATCGATCGCACGCTGGCCGTCCTTTCCGGTGACGGAATGGCGCTTTCCATCGAGGGGCTCGGCGACAAGCTGCTGACGCCGGTCTGCGCGCCCCTCGCCTTTCCCGCCGATGCACCGACGACCGCCCGGCTGACGGGCGGCCCCATCACCGACCTCAATGTGATGACACGGCGGGGCGCCTTCCGGCATTCGCTGACGCACCAGGTTGCGGAAGGGGCCAGAGCGCTTCGCGAGACCACGGGGAAACGCCTGCTGCTGGCGCTTTCGCCACTCGGTGTTTCCACCAGCGAGGGCCTGATCGGCCTTCACCCGCTCGACGCCCTCGTGTTCGATGGCGCGCAGAAGGCGGAGGTTATCCCGACGGGTGAGAAGGCGGCTTTCTATCTGGTAGAAATCACGCCCGTCTGAGCCATCGGCGCAAGCGATTTCCTTGTTCGCCTCCCTGCGGAGTGCTACCTCCCGGCACAACGATTTTTGCCGGGAGACATTTTCATGAGACATCGCAAATTCGGCCGCACGGGTTTCACCACCACGGATATCGGCTTCGGCGCCTGGCAGATCGGCGGCGCCTGGGGTGATGTCAGCGAGGCGGACGGCCGCGCCGCCCTCAACGCCGCGCTCGATGCTGGCATGTCCTTCATCGACACAGCCGACGTCTATGGCGACGGCCGCTCGGAAAAGATCATCGCCGACGTGCTGAAGGACCGCGGCGGCCAGCGCCCGATGGTGGCCACCAAGGCCGGTCGCCGGCTTTCCCCGCATGTCGCCGATGGCTATACCAAGGAAAACCTCGAAGGCTTCATCGATCGCAGCCTGAGGAACCTCGGCGTCGAACGCCTCGATCTCGTGCAGCTGCATTGCCCGCCGACGGAGGTCTACTACCGGCCCGAGGTCTTCCATGCGCTGGAAGAGATAAAGACCGCCGGCAAGATCGCCAACTACGGCGTCAGCGTCGAGAAGGTCGAGGAAGCGCTGAAGGCGATCGAATATCCCGGCGTCGTCAGCGTGCAGATCATCTACAACATGTTCCGTCAGCGCCCGGCGCAGCTCTTCTTCCGGGAAGCCGCGCGCCGTCAGGTCGCCGTCATCGCCCGCGTGCCGCTGGCAAGCGGTCTGCTCTCCGGCAAGATCACGCGCGACACCGCCTTTGCCGCCGACGATCATCGCAACTTCAACCGCCAGGGCGATGCCTTCGACGTGGGCGAGACCTTTGCCGGCGTGCCCTTCGAGACCGGCCTGCAAGCTGTCGAGGAAATCCGCGCCCTGGTGCCCGCCGGCACCGCGATGGCCGCCTTCGCGCTGCGCTGGATCCTGATGGCCGACGCGGTCAGCGTCGTCATTCCCGGTGCGCGCAATGCCGCGCAGGCAGAGGCCAATGCCCGGGCTGCAGGCCTTCCGGCAATTTCGGAAGACGTGATGGAAGCAACGCGCGAGGTCTATTACCGGCTCATCGCGCCCCATGTGCACGATCGTTGGTAAGGAAAATCCGGAGAGTCTCGCGCATCAACTGAAATGATAGCCGACATCATGGCTATCTATTTCGTTTATGCGCGAGGCCGCGCTACCGTTCCCTATCGGTCACAATCACAACAGGGGAACGACCATGAAGAAAATGCTGCTCGCGCTGGCTCTCGCAGGCTCCACGCTGCTTTCCGCCCCGGCTTTTGCCGAGACGCTGAAGATCGGCACGGAAGGCGCCTACCCGCCCTTCAACTTCCAGGATTCCGCCGGCAAGCTTGGCGGCTTCGACGTGGAAATCGGTCTTGCACTCTGCGAGAAGATGAAGGTCGAATGCGAGGTGGTGGCGCAGGACTGGGACGGTATCATTCCCGGCCTCGTCGCCAAGAAGTACGACATGATCATCGCCTCGATGTTCATCACCGACGAACGCAAGAAGCAGGTCAACTTCACCGACCCCTACTATCTTGCCGCCATGACCCATGCGGCGCCGAAGAATTCCGGCATCACCGATTTCACCAATGAAGGCATGAAGGGCAAGACGATTGGCGCCCAGTCCGGCACCACGCAGGCCGATTTTGCCGCCGCCGTCTATCCGGATGCGGACATCAAGCTCTATCCGACGCAGGACGAGGTCAATCTCGACATGGCGAACGGCCGCCTCGACGTGCAGGTCGGCGACATGATTCCGCTGCTCGACTGGGTCACCAAGAACGACGACGGCAAGGCCTGCTGCGAGCTGATCGGCGAGCCGATCACCGACAAGAAGTTCGTCGGCGAAGGCGTCGGCATTGCCGTGCGCCAGGAAGACAACGACCTGCGCGAAAAGCTGAACGCCGCGTTGAAGGCCATCCGCGAGGACGGCACCTACAAGAAGATCAACGACAAGTATTTCTCCATCGACATCTATACGATGAAGTAAGCCAACCTCTTCCGCGTTGTGGTCAGGCTCGACTGGACCATGACGCGGCAGCGGATGGGACGATGTGCACATCAGACTGAGGCGGCTTCGGCCGCCTCTTTCGTTTTCGGGATCAAGGTAAGAAACGGAAGGGGCTCCCGCCCCGAGCGCCATTTATGGGTCGCGTAAAAAAGGCTTCGTCTTCTCCCTCGTCCGCCGGCCTGACCAGAAACGGATAGGGATCCAGCGCCCGCCGCGGGCGAAACTCCATCCGCGCCGCCACCCCGTCCGCCAGGAGGCCATCGAGATACGCCCCCGCGAGGCCGCTGGTGCTAAACCGTTCCCACATCACGTTTTTCCCCTTCATTCGCGATGGGCAATGCGCCAGCCTGCTTTTTGGTTCCGCGAAAAACCCGGCGCGCCGATCACATTTCGACGGTTCCAAGACCCGCCTCCCCTTGCCTTTGTCGACGCCGTGGCCGTAGCTACACGCATGCCGATCAACCGCCTTGAACGCTTCGCCCACAATCTTGACTGGAACCTCCTGCGCACCTTCGTGGTCGTGGTCGAGGAGGGCTCGATCACGCGGGCGGCGAACCGTCTGCTGCTGCAGCAGCCGGCTGTCAGCATGGCGCTGAAGCGACTGGAGCAATCGGTCGGCCACCGGCTGATCGACCGAAGCCCCGGCCGTTTCGAGCTGACCGAGGCCGGCGAGCGGCTGCATGCGCTCTGCCACGATATCTTTTCCGCCATCGTGCGCCTGCCGGAGGCCATGCAGCCCTCCGGCGAGGACATTTCCGGCCACATCACCATCCATGCGGTCAGCCATGCGATGAACCCGGCCTGGGACAGGGCGATCGCCGATTTCTTCCGGCTGCACCCGCGCGTCACCGTGGGTGTGACGGTGGAAACGACGACCGACGTCATCCGCTCGGTGGAGCGCGGCGTCGCGACGCTCGGGCTCTCGGACGGCATCATACCGGAGGGCCTCGAGAAGGCCCCCTTCTGCTACGAGCGCTACGCGCTCTATTGTGGCCGCGGGCACCGGCTGTTCGGCATGCTGGATGCCCGGCTGGAGGACCTGCGCGGTGAACCCTATGTCAGCTTCCTTGCCGACGTTTTGGGCGGGCCGCATATGGGGCCGGTGACGGCGGTGCGCGCCATCGGCTCCTTCGGCCAGCAGGTGCGGGCGCTCGCCTTCAATGTCGAGGAGGTACTGCGGCTCGTCGTCGCCAATGCCGGCATCGGCATGCTGCCGGTGCATCTCACCGGTGCCGCGCTGACGGCCGGCGAACTCTGGCAGCTACCGCCCTATGACGACCTGCCGGTGGCCGAGACCTTCCGTATCACCAATCCCGGTTCCGCGCTTAACCCCGCCGAGCGGGCCTTCCTCGCCCATATGGCGGATGTGCCGCCCTGGCGCTGGGGCGAGCCACATCAATACGGATGATAGCCACTTTCATCGCTATAAATTTGAAGAATGCCGACGGCTTGCTTAGGCAGGAGGAAAGGGTTCACAGCGGAGGCAGGCCATGCGGACATTCGACATCGCGATCATCGGCGGCGGCATTGCCGGCCTTTCGCTCGCCTATTTCCTGAGCCCGTTCCGCTCCGTCGTCGTTCTGGAGCAGGAAGGCGCGCTCGGCTATCACAGCACCGGCCGCTCGGCGGCGGAGTTCACGCTGCGGGACAATGCACCGCTGGTGAATGCGCTCGCCCGCGCCAGCCATGATTTCCTGATGCAGCCGCCCGAGGGGTTTGCCGACGTACCGCTGCTCATAGAGCGGGGCAGCATCATCCTTGGCACGGCGGAGAAGACGGCACTGGTGCGCGCACGCTTCAAGGCCGCCAAAGCGCTCGGCGTGGCGGTGGAGTGGCTGGACGAAGCCGCAATGCTCGCCCGTGCGCCAATGCTCGACCCGGCCTATGCAGCGGCCGCCTATTTCGACCCCGACTACTGGGATATCGAGGTGGACGCCCTGCTGCAGGCCTATGCCCGCCACGCCCGGCGCAACGGCGCACAGATCCTCGAAGGGCAGATGTTCTCCGGCGCCCGGCGGGTCGCGGGCGCATGGCGGATCGAAACCGGTGGAGACACCATATCGGCCGGCACGCTGGTGAACGCGGCCGGCGGTTGGGCCGATGCGGTGGCCGCGCTTTCGGGCGTCACCCCCGCTGGCATCGTGCCGCACCGCCGAACGGCCATCACCGTCGACCTGCCCGGGGGCATCGACGCGAGCCGCCTGCCTGAAATCAACGAGATCGAGGAACTGTTCTATTTCAAGCCGGAGGGGGGCCGCCTGCTCGCCTCGCCGGCCGACGCCACGCCCTGCGAGCCGGCGGACGTGCAGCCGGAGGAGCTCGATATCGCCTATGCCGCCCACTATGTCGAGGAAGTGACGACGCTCAGCGTGCGCCGCGTCTTCAAGAGCTGGGCCGGCATGCGCAGCTTCTCCGCCGACCGCCTGCCCGTCATCGGTCCGGCGAAAGACGAGCCGTCCTTCTTCTGGCTCGCCGGACAGGGCGGCTACGGCATCCTCACCTCGCCCGCCCTCGGCAGCCTTTCCGCCGCCCTCCTCACCGGAAGCTCCATGCCCGAACCCCTCGCGCGCGAAGGCATAACGGCGGATACGTTCAGCCCCTCCCGCTTCTCCTGAAACGAAACGGGCGCCCCAGGGGCGCCCGCTTTGGTCTTAGGCTTCGGTTGCCGGCGTCGTTGCCGAACCGGGCGCCCGCGCGGTATCGCGATCCTTCCACCAGCGGCTGAGGAAGAGCAGGATTGGGCCGCCGATATAGATCGACGAGGTCGTTGCGACGATCACGCCGAACAGCATCGGCCAGGCGAAGGGCTTGACCGTGTCGCCGCCCCAGATCGCCATCGGCAGCAGCGAGGCCGCGACGGCAACCGAGGTGAAGATGCATCGCATGATCACCTGGTTGATCGAGAGATCGATAAGGTCCGAGAAGGGCATCGACTTGTACTTGCGCAGGTTTTCTCTCATGCGGTCGTAAACGACGACCTTGTCGTTGACCGAGTAGCCGATCAGCGTCAGCACGGCGGCGATGGCCGTCAGGTTGAAGTCGATCTGCATCAGCGAGAAGAAGCCGATCATCTTGGTGATGTCCAAGAGCAGCGTCGCGATGGCGCCCACGGCGAAGTGCCACTCGAAGCGCCACCAGATGTAGATCAGGATCGCCAGCATGCCGAGGCCGACGGCGAGGAAGCCGGAGCGGGCAAGCTCGGTGCTAACCGTCGGGCCGACCACTTCCGTACGCTCGAAGCTGGCGTCCGGGATCACTTCGGCGACGCCGTCGCGGATCTTCTGGAGCGCTGCGGTCTGCACCTCTTCGCCGCCCGGCTGGCGCTGGACGCGCACGAGGACGGACGTGCCCTGGCCGAATTCCTGCAGGGCCACTTCACCGAGATTGAGGCCCTCCATCTTCTCGCGCAGCGGGGCAAGGTTGATCGGCGTCTTCGACGTCGCTTCGACCTGGATGCCGCCGACGAAGTCGATGCCGTAGTTGAGGCCCGGCGTGAAGAACAGGATGACCGAGCTGATCGAGATGAAGGCCGACATGCCGATCGCGATATAGCGACCGCGCATGAAGGAGAAGCTCGGGATCGCCCAGACCTTGCCGAAGATCGAATGGATGTCGATCCTCTTCATCTTGCGGCGGATGACCACCTCGCGCATCAGGAGGCGCACGAAGGTGATCGACGTGAACATCGAGATCGCAAGACCGATGATCATGGTGATGGCGAAGCCACGCACCGGACCGGAACCGAACATGAAGAGCAGGATCATGCCGACCATGGTCGTCATGTTGCCGTCGACGATGGTGGCATAGGCCTTGTTGAAGCCCACATCGAGCGCCTTCATGGCCCCCGCCCCGGCCGCCGTTTCCTCTCGGATACGGGCGTTGATCAGGATGTTGGCGTCAACGGCCATGCCGATGCCGAGGATGATGCCGGCGATGCCGGGCAAGGTGAGCGTCGAGCCGAGAAGACCGAGAAGACCGATCGTCAGAACGGTATGCAGCACGAGGCCGAGGTTGGCGATGAGACCCCAGGAGCCGTAGAGCACCTGCATCAGCACCACGACGGCGGCAAGGCCGGCGAGACCCGTGTAGAGACCCATGCGGATCGAGTCCGAACCGAGGTTCGGGCCAACGGTGCGCTCCTCGATGATGGTGAGCGGAGCCGGCAGCGCGCCGGAGCGCAGCAGCGCCGAAAGGACGGTCGCTTCCTGCGGGTTGAAATTGCCGGAGATCTGGCCCTGGCCGCCGATAATCGGCTCGCGGATGACCGGCGCCGTCAGCACCTTGCCGTCGAGAACGATGGCGAAAGGCTTGCCGACATTGGCCTGGGTGATTTCCGCGAACTGGCGTGCGCCCGTCGAATCGAAGCTGAACGAGACGATCGGCTCGTTGGTGCGCTGGTCGAAGCCGGCCTTGGCATCCGCAAGGCGATCGCCCGAAATGGCGACGCGCTCTTCCACGGCATACTTGCCGGGATCGTTGGCGCCGGGCAGGATCATCACGCCGCGCGGGGCGACGCTGTTCGGATCCACCGTCTGGTCGACCATGTGGAAGCTCATCTGCGCGGTCGAGCCGAGCAGCTGGCGCAGGCGCGTCGGATCCTGCAGGCCAGGCAGCTGGACGAGAATGCGGTCGCCGCCGACCCGCTGGATCAGCGGTTCGGCAACGCCGACCTGGTCGACGCGTCGGCGGATGATTTCAAGGCTCTGCTCGACGGCGGCCGACATGCGCTCGTTGATGCCGGCTTCCGTCAGCGTGACGTTGATCAGGTTGCCGCTGGTGGCGACATCGATATCGGCGCTGCCGGCGGTGAAGCCGAGCGTCGTCGTCGGCGTCGCGAGCTTGCGCACTTCCGGCAGAATTTTGTCGAGCGTCGCCTGGTCGGGCAGCGTGATCGTCAGCGTAGTGCCGCTGAGGCGGGCGGCCGAGGCGCGCTCGCCGGCAGTGCGCAGAATGGCGCGCGTATCGTTCAGCAGCACGTCCATGCGCGCTTTGCGCAGCGCCGCGGCATCGACCTCCAGCACGAGATGCGAGCCGCCCTTCAGGTCGAGGCCGAGCGTGACGGGATTGGCGGGCAGGTAGCTCCCGAACTTGGCTTGCTGTTCGGACGTCAGCACGTTGGGCACGGCCGCGAGCACCCCGAAGAGGATGATCGCGATGTAGACCAACAATGCCCATTTGGAGGTTTTCATGGGTTTGTTCCATCTAGACTGCCGGACGGGCGCGACAGGAAGTCGGCGCCGTCCGCGGGAATCGGAATTTCGAACGAATGGCGCGGCGTGCAGAGACGCCACAGGGCCTCAGGCGGCAAGGACCGGAGGCGCACGGCTGCGGAAGGATGCCGGGCCCAGGCGGAGGGGCGCCGCATCGTCGACAGCGACAAAGACCACAGAAACAGAGGTCTCGAAGGGGTAGAGCACGACACCGGCGCCCGGGACGAGTGCCTTGCCGGCAGCATCGCCTTCCGGCAGGCCGCTCTTGGCCTTGGCGACCCGCCGTTCGGCATGGCCGCTTGCCGGGAACCACAGTTCATCGCCGGTCGCCGAGAGCGGCGATGGCGCGACGCCGCCTTCGGCGGCTGCCCGCGGCGGGTGGCCAGCATCATTTGCGCTGCCAGGAAGGGAGAATTGCGAGAGGAACAGGGTGACGAGCAGCACGAGGAAGCCGACGGGCGCAAAACCCCGCTCCCAGATCGTCGCTTCTCTGCCGGTCCTCAACGTCATACCCGTCCGTTTCTTCAGGGCGGAGCGCCGCGCGAAGCAGGCTTCGCAGCAATGCCGATGGTGCGCCAAGAACCACTTACCATCGGCCAAGTCAAGTTTTGACCGTAACGCTTCCTTTACACTTCGACGTTTCAGGCCTCACAATTCATGGATCGTGACGTCAGGGCAGGCCTTTTTCGCGAGGTCGCAGAGATGCTCGTGATGGGTCAGGTAGATCACCTGCCCGCCCGTCGCCATCGCACCCATCACCGTCAGGGCATTGAGCGCACGCCGGTCGTCGAAGGTTTCCATGATGTCGTCGGCGATGAAGGGCACGATCTCGCGACTGGCGGCGATCTCGTGATAGCCCGCAACGCGCAGCGCCAGATAGAGCTGGAAGCGCGTGCCCTTGGAGAGGTCCTTCGCAAGCTTCGAGCCGCCCGGGGCGGCGTTGACGACGAGGAATTCGCTGTCCTTTTCGAGGATCGTCGACAGGCCGGTATATTCGCCCGCCGTGATGTCGCGGAACGTCCGCGAGGCGCGTTCCATCATCGCGCTGCGGTGACGCTCGCGGTAAAGTCGCAGAGCCTGTTCCGCCGCCAGAATGCCGGCGCGCGTCGCCAGATAGCGGCGCGACTTCTCCGCAAGCTCGATCAGCACCGTGCGCCGTCGCTCCTCCAGCACCGCCGCCGCATCGCTGCCAGCGACCTTAGCCAGCGCCTCCTCCGCCCGGGCGCGCAGAAGGTGCTGCTCCTGCACCGCGCGGTCGAGCTCCTCGAGCCGTGCGGAAAGGTCTCCCCTTTCCGCAGAAAGCTGGTCATCATCGACCGCCGAGAGCAGCGCCTCAGCTTCATCGACCGTTTCCGTGCGCAGCTGCTGGGCGAGATCACGCCCGACATCGTGGACGCGCGCCAGAATGTCGTCGCGCTTGCGATAGGCTTCGATGAGAAGATCCGCCTCCGCAAGCGTGTCGCAGCCAAGGACGGAATAGACCTCCGCGAGCCGCGCGGTAAGCACCGCACGACGCTCCTCCAGTGCACCCTCCTCCTCGGCAAGGCGCAGCCCCGCCTTGTCGATCGCCTCGCGCCGCTGGCGCACCGCTGTCGCCGCGGCGAGCCGCCGGCCGAAGGCTGCGACGGTGGAAAGCGGGTCCTCATTGTCGAACGGCTCGGACAGGCGCTCGGCAAGGCGGCGGGCGTGGCCGGCATAATCCTGCTGGTCCCGGCGCATGCCGGCGATGCGGTGATCGAACTCCCCGCGCCGCTCGACATTCTGGGCGAGCGTCTGCAGCGCCGGAAGGAGAGCGCCGACGCGCTCCAGGGCGACGGGCGCGTCCGGCCCGGCGAGCCAGGTGCCGGCGATGTCCCGCTCCCAGGCCTCCTGCCATGCGCCAAGTGCCGCCGTGGCGTCTTCCGCGGCCTTGCCGCGCATATCAATATCGGCCTTCAGACGGGCGAACTGCACGGCCGCAGAATTCCGCCGGGCCTCGGCGGCCTTCAGCGCCTCCAGCCGGTCCTCGGCAAGGAACAACGCTTCATCGAAGGGGCTGTCCTCGGCCAGCGCTTCACCCAGTAGGGCCGCCAACCGCGCCAGCACGTCGCGCCTCTCCCTTTCCACGAGATCGGCTTCCACGGTGCGCTGCGCAAGCCCGCCGATGGCATCCAGCGCCGCCGCCCGCCGCTCCAGCCAGCCGGCCATGTCTGCCAGCGTCGTCCCCTCAGGCAGGCCGAGGCGCGCGGCAAGCGACGACACCTGACCTTCGACTTCCGCCCGCACCTCGGACAGACGGGTCCCTTCACCGGCAAGGGTCTCCAGCCGCGCCGTGCCTTCCGCGATCGTCCGTTCGAGAAGGCGCAGCTCCGAAAGGCGGTCGGCATTGCGCAGGCGCGCATCCGAAGCCTTGTCATCCGCGCGCATCGCCTGCTCGAAGGCATCGGCAGAGCCGCTGTCGAGCGTGCCGGCATGCCTCTGCCAGGCCGCATCCCGCAGGGCCCGCAGATGGCCGGCATGTTCTTCGCCCGCCGCACCGGTCGCCTTTTGAAGCGCCCCGAGCGTTGCACGGGCAGAGGCGACCTCCAGCTCCAGCGCGGCAACCTGCTCGCGTTGACGGTGCAGGGCCTCATCGGCCGAATCATGTCGTTTGCGCAAACCCTCTATATCGCCGGGCGATGGCGCAGCTACGGCCTCCAGGCTCGCCGCGGTGCCGGACCAGGGAGCAAGACGCGCCATCGCTCCATCGGCATCCTGCCGGGCCAGCGCGACGAGGCGACGGGCCTCGCGCAAGCGCGCCGAAAGGTCGCCGGACCGCGCAGCGCGCAGGGCTCCGGCGAGCGAGGACTGACGCGCCGCGTCCGCCTGCACGTCCTCGTCCGAAATGGCGCCCGCCTCGTCTCCCATGGCGGCAAGCGCCCGCTGGGCCTCGGCACGCTCGCGAAGCGCCGTCGCGGCGCGTTCGGCAAGCGCCGACCGTCGGGACAGGAGGGCGGCAAGCTTTTCGCCAAGGCCCGGAGGCAGCAGAATGCCCGCCGGGTCGGCATCCGCAACGAGCCCGAACGCGGCGAGGCTTGTCCCGATGGAAACGGCAACCCGGTCCCGTTCCGCCTCGCGGACAGCAAGATCCATCGCCGCGGTGCGGAAGCGAGCCTCGAGCGCGGAACCGGCAAGCGCGGTGATATCGCCTGCGGCCGCCAGAACGGCCTCGTCCTCAGGCAGCTCCGCCAGCTCCTCGGAAAAATGCAGGCGCTCCCCCTCCATGCGTGCCGCGCGGGCGGCGATTTCCGCCTCCTCGCGCGCCAGTTCCCCGGAGAGCGAACGCCAGCTGGTCGGCGGAGAATCGCCCAGATCGAAGGCGCCGAGCTCGGTACGCAAAGCCCGCAGGCGCCGAAGGTAAGGCAATGCTGAAAGGCAGCGCTCCACCTGCGCCAGCGCGGCGCGCACCTCGGTCCGGGCGGCCGTCATCTCGCCGTGCCGCTCGACAGCGGCGTCGCGGTCGCGCACCAGCAGGCCGTAATCGCGGGCGGCGACATCGAGCGCCTTGCGCTCGGCCGCCAGCGCGTCAATATCCGCCTTGAGCCCCGAGAGTCCGTGCTTGCGGCCGGAGGGACGATAGAACTCGTCGGCCTCCGCCTTCAGCGCCGCAAGACCCGTGGCCATGTCGGAAAGACCGGAGCTGGCGGAAAAGAGCATCGACCCCAGCTCGCCCTCGCTCTTCAGGATGTCCTCGCCGCCCCTCTCGATGCTCTCGTCGTCGAGCGAGAACATGGTGCGATAGGCGTTGCGATCCATGCCGCCGAGCACGGCGGCAAAGAGCGTCTCCGGCAAGGGCCGGTCATCGGCGGTGACGAGCGAGGCCTGGTTGCGCTTCAGGCGGTAGGCCTCGTGGCGCTCGGCACCGACGGAGAACTGCCCGCCGACGCGCATCAGGGCATAGGGATGCAGGAAGCCGTAGGCGCTGGATTTCTCGATGCCGAAAAGCAGGTCGAGATAGGCGGAAAAAAGCGTCGACTTGCCCGCCTCGTTCGGGCCGTAGACAAGATGGAAATCCGGCTTGCCCGGCGTGGCCGTACCGAAATCGAGGCTGCGGTCGGTAAATTTTCCGTAGCGGACGAGGTCCAGGCGATCAAGACGCATCGGCTAGCCCTCCGCCCCTTCGCCGCCAAGGCGGGCGAGAACGGCATCGGCCCCTCGAAGGGCGAGGTCGTGCAGCAGGGCCTCCTCCGCCGCTTCGTCCACGGCCAGCAGGCCGCGCGCCTCCTTCGGCAACTGGCGCAGGAGATCGCCCAGCGTCTCGCGCAACTCTTCGCGATAGGCGTGGCTTTCGATGACGTCCTCGCGCATCAGACGGGACATCTCCGTGAGCGGACCGGCATCGGCACCCGCCGCGGCAAGCGGCATGGAAACGGAAAGTTCCACCGCCTCGATCCAGCATTCGCCAAGCGAGGCGGCAAGGTTCTGCAGTTCGGCGGTGAGCAGATCCTCGTCGCGGCGCAGGCGCCAGGAAAGCGGTGTGGCGCCGTCAAGCGCAAGGCGTGCGACGAGATGGGCGCCGCGTGCTTGCGCCCTCGCCTCGGCCAGCACGGCTTCGACGCGGTCAAGCATGCCGTGCCAGTCTTCGATACCAGAGAGATCGACGGAAAGCCGCTCGAACACCGCAACCGCGACCGGATGCATCTCGCAGGTGATCGTGCCGTCGTCCTCGATGGTGGCGAGCGTGATGCCTTTGGGGCCACCTTCGTTGATGTCGCGGCCCTGCGGATTGCCGGGCATGACGATCCACGGTTTTTCGAGATGCACCCGCCGCTGGTGGATGTGTCCAAGCGCCCAGTAATCGAAGCCGTGCGCGGCAAGATCGGCTGTGCCGACAGGTGCATAGGGATCGTGGCGGCTCGCACCGGCCAGGCTGGTGTGCATGAGGCCGATGTTCACCGCATCCGGCACGGGTGCGCGAAAACTCGGCAGCAGCGATGCCGGGGCATGGGGGTTGGCAAAGCTGATGCCGTGGACGTGGATCTCGCGGCCACTCGCCAGCACGCCGGCCTTCACCGGCTTTCCGCGGCCATCGAAGACGTGCACATTCGGCGGAAAGGTGAGTTCGCGGGTGATCTGTGACTGGGCGTCGTGATTGCCGCGGATGAGGAAGACGCGGATGCCGGCCGCATCCAGCCGGCGCATCTGGCCCATCAGGAAGAGCGCCGTCGCCATGGAGGTCTGCGAACCGTCATAGAGGTCGCCGGCGATGATGAGGGCATCGACCGCCTCGGTGATCGCAAGATCGACGATACGCTCCAGCGCCTTGCGTGTCGCTCCGCGCACCAGCTCGCCAAGCTCGGCATTGCGCAGAGCGAGCGATGTCAGGGGCGAATCGAGATGGAGATCGGCGGTGTGAATAAAGCGGAACGGCATGGCCGGACAATCGCTTCCCCCCTCCTCCGGGTCAATGCTTGGCGCCCCGCAGTCAAGGTTATGCAGGAGAGAAATCGTCTCACCCCGAAAATTCCGGGAAAGGGCAGGAATAACGCCCGCGACCTGACCGTTCGCATTTACAGAGATCGTTCAATATCTATGATCAAATTATCCGAAAACCTTCGTGATCATTTGACATGGTCCCTCATAATACCTATATTTCCCCTCATGAGTAGCACGATAGAAATTTCCCAGGGCATGTTCAAACTCTACCATCAGGTGAGCCGCCTGGTGAACGAGTGCATGATGGATGAAGGCGTGTCGCTTGCCCGCAGCAAGTTCCTGCTTCTTCTGGAATGTCAGGGCCCGCAGCGTTCGACGGACATCGCCTGCGCGCTCGGTTTCGCGCCCCGCACGGTAACGGAAGCGATCGACGGCCTCGAGCGGGACAAGCTGGTCAAGCGCGAGCCGGACCCGAAGGATCGGCGTGCCAAGATCGTCTCGATCACGGATATGGGCCGCACGGTGATCTCCGCCGCACAGCAGCCACAGCACAAGATGATCGAGGCGATCTTCGCGGTGCTGACCGAAGACCAGAAGCAGCACCTCAAGGACATCATCGGCTGCCTCAGCGAGAAGACCGAGGAATTGCAGCGCGAACGGGACAAGGTCGAAGGCGACACCGCCGCAGCGCCCATGCGCCCCCTGCGGGCCGTCGGCTAAGCCGGACGGCAACGGAAAACGGAAGAAGGCCGGGATTTCACGATCCCGGCCTTCTTTGTCTGAAGCGTTCAGCGTCCTCCCCTGCCCGCTGCCTTCCCCCCAATCAGCGGGGAGAAGGTGAAAGCAAGAATGGACGGCCCGCGGAGCTTACATGGCGTTCATCGGGCCGATGCCGAAAAACAGCGTCTCACCCGAGGAACCATCCACGCCGTCATTGTCGGTCATGACGAAGCCATTGCCGGCGGCGTCGATGGCAAAGCCTTCGACCTTGTCGACGACGAAGCCGTTGGTGGCGCCCTTCAGGTCCGGGATGAGGTCACGGACCTCTTCCTTCTTGACGACAGGCAGTTCACCGCCGAGTGCGGCCGGCTTCAGATCGGCAAGCGCCACGCGGTACAGCTTCTTCAGCTTGGCCGCCTGGCCGATCAGGTTGTCGCGCTCGATGATATAGGCTTGGTCGCCGCTGACGGTGATTTCGGAAAGGCCGACCCAACCGCTCTCGGTCTTTTCGAGCGGATAGCGCACGGCGCCCCATTCCTCGGAGGACGGCTTGTAGGAGACGAGCTTCACGAAACCCTTCTCGTCGTCACCCCATTCACGCTGCATGGCCATCCACAGCACCTTGTCATCGCCTTCGCCGACGCTGGTGATGCCTTCGAAGCCGAAGCGCTTCTCGCCGGCGCGCAGCGCGGCGGGAATGGCGATTTCCTTCTGGATCTCGCCCTTTTCGTTCACATGGATGATGGCATGGCCGACGAGCTTGTCGGCATCGCCCTCGTTGGCAAGCCAGAAACCGCCCTCGCCATCCGGCGTCAGGCCCTCGCTGTCGAGCTTCTGGGCGGCAGCACCGTTGCGGGTAATGCGCAGCGCATCGACGATCTTCGCCGGCTTCGCGGTGGCGTCGATCGTGAAGATCGTCGGCTGCGAGGCGTAGAAGGAATCGTTGACGGCGTAGAGCATGCCCGGCTTGTCCTTGACCGGTGCGAGGCCCGAGAGGGCGCCGAAGCCGATCAGTTCGCCATCCTTTTCCGTGGAGACGATCTGCGGATAGGCAGCTTCGCCTTCGGCACGCTCATAGATCATGACATGCGAGCGGGCGCCGCCGTCGTCCACGAGATCGGTCTCGTTGGCGGTCACGAAGAGATTGCGGTTCGGGATGGCGACGGCTCCTTCCGGGCCAACGCCCGAGGGCAGCAGCTGGAGAAGCGCGGGCTCGGCGCCGGTATCCTTGTAGACACCGACGATCGAGGCGCGCTCGGCGAGCACGAAGAACAGGTTGTCATCGCCGAACTTGGCGGCTTCCATGCCTTCCGGCTCGACGCCCTTCTTGTTGCGCTTGTCCGGATAGTGGCCGATCTTGGCAATCTCGCGCTCGAAGGCCGCGCCGTTCTCGTAGAGGACCTTGCCCTGCTTGTCGAAGATGGTGAAGCCGCGGGCGCCACCCTTCCAGTCGCCCTCATTGGCGACGACCAGGCGGTTGTCGTCCAGCCACTTCACGGCATCGGGCTCGCGCGCCACGTCCTTCATCTCGCCGGTGAATTTCAGCGCACCGTCCTTCTTGGTGTCGATGCCTTCAAGGCTGACCGTACCGGCGGAGAAGTGGCTCTTTACCGTGCCGGCCTTGCCGTCGACGATCGCGATATGGTTGTTTTCCTGCAGGGTGACGGCAACTTCGTCGAGGCTGTTGAAGGAGACGAATTCGGGTTCGGGATCCTCGCCGGCGACATCGGCAAGGCCGGTCAGCGCCACATGCTTGATCGAACCGCAATCGACGACGCCGTCCTTGAGGGAGAGCAGCACGAGATCGCCGGCCGGCATCTGCGGGATGGCGCCGTCATTGACCTCTTCGTCGCGCTCGTTCTCGATGGCGATGGCGGCGATCGTCCTGTCCTTGTTGAGGGCGATCGAATCCGGCTGACCGCCGAGATCGCAGGTCGCCTCGACGGCCCTGGAGGCCACATCGACCTGGGCGAGCACACCCGACGGCTTCACGAAGCTTTCGCGCGTGTTGATCGCGACGAGCGCCTTGCCGGCGGCAATGGTGACCGAGGTCGGCTCGCCGTCGAAGGCGACGGTGCCGCCGGCCTTCGGAGCCTTGGCGTCGGTGATGTCGATGAAGCCGATGGCCTTGTTCGGGCTGTCGGAATAGACGAGCGTGTTGCCGTCTTCCGAGGCGCTGATGATCTCGGACGAGGTCGGCGTCGCCTTGTCGACACCCTCGGGCAGGTTGTCGGCAACGGCGAAGGACGCAATGCGATTGAAGACGGGCTCGGCGCTGGCGGCGGAGGCCACCGATGCGGCGAGAACCGCAGCGAGCGCGGCGGTGATCGAACGGGTTTTCATGAAATCCTCCGGGATCCGGTCAAAAGGAACCCGGCGGTTCTGAGGCTTTCGTGTTACAGGCCGATGACATTTCGGCGGCGGTCCGTTGCCTTCCCGTCAAATAAAAGGGGGCCCGGAAGAACCGGACCCCGACCCTGAATTTCAGGTTTGGCGGCGGAGTGGATAACCGCTCTGCCCGAACCAAGGATCAGCCGTTGACGGCGTCCTTCAGGCCCTTGCCGGCCGAGAACTTCGGCACGTTGCGTGCCGGAATCTCGATCTCGGCGCCGGTCGAGAGGTTGCGGCCCTTCGAGGCTTCACGGCGCGATACGGAGAAATTGCCGAAACCGACGAGACGAACGTCGCCGCCGTTCTTGAGCTCACCCTGGATCGTCTCGAAAACGGCGTCGACAGCCGATGCTGCGTCCGTTTTGGAGAGGCCAGACTTCTCAGCCACTGCGGATACGAGTTCATTCTTGTTCATGTTTCCACCCCTTTCATACGGTTTGAAACGACTCATACAAGTCGGGGGCAGAATACGCATCGCCCCTCGCCCCGCAAGAAAATTTCGTCGCAAAACCCTGAGAATCCGGGCTTTACACACGTTTTTCAACGAAAAAGACCGGCCGAAAGGCCGGTCTTTTCCCGTTTCGCTCCAAAATGCCGGATGCATTACCCGGCATCAAGGCTCAATGCGCGATCGCGCCGGTGCTCTCATCGGTCGATTCGACCGCCGGAACCTTGGCGTCTTCGACCGTCGCATCCCATTCGATCGGCTCCGGCCGGCGAACGAGCGCATGCTTGATCACCTCACCCATGCGCGAGACCGGAACGATCTCCATGTTGTTCTTCACGTTATCCGGAATCTCCGCCAGGTCCTTGGCGTTCTCTTCCGGGATCAGCACCTTCTTGATGCCGCCGCGAAGCGCTGCGAGCAGCTTTTCCTTGAGACCGCCGATCGGCAGGACCCGGCCGCGCAGCGTCACTTCGCCCGTCATCGCGATGTCCTTCGAGACCGGGATTCCGGTCATGATGGAAACGATGGCGGTCGCCATGGCGATACCGGCCGACGGACCGTCCTTCGGCGTCGCGCCTTCCGGCACGTGCACGTGGATATCGGTCTTGTCGAAGCGCGGCGGCTCGATGCCGAAATCGACGGCGCGCGAGCGGACATAGGACGCCGCTGCCGAGATCGATTCCTTCATCACATCCTTCAGGTTGCCCGTAACCGTCATGCGGCCCTTGCCACCCGGCAGGCTGACGCCTTCGATGGTGAGCAGCTCGCCGCCGACTTCCGTCCAGGCAAGACCCGTAACAACGCCAACCTGATCCTCGCGCTCGGCCTCGCCGTGGCGGAAGCGCGGAACGCCGAGGAAGTCGTGGATGTTGTCTGCCGTGACCTCGACCGTCTTCGACTTGCCCTTGATGATCTCGGTGACCGCCTTGCGGGCGAGCTTCATCAATTCACGCTCGAAGTTACGCACACCGGCTTCGCGGGTGTACTGCTGGATGACCGCCATCAGCGCGCCGTCCGTCACCGAAAACTCCTTCGGCTGAAGGGCGTGATCGCGGATCGCCTTCGGCAGCAGGTGCCGCTTGGCAATTTCCAGTTTCTCTTCTTCCGTATAGCCGGCAATGCGGATCACTTCCATGCGGTCCATGAGGGGCGCCGGAATGTTCAGCGTGTTCGCCGTCGTCACGAACATGACGTTGGACAGGTCGTATTCGACTTCCAGGTAGTGGTCCATGAAGGTCGAGTTCTGTTCCGGATCCAGCACCTCCAGGAGAGCCGAGGACGGATCGCCGCGGAAATCCATGCCCATCTTGTCGATCTCGTCGAGCAGGAAGAGCGGGTTGGATTTCTTCGCCTTCTTCATCGACTGGATGACCTTGCCGGGCATCGAGCCGATATAGGTGCGGCGGTGACCGCGGATTTCGGCCTCGTCACGCACGCCGCCGAGCGCCATGCGGATGTATTCGCGGCCGGTCGCCTTGGCGATCGATTTCGCGAGCGAGGTCTTGCCGACGCCCGGAGGGCCGACAAGGCACAGGATCGGGCCCTTGATCTTGGCCGAGCGAGCCTGCACGGCGAGATATTCGACGATGCGCTCCTTGACCTTGTCGAGGCCGAAATGATCCTCGTCGAGAATCTTTTCCGCAGCGTTGAGGTCGGTCTTGATCTTCGACTTCTTGCCCCACGGAATGCCCGTCAGCCAGTCGAGATAGTTGCGCACGACGGTGGCTTCCGCCGACATCGGGCTCATCTGGCGCAGCTTCTTCAGCTCGGCATCCGCCTTTTCGCGGGCTTCCTTGGAGAGCTTCGCCTTGGCGATCTTTTCTTCCAGTTCGGCCATCTCGTCGCGGCCGTCCTCGCCGTCGCCGAGCTCCTTCTGAATCGCCTTCATCTGTTCGTTGAGGTAGTACTCGCGCTGCGTCTTCTCCATCTGGCGCTTGACGCGCGAGCGGATGCGCTTTTCGACCTGCAGGACCGAGATCTCGCCTTCCATGAAGCCGAGCGCCTTTTCAAGGCGCAGCTTGACGCTCGTCGTCTCCAGCATCTCCTGCTTTTCGACGATCTTGATGGAGAGGTGCGAGGCGACGGTGTCGGCGAGCTTCGAATAGTCCTCGATCTGGCTCGCGGCGCCGACGACTTCAGGCGAAATCTTCTTGTTGAGCTTTACATAGTTTTCGAACTCGGAGACGACCGAGCGCGACAGCGCCTCGACCTCCACCGGGTCTTCTTCCGGCTCGGCCAGGACATGGGCCATCGCCTCGTAGAATTCCTCGCGGTCCGTATAGCCGTCGATCTCGGCGCGCGCGCGGCCTTCGACCAGCACCTTGACGGTACCATCGGGGAGCTTGAGGAGCTGGAGCACGTTGGCGACGGTGCCGATGCGATAGATGGCATCGGTTTCCGGGTCGTCGTCGGAGGCATTGATCTGGGTGGCAAGCATGATCTGCTTGTCGGTGCCCATGACCTCCTCAAGTGCGCGGATCGACTTCTCGCGGCCGACGAACAGCGGGACGATCATGTGCGGGAACACCACAATGTCGCGCAGGGGCAGGACCGGGAAGGCCGTGGAGTCGTGCGACGCAGACGTCTTTTTCGTCATGTCATTTCCTTTCAAACGTCCCGTTTCCGGGAACCGGTCCATTCGGCGCTCAGAGTGCCGGGCCGGCGATCTTTTCCATCCACAAGTGGCGTGCAGCCAACACATTTTCAAGCCCGGTTGCGGAGTGCCCCACCCCGTGACGGACAAGCGAACCAACACCGGAAGTGTAGTCTTCCGCGCTGTCGCGGAACTTGCGGCCTTCCCCCCGGCAGCACCGCCGGAGCATACGCAGAACAGAATCGAAGTCTTCCATTCTGGCTTGGCGCGCACCGTTTCGCAACGGCTCCCGAAGCAGCGGAAGGTTGCACATCATGCCCCTTCCCGCGACAGGCGACCAGTCACGAAATGTCACTAGCCGCCTCAAACGAAAAGACCCGCCGGCGGCGGGTCCTTCCTGAACGGGTTTGGCGCGATCAGGCCGAAACGTTGGCCTTCTCGTCGGTGCGCTCCGAGTAGATGTAGAGCGGACGGGCCGACCCCTTGACCACCTCGTCGGAGATGACGACCTCGCGCACGCCTTCCAGCGTCGGAAGTTCGAACATCGTGTCGAGCAGGATCTTCTCCATGATCGAGCGCAGGCCGCGCGCACCGGTCTTGCGGACGATCGCCTTGCGGGCGATCTCGCGCAGCGCGTCCTCGTGGAAGGTCAATTCGACGTCTTCCATCTCGAACAGGCGCTGGTACTGCTTGACCAGAGCGTTCTTCGGCTCCGACAGGATCTGGATCAGCGCGTCCTCGTCGAGGTCTTCGAGCGTCGCCAGGACCGGCAGACGGCCGATGAATTCCGGGATGAGTCCGAATTTCACCAGGTCTTCCGGCTCCAGTTCGCGCAACACTTCACCGACGCGGCGGTCTTCCGGCGAGCGGACCTGTGCCCCGAAGCCGATCGACGTCTTTTCGCCACGGGCGGAGATGATCTTGTCGAGACCGGCGAACGCACCGCCGCAGATGAACAGGATGTTCGTCGTGTCGACCTGCAGGAATTCCTGCTGCGGATGCTTGCGACCACCCTGCGGCGGTACGGATGCAACCGTGCCTTCCATGATCTTCAGAAGCGCCTGCTGCACGCCCTCGCCCGACACGTCGCGGGTGATCGACGGGTTGTCGGACTTGCGCGAGATCTTGTCGACTTCATCGATATAGACGATGCCGCGCTGTGCGCGCTCGACGTTGTAATCGGCGGCCTGAAGCAGCTTCAGGATGATGTTCTCCACGTCCTCGCCGACGTAACCGGCTTCGGTCAGCGTCGTGGCGTCGGCCATGGTGAAGGGTACATCGATGATGCGGGCGAGCGTCTGGGCGAGATAGGTCTTGCCGCAGCCCGTGGGGCCGACCAGCATGATGTTCGACTTCGCCAGTTCCACGTCCGAGCCCTTGGCGGCATGCGCCAGTCGCTTGTAGTGGTTGTGCACCGCGACCGACAGGATGCGCTTTGCCTGCTGCTGGCCGATGACATATTCGTCGAGAACCTTGATGATATCCTGGGGCGTGGGAACGCCGTCACGGGATTTCACCATGGAGGTCTTGTTCTCCTCGCGGATGATGTCCATGCACAATTCGACGCATTCATCGCAGATGAACACCGTCGGTCCGGCAATCAGCTTGCGGACCTCGTGCTGGCTCTTGCCGCAGAAGGAGCAGTAGAGGGTATTCTTGGAGTCGCCGCCGTTGCTGCCGCTGACCTTGCTCATATCACTTTCCTTCCAGCACGCCGTTCATCTCCCGGAAGATGGCCGGACCACTCAAACCGCCTTTGCCGGATACGCCTACGCGCCCTTTCAAAGGCTCCAGGGGTACTGACCGGCCCGGGCCCCGCCCTTGAACCGGTTGCAACGCATTCCCCGTTTAAACACCGAATGCTAAGCCGTCACAAATCAACATAGCATTAACGGCCAATATTACCGGCTTTGTGGCGAGGATAAAGCCCCGCGATCATTACAAATCGCGTGATTGCCTTCATCCGCGCATTAGGCCAAGATCGGAACGAGCCTTGCGCGTCAGTTTCGCCGCCACCAGACCGTGACTTTCCCTTAGATAGTCACACAACGCCGCATCATCAACTGATTCGCCCGTTTGCCGCTGGATCCACTTCATTCCGCGCGAGGCGAGATAGGGTGCTGGACGGCACCCCGGCTGCTCGCTCAGAATGTCGAAGGCGATGTCGGACACCTTGAACGTGACCGCAAGCTCCGCCGTGTCGCTCCATCCGGCAATGGCGAAAACCTTCTCGCCGACCTTCCAGACATGCGCCCCGCCCCATTGCACCACGTGGTTTGTGGCGGGGAGCGAAGCGCAGAAGGCGTTGTAGTCGTCGAGCGTCATGAGATCCTGCGGCGTCGAACGAGGTGTTACGTGGCGTCCGCGCCCTCGATCGCCTCGCGGCTGGTGATGACGCGATCGACCAGACCCCAGTCCTTCGCCTCGTCGGCGCTCATGAAATGGTCGCGATCAAGCGTCTGCTCGACTTCCTCATAGGTGCGGCCGCAATGTTTGACATAGACCTCGTTCAGCTTGCGCTTCATCTTGAGGATGTCCTTGGCGTGGCGCTCGATGTCCGATGCCTGGCCCTGGAAGCCGCCCGAGGGCTGGTGCACCATGATGCGGGCGTTCGGCGTGGCAAAGCGCATGTCCTTGTGGCCGGCGGCCAGCAGCAGCGAGCCCATCGAGGCGGCCTGGCCAATGCACAGCGTCGAGACAGCCGGCTTGATGAACTGCATCGTGTCGTAGATCGCCATGCCGGACGTGACGACGCCGCCCGGCGAATTGATGTAGAGCGCGATTTCCTTCTTCGGGTTTTCGGCCTCAAGGAAGAGAAGCTGCGCGCAGACGAGCGTGGCGATATGATCCTCGACCGGACCCGTCAGGAAGATGATGCGCTCCTTCAGGAGGCGTGAATAGATGTCGTAGGAACGCTCGCCGCGGTTGGTCTGCTCGACGACCATCGGCACCAGAGCCATGGCGGTATCTACGGGATTTCTCATGTCAATCCTTCATCGGTGTGGCCCTGAAACCCTTCGCAAACGTTGGGAATCAGCAAGTTTCGTCTTCCCTACATAGAGTGTGAGGGTGGCGGACTTCAAGACAGGTGCGTGTTTTGCGGCGCTCTATGCGAGAATGCAGTTAACTGACGCAACGGGCGGCGGCGATTTCCACAACCGAACCGCCGGCAAGGTGAAGGAAGGGTAAATCGCTCCCAGGCCTTGCCTCCTCCCGGTAATCGTCTGCACTATATCTCCCTCCAGTGGAGGTAGCCATGATGAAACGATCTCTCGTCGCCCTCGGGCTTCTTTTCCTGACATCGGCCGGGGTATCCGCCCAGCAGGCGTCCGATAGCGTCGCGCCGGAGCGCGCAACCGGCCTTGCGGCGGCGAAGGTCGTCACCGCGAAGGCCCATCTGGTGGCGGCCGCCCACCCGCTCGCGGCCGAGGCCGGCGAAAAGGTTCTTGCGGACGGCGGCAGCGCAATCGACGCCATGATCGCCGTCCAGACCGTGCTCGGCCTTGTCGAGCCGCAATCCTCAGGCCTCGGCGGCGGCGCCTTTCTCGTCTACTACGATGCCGGGACCGGCCGGCTCACCACGCTCGACGGCCGCGAGACCGCGCCGATGGAGGCGACACCCAAGCTCTTCCTCGACGAAAAGGGCGAGCCGCTGAAATTCTTCGACGCCGTCGTCGGCGGGCGCTCCGTCGGCACACCCGGCACCGTCATGCTGATGCAGGAGGCGCACAACCGCTGGGGCCGCAAGCCCTGGAAGGACCTCTTCGTCCCCGCCGAAACGCTGGCCCGCGACGGTTTTTCCGTCTCGCCGCGTCTTGCCGGCCTGATCGCCACCGAGGGCGACCGGCTGAAGACCTTCGAGACGACAGCCGCCTATTTCTTCGGCGCGGATGGCGCGCCGCTGAAGGCCGGCAGAATCCTCAAGAATCCGGCCTATGCCGAGACGCTTTCGGCCATCGCCGGTGGCGGCGCGCCGGCCTTCTACACCGGCACTATCGCCCAGGGCATCGTCGATACGGTGCGCAGTTCCGGCAAGAATGCCGGCGTGCTCTCGCTCGCCGACCTTCAGAACTACCAGGTGAAGGAGCGCCGGCCGGTCTGCACCTCCTACCGCGCGCTCGACGTCTGCGGCATGGGACCGCCCTCCTCCGGCGCAGTCGCCATCGGCCAGATGCTCGGCATGCTGGAAAATTTCGACCTCAAGGCACTCGGCAAGGACAATGCCGAAAGCTGGCGGCTGATCGGCGACGCACAGCGCCTCGCCTTCGCCGACCGCGAACGCTACCTTGCGGACACGGATTTCGTGCCCGCCCCCATCAAGGGGCTTCTCAACAAAACCTATCTCGGAGAGCGGGCCAGGCTGCTCGACGGCGACAAGGCACTTGCCGAAGATGCCGTGACGGCGGGCAAGCCCGAATGGGACCACGCCTTCGACTTCGGCCGCGACGCCGCACTCGAACTGCCCTCCACCAGCCATTTCGTCATCGTCGATGCAGCAGGCAATGTGGTCTCCATGACGGCCACGATCGAGAACGGCTTCGGCTCGCGGCTGATGACCGGCGGTTTCCTGCTCAACAACGAACTCACCGACTTCTCCTTCAAGACCCATGACGAGGGCATGCCGGTTGCCAACCGCGTGGAGCCCGGAAAACGCCCCCGCTCCTCCATGTCCCCCACCATCGTGCTGAAGGATGGCAAGCCCGTGCTGGCCATCGGCTCTCCCGGCGGCAGCCAGATCATCGGCTACGTCGCCCAGGCGCTGATCGCCCATATCGACTGGGGCATGGATGTCGGCCAGATCGTCGCCATGCCGCATCTCATCAATCGATTCGGCCCCTACGACCTCGAAGCCGGCACCGCAGCGGAAAAACTCGCCGCGCCTCTGAAGGCGCTCGGCTACGAGGTGAAGGTGGGCGAAATGAACTCCGGTCTGCACGCCATCGCCATCTCAACCGACGGCCTCACCGGCGCTGCCGATCCGCGACGGGAGGGTGTTGCCGTCGGGAAATGATCAGACGAGCCGCACCGGCCCGTCGTAGTCGGCGACGCGCGCGTCCGCCGTCAGCAACAGCAGGCCCTCATATCTCGCCTGTGCGATGAGAATGCGGTCGAAAGGATCACGATGCAGGGGTGGCAGGTTCGCCACGGCGATGGCATGGCCTGCAGCGATCGGCAGTTCGATGTAACCGTTGTCGACCAGGCCCCGCCGCAGGCGTCCGGCATCCGCTTGAAAATCCGGGCGGCCGAGGCTCGATTTGATGACCACCTCCCACAGGCTCGCCACGCTGAAGTGGAGGGCGTTGTCCGGATCCGCCATCAGCGCCATCGCGGTGCCGCTCAGCCGCTCCGGGCTTGCCGCCGCCAAGAGTAGCAGGTGTGTGTCGAGGAGCAGCTTCATTCGTCACCGGAAAACTGGCGGGTGATTTCATCCTCGCCCATCCGGTCGAAATCGTCAGGAACCGTCAACTGCCCGCGCAGAAAACCGAAACGGCTCACCCTCCCCTCATCCGGCGCATCGAGCGGCACGACCTTGACCATCGGCTTGCCCGCCTTGGCAATAACGAAGCTTTCCCCTTTCGCCGCCTGCTCGACAAGGCGCGAAAGATTGGTCTTCGCATCGTGAATGTTAACCGTGCGCATCGTCATCTCCATGGACTTAGTTTATCAAACTTAGTTCACAATCATGAACAAATCAAATTCCGGTTTCACCCGGTGCCGGAATACGCTACCGGTCTTTGATGACCACGACACATATCCCCTTCCTGTCCATCGACCCCGCCAGCCGCCGCGTCTCGCTCGACGGCCGCAATCCCGATTTCTACCGCGCTCCGAACCCGGTCTACGCGGCGCTGCATGCACACTGTCCCACCTTCTGGTGGGAAGAGCAGAAGATGTGGTATTTCACCGGCTACGACCATGTGAACGGCCTCCTGCGCGACCGCCGCTTCGGCCGGCAGATTTTGCATGTGGCGACGCGCGAGGAGCTGGGCCTGCCGGAGCCGCAGGCGCATCTTGCCCATTTCGACGCTGCCGAGGCCTGGTCTCTGCTCGAACTGGAACCGCCGGAGCACACGCGGCTGCGCACCCTCGTCAACCGCGCCTTCGTCTCGCGCATGATCGAGAAGCTGACGCCAGAGATTTCCGCGCTCTGCCACGAAGCGATCGACCGGTTCGAGAAGGACGGGAAGGTCGAACTGCTCGCCGCCTTCGCCGATATCCTGCCGGTAACGATGATCGCCCGCATGATCGGCATTCCCGACGAGATGGGGCCGCAGCTCCTGAAATGGTCGCATGCCTATGTGCGCATGTACATGTTCGGCCGCACGCCGGAAGACGAGATTATCGCCGACAAGGCGGCGGAGGAATTTTCCGACTATGTGCGCAGCGTCATCGCCGAGCGCCGGGCGGAGCCGCGCGACGACCTGCTTTCGCATATGGTGCACACCGAGCACCGCGGCCAGCTTCTCACCGAAGACGAGCTGATCTCGACGACCATCGTTCTGCTCAATGCCGGCCACGAGGCGACGGTGCACCAGATCGGCAATGCCGTACGCAGCATTCTGGAGAGCGGCGCCGATCCCAAAGTGATTTTCGCGGATGAGAAGGCGACGGAACGCACGGTCGAGGAATGCCTGCGCATTTCCGCCCCGGTGCACATCTTCGACCGTTTCGCGCTTGAAGATGTCGAACTCGACGGCATTCATTTCCGCCGGGGCGACAAGGTGGCCATGATTCTCGCCGCCGCCAATCTCGACCCGAAGAAATTCACCGATCCCCTCGCCTTCAAGCCGGATCGCAACGAAGGCGCCAACCTCTCCTTCGGCGCCGGAATCCACTTCTGCATCGGCGCGCCGCTCGCAAGGCTGGAACTCAACATCGCCCTGCCGATCCTCTTCCAGCGCCTGCCGGGGCTGAGGATCGCGAAAGAGCCCGCGGTGAAAGACGTCTATCACTTCCACGGGCTGGAGGCGCTGGAACTGGCGTGGTGAGGTCCGGAAACCCTAGACGCGGATGACGTAGTCCTTGCGAGTCGTTTCAACGACTTCCCAGGTTCCCCTGAAGCCGGGTCTCAGGATCAGGCGGTCGCCGGCCTTCAGGTGCGTGATCTCGCCATCTTCCGATACCAAGATCGAATATCCCTCGAGGATGTGGAAATACTCCCACTCGTCGTACTGGACGCGCCATTTTCCCGGCGTCGACTGCCAGATGCCGGCATAGATGCCGCCGTCGGCTTCCTCGATGTTCCAGGTGGTGAAGACCGGGTCGCCGGAGATCAGCCGGTCGGCGGCCGGGCGGCCCTCTTCGGGTGTGATGCCGGAGACATCGAAGGATTGCGTGTTGTTCATGGATCTGTCCGCCTGCTGAAATGGGCCGCCTGCTGAAATGGCGCGGGCGGCCCGCTAAGATTCACGCCTTGGCCAACGCCTGCTCGATGTCCGCGATGATGTCGGCGACATCCTCGATGCCGATCGACAGGCGCACGACATCGGGACCGGCGCCGGCGGCCACCTGCTGCTCCTCGGTGAGCTGGCGATGGGTGGTCGAGGCCGGGTGGATGACGAGGGAGCGCGTGTCGCCGATATTGGCGAGGTGCGAAAGCATTTCCAGACCTTCGACAAAGCGCTTGCCCGCTTCGTAGCCGCCCTTGAGGCCGAAGGTGAAGACGGCGCCGGCGCCCTTGGGCGAGTAGCGCTGCTGGGTGTCATGATTGGGATCGTCCTCGAGGCCCGCATAGGTGACCCAGGAGATTTTTTCATGGTCCTTCAGCCACTTGGCAACGGTGAGCGCATTGTCGCAATGGCGCTGCATCCTGAGCGGCAGGGTTTCGATGCCGGTCAGGATCTGGAAGGCGTTGAAGGGCGAGATGGCAGGGCCGAAATCGCGCAGGCCCAGAACGCGGCAGGCGATGGCGAAGGCGAAATTGCCGAAGGTGGCGTGCAGCACCATGCCGGCATATTCCGGACGCGGCTCGGAGAGCGCAGGGTACTTGCCGGAGGCAGTCCAGTCGAAGGTGCCGCCATCGACGATGACACCACCCATGGAATTACCGTGGCCGCCCATGAACTTGGTCAGCGAATGCACGACGATGTCGGCACCGTGCTCCAGCGGGCGCACGAGATAGGGTGTCGCCATGGTGTTGTCGACGATGAGCGGCAGGCCGTGGCGGTGCGCCACTTCGGCAATGCCGGCGATATCCACGAAGGTGCCGCCCGGATTCGCCAGGCTCTCGATGAAGATCGCCTTGGTCTTGTCGTCGATCTGGCTTTCGAAGGAGGAAAGATCGGCCGTATCGGCCCAGCGCACATGCCAGTCGAAACTCTTGAAAGCATGGCCGAACTGGTTGACCGAGCCGCCATAGAGCCGGCGTGCGGCGATGAAATTGTCGCCCGGGCGCATGATCGTGTGGAAGACGAGAAGCTGGGCGGCATGGCCCGAGGCGACGGCGAGCGCCGCCGTGCCGCCTTCGAGCGCCGCGACGCGCTCCTCGAGCACGGCCTGGGTCGGGTTCATGATGCGGGTATAGATATTGCCGAAGGCCTGGAGGCCGAAAAGCGAGGCAGCGTGGTCCGTGTCGTTGAACACGAAGCTCGTGGTCTGGTAGATCGGCGTGGCGCGCGCGCCCGTCGTCGGGTCCGGCTGGGCGCCGGCGTGGATGGCGAGCGTTGCAAATCCGGGCTTGTTCTTCGTCATGAAATGGCCTCCCTGGCTGAAGTCGGGCGCACTATTTTAGAGAGCTAAGAGCCGGTCAAAGAAAGATTTTCCGGAAAAGCACGGGTGCGGCGATACGCGTTGCGCCGATGGCGAATTACGCGACGAGACGGGGATACTCGATCGCCGGGCAACGATCCATGACCACCTTCACGCCCGCGGCCTCCGCTGCCGCCGCCGCCGCGTCATGGCGCACCGAGAGCTGCCCCCAGACGACCTTGGGCAGCGGATTCAGCGCCAGCACCTCCTCCACGACCGACGGCAACGCATCCGCTGCGCGGAAAACGTCGACCATGTCGATCGGCTCGACGATATCGGCAAGACGGCCGACGACGGGCTGGCCGAGGATTTCCTTGCCGGCCTGGCCGGGATTGACCGGGATGACGCGATAGCCCTTGCGCAGCAGGAAGGCCATGACCCGGTGGCTGGGGCGCTCCGGATTGGGCGAGGCGCCGACAAGCGCAATCAGCCTGGTCGAGCGCAGGATATCGGCGATGTAATAGTCCGGATAGGAATCATGGTTCATGCGGCTACCCCGTTTTGCTGCCGGAGAATTGGGGTAACGTTGCGTGAAGTCAATATGCGCGGCGCTCAGGAGGCCTTGAGCATCAGCACCGGATATTCCGTCACGGGGCAGCGATCCATGACCACCTGGATGCCGGCAGCTTCCGCCCGCGCGGCGGCGGCATCGTCGCGCACCGTGAACTGGCCCCAGAGCACGGAGGGACGCGGGGCGAGCGCCAGCACCTCGTCGACGACGGCAGGGAACTGGCTTGCCGCGCGAAAGACATCGACCATGTCAATCGGCTCCGCGATATCGGCGAGATGCGCATAGACCCGCTGGCCGAGAATGGTCTTGCCGGCATGGCCGGGATTGACGGGGATGACGTGATAGCCCTTGCCGAGCAGGAAGCCCATGACGCCGTGGCTCGGCCGACCATCGTTCGGCGAAGCGCCGAGCACCGCGATCGTGTGCACGGATCCGAGAATGTGGCGGATGTAGCTGTCGGGATAGTGATCGTGGTTCATCGCTGCCTCCTCCGGCGTTCGCGACCGTCTCTCACATGTCTTCCTGCCTGCCAGACTAGCGCAGAACCTTAAAGAAGACGACCGCGCCGGAGCAGCCGTTCAGCCACCGATTGTGCCATTGTGGGTCAACTTCGGCCGATTTGCCGCTAAACCCGCGAGAATCCCGATTGCAAATCGGTGAAATTGCGCAGATGAAGAACCGAGCCCCTCCCCCCAATGGCCTGCCCTTCGAGGTCCCAGATTGCCGTTAGACGTTCTTTTTCTCGTGCTGTTCGGCGCGGCACTTCATGCCGTCTGGAATGCCCTCGTCAAATCCGGCACGGACAAATCGCTCGACGCGGCCATGGTCTCGCTCGGCGGCGGCATGGTCGGCCTTGCCTTCCTGCCCTTCGTGCCCATGCCCAACCCGGCGGCCTGGCCCTTCGTGCTCACCTCGGCCGCCTTGCAGTTCGCCTATTTCCAGCTCGTGGCCGCGGCCTACCGGGCCGGCGACATCGGCCTCGTCTATCCGCTGATGCGCGGCGCCGCGCCTCTCCTGGTCGCGATGACAAGCGGCATCGTCCTCGGCGAGCATCTGACACCGGGGGCGATGGCCGGCGTTCTCGTCATTTCCGTCGGCGTGCTGACGCTCGCCTTCGAATCGCGCCACGGCAGCCGGCGGGCCATCGTCTATGCACTGGCGAATGCCGCCGTCATCGCCACCTATACCTTCGTCGACGCCGCCGGGGCACGGGCTTCCGGCAACGCCGTGTCCTATACGCTGTGGATGTCGCTGCTGCCGCCGGTGCTGCTCTTCGGCTGGGCCGTCGCGCGGCGGGGCAGCCGACCGGTCTGGACGCATGTGCGGCGCAACTGGGCGCGCGGCCTCTTCGGCGGCGCCGGCTCCATCGCCTCCTACGGCCTTGCCCTCTGGGCGATGACCAAGGCGCCGGTGGCCACCGTCGCGGCGCTGCGCGAAACCGCCATCCTCTTCGCCCTCCTCATCTCGGTCTTCATTCTCAAGGAAAAGGCCAGCATCTGGCGCTACATCGCCGGCGCGGTGATCGCGGTAGGGGTCCTGGTGCTGAAGCTGGCTTGAGGATTGAAAGCGAAGCCCGCAGGGCATATGTACGGATTGTTGTACAGAGGATGCCCCCATGAAGGTCGTCAGCCTTTCCGAACTGCGCGCGAACATCGCCAAGCACTTCGATAGCGTCGAAGCCGACCGGGATGAACTGATCGTCACCCGGCAGAACCGCGAACCGATGGTCGTGATGTCGCTTGCCGATTTCGAGAGCTGGAAGGAGACCGTGTATCTCACCGCCACCCCGGCGAACCGGGAGCATCTCTTGCGCTCGATCCAATCGCTGGATGGAGGCAAGGGTGAGGTAAAATCATTCGACGAGCTGATCACCACCAGCGAATGAAGATCTGCTTCTCACCCGAAGCCTGGGCCGATTTCACCTATTGGACGGAAACCGACCGCAAGACGGTGGATAAGATCGTCGTGTTGATCGGGGAATGCCGGCGGGAGCCTTTTTCCGGCCTCGGCAAACCCGAACCGTTGCGCGGCGAACTGAAAGGTTTCTGCTCGCGCCGGATCACGCAAGCGCACCGGCTGGTCTACCGCGTCACCGGTCGCGGCGCGGCCCAGCTGCTTGAAATCGCCGCATGCCGCTATCACTACGGCTGAAGCATCATTTCCACTCCGGCATGCGCTTGCCGAGAAAGGCGCCGATCCCCTCTTTCGCATCGTCGACGAGCATGTTGTCGGCCATTGCCGCGACGGCGACGTCGTAGGCTTCGGCGAGCGGCAAGCCGGCCTGGGCGCGGAAGGCGGCCTTGCCGATGCGCAGGGCCTGCGGCGACTTCGAGGCGATGACGGCGGCGTATTTGTCGACGACCTGGCGCAGGTATTGCTGCGGCACGATGCGGTTGACGAGGCCGAAATCCTTGGCCGTCGAGGCGTCGATCGTCTCGCCGGTCAAAAGCATTTCCATCGCCTGCTTGGGGTGCGCGGCGCGGGTGACGGCGACCATCGGCGTCGAGCAGAACAGCCCGATATTGACGCCGGGCGTGCAGAAGGTCGAGGTGTCCGTGCAGATGGCGAGATCGCAGCTTGCCACGAGCTGGCAGCCGGCGGCCGTGGCGAGGCCGTCAATCTCGGCAACGACGGGCTGCGGCAGCGCGGCGATCTTCAGCATGATATCGGCCGCCATGCGCATGGTCTTTTCGAAGAAGGCGCGGCCGCCGTCTTCATCCGTACGGCGGGCGGTCATTTCCTTGAGGTCATGGCCGGCGGAGAAGACTTTTCCGGTCGAGGCGAGCACGACGACGCGGGTGGCCTCGTCACCGGCCACGACATCCAGCGCGTCGCCAAGCGCCTCCATGACGGCAATCGAGAGGGCGTTGGCGGGCGGATTGTTGAGCGTGATACGGACGACCGGTCCCTGGCGCTCGATGCGCACCAGCCCGGCTGGTTCCTCTTTCCTTAACGACACCACATCCGCCATGATCGCCTCCATTCTGTTTCATCTGCGGTCCTACGCCTCGCGAGAGACGGTTTCAAGCGCGGCGACATAGACTTTGAGAGGGCTTGCTCCCCGGCACAAACCGGTCTGTAAACGCAGGGCAGACGAAGGAGAACGCCGTGAACCTGACGCCCATCATGGACCGGGACGCCCTGAACCGGTTCCTCGAAACCGATTTCCCGCAGATCCACACGGACGGAAAGGTTTTCGACGTGACCGAGGTCAGGTCCGGTACGGTCGTCATGCGGCTAGATCCGAACGAGCGGCACCTGCGCCCTGGTGGCACGGTCTCCGGCCCCACCCTGTTCGCGCTGGCGGATGTGGCGGCCTATTGCGTCGTGCTGGCGCATATCGGCCCCGTGGCACTCGCCGTCACAACCAGTCTCAACATCAATTTCCTGCGCAAGCCCGAACCTGGCCCGCTCTCCTGCACCTGCCGGCTTCTCAAGCTCGGCAAGCGGCTGGCAGTGATCGAGGCGTCGATTTTCGGCGCGGATGGCGAAGATCTGGTAGCCCACGCCACCGCGACCTATTCGATTCCACCGCGATAATTTGTGGTATCAAAATACCTCAGCAACAAGGTATTGTTTTTATTGAACTATCTTTAACGCCATCCAGGTCGCGTCCCTTGACGCCAAACTGGCTCTCGCTTATAAGCCACCCCAGATCGCGGCCTCTCGGGCTGCGTTCGTTTTTTTGGCATCCACAGGACGCCAAACCAAGCAACAAGAAACGCCCGTCGCCCAAAAGCCTCGGGATCGCAAAAGAAAGACATCTCCCATGGCAACCTTCGTACAGAAGCCCGCCGAGGTAGAAAAGAAGTGGATCCTCATCGACGCCGAAGGCCTCGTTGTCGGTCGCCTCGCTACCCTCATCGCCAATCGCCTGCGCGGCAAGCACAAGGCAACCTTCACGCCCCACGTTGACGACGGCGACAACGTCATCGTCATCAACGCCGACAAGGTCGTCTTCACCGGCAAGAAGTACTCCGACAAGAAGTACTACTGGCACACCGGTTACCCGGGCGGCATCAAGGAGCGTACGGCTCGCCAGATCATCGAAGGCCGCTTCCCGGAGCGCGTTCTCGAAAAGGCTGTCGAACGCATGGTTCCGCGCGGCCCGCTCGGCCGTCGCCAGATGAAGAACCTGCGCGTCTACGCCGGCTCCAACCACCCGCATGAAGCCCAGCAGCCCGTCGCCCTCGACGTCGCCAAGCTGAACAGCAAGAACACAAGGAGCGCCTGATAATGGCCGACCTCTCCTCGCTCAAGGACCTCGGCGTCGCCGCTGCAGCTCCGGCCGCTTCCGCCCCGGTTCACGTCAAGAAGGTTGACGCCCAGGGCCGTTCCTACGCCACCGGCAAGCGCAAGGACGCCGTCGCCCGCGTGTGGGTCAAGCCGGGCTCCGGCAAGATCACCGTCAACGGCAAGTCGTTCGAAGCCTATTTCGCACGCCCGGTTCTGCAGATGATCCTGCAGCAGCCGATCGTCGCGGCTGCCCGTGACGGCCAGTTCGACATCGACGCCACCGTCGCCGGCGGCGGCCTCTCCGGCCAGGCCGGTGCCGTTCGTCACGGCATCTCCAAGGCACTGACCTACTTCGAGCCGGGCCTGCGCTCGGTCCTCAAGAAGGGCGGCTTCCTGACCCGCGACTCGCGCGTCGTCGAACGCAAGAAGTACGGCAAGGCCAAGGCCCGTCGTTCGTTCCAGTTCTCCAAGCGTTAATCGCTCGGAAGGCTTGTTCTTCAGGAAAGGCCAGGGTTCGCCCCGGCCTTTTCGTTTTTCAGCGCGAAACCCCTTGCCTTCAAGATCGCGATTGGCGAACGTCCCGCCAGAATTCGGAGGGACACACATGGCCAACAAGACGATCGACCACGCCATCACCGCCAAGACGCTGAAAAGCGCCGCCTCGGACCCGACCCATGCGGGCATCCTCTCCTTCATGCGCCGGCGCTACACGAAAGTGCTTAAGGACGTCGACGCGGTGGTCTGGGGCATTCCCTTCGATGCCGCAACTTCCAACCGGCCGGGCACGCGCTTCGGGCCGCAGGCGATCCGCCGCGCCTCTGCCATCATGGACAACGACCCGCAATATCCCTTCGAGCGCGACCTCTTCGAGGACATGGCCGTCATCGACTACGGCGACTGCCTGCTCGACTACGGCAACCACCACAAGACGCCCGGCACCATCGAGCGCGAAGCCAAAAAAATTCTCAAATCCGGCGCCTATATGCTGACGCTCGGCGGCGATCATTTCATCACGCTGCCGCTCTTGCGCGCCCATGCGGAAAAATACGGCCCGCTCTCCCTCGTCCAGTTCGACGCGCATCAGGATACCTGGGCGGACGAGAAAGGCCGCATCGACCACGGCTCCTTCGTCGGGACGGCCGTGCGCGAGGGGCTGATCGACCCCGAAACGTCGATCCAGATCGGCATCCGCACCCATGCGCCTGATGATTGCGGCATCCGCATCCTCTATGGCTACGATGTCGAGGAGATGAGCGCCGGCGCGATCGCCGATGCGATCGTGCATCACATCGGCGATCGCGCGACCTACCTGACCTTCGATATCGACTGCCTCGATCCCGCCTTCGCCCCCGGCACCGGTACGCCCGTTTCGGGTGGCCCGTCGAGCGCGAAAATCCTGTCGGTCCTGCGCAAGCTTGGCGCGCTCAACATCGTCGGGTCCGATGTGGTCGAGGTCGCGCCGGCCTATGACCATGCGGACATCACGGCCATCGCCGCTTCCAACATCGCCATGTACATGCTGGGGCTGCACGCCGAAGCGCTCGCCGAACGACGCTGAAAACAGCACATTGAATGCGACGGACCAAGGGGCTATATCGGCCGGAAACCGCTTTCCGCAGGCGGCGACGCAAAACCGTCGCACGGTTCTGCTGGAATGCTTTCAGGCTTCTTGAAGGATTGGATTGCAGATGAAACCGAAGATCTTCATCGATGGCGAACACGGCACGACGGGCCTGCAGATCCGCACGCGCATGGCCGGCCGCGACGATGTCGAGCTGCTCTCCATCCCCGAAGCCGAGCGCCGCAATGCCAAGCTGCGCGAAGACCTCCTGAACAGTGCCGACGTTGCCATCCTCTGCCTGCCGGACGATGCGGCGAAGGAAGCTGTCGCCATGGTTGCCGGCAACAATTCCGTCCGCATCATCGACACCTCGACGGCGCACCGCATCCACCCCGACTGGGCCTATGGCTTTGCCGAGATGGACCGCGAGCAGCCGAAAAAGATCGCCGGCGCCCGCCATGTCGCCAATCCCGGCTGCTATCCGACGGGTGCGATCGGCCTCCTGCGTCCGCTGCGCCTCGCCGGCTTGCTGCCCGAGGACTATCCGGTCACGGTCAACGCCGTCTCCGGCTATACGGGCGGCGGCAAGCAGATGATCGCGCAGATGGAGGAGGCAGGCCATCCCGATCCCATCGACGCGCCGCACTTCCTTTATGGTCTGCCACTGAAGCACAAGCATGTGCCGGAAATGCAGGTGCACGGCCTTCTTGCCCGCGCCCCCCTCTTCTCGCCGTCGGTCGGAAAATTCCCGCAGGGCATGATCGTGCAGGTGCCGCTCTATCTCGCCGACCTCAACGACCACGCCTCGCTCGGCTCGATCCACGAGGCGCTGGTGGAGCATTATGCCGGCCAGGATATCGTCGAGGTCGTCGACCTCAAGGAAAGCGCCAACCTCGCCCGCGTCAACGCCGTGGAACTCGCCGATACGGACCGCATGAAGCTCTACGTCTTCGGCACCGCAGGTGCGCCGCACGTCAACCTCGTCGCCCTGCTCGACAATCTCGGCAAGGGCGCTTCGGGCGCGGCCGTGCAGAACATGGACCTGATGCTGAGGGGATGAGCAGCAGCCTGCCGCCCTTCCCCGCCGAATGGCGGATCGAAAATGCCGAGCCGATCGCCGATACCGTTGCCGGCAGCGTCTATGACGTGACGCTTGCCGAGGGTGTTCCTGCAATCGTCAAGCACCTGAAGCCGAAGGTTCTGGAAGACAGCCAGCGCGGCGCGGATTTCCTGGCCTGGCGCGACGGCGTCGGCTGCGTGAGGCTTCTTGCCCGCACCGGCACGATGCTGCTGATGGAACATGCCGGCAGGATAACCTTGCGGGACCATCTTGAAGCCCAGGGCGATGCGGACGCGACCCGCATCGCCGCGGAAGCGCTTCTCGCGTATCACCGCCCCTCCGAGACGCCACCGCCGACGAGCCTGCAACCGCTGCCGCGCTATTTCGCAAGCCTCTTCGACAAGGCCGAACGGGACCGCCGGGAGGGCTTCGCCGGCCCGTTCGCCGAAGCGGCGGACATGGCCGAGGCGCTGATTGCCGACCAGCGGGACATCAAGCCCCTGCACGGCGACCTGCATCACGAGAATATCGTCTACGGCCCGCGCGGCTGGCTCATCATCGATCCGGCCGGGCTGATCGGCGATGCGGCGCTCGATGTCGCCAACATGTTCTCCAACCCGCTCGACCGTTTCGACCTCAACCGCAGCGAGGAACGCATCGCCGCGATGGCCAGTGTCTTCGCCGAAACGCTCCAGCGCGATGTCCGCACCATCCTGCGCTACGCCTTCGCCTATGGCTGTCTGTCGGCGGCCTGGCATGACGAGGGAGGCGACACGGAAGAGTGCGACAACGAGCTTGCCGTTGCCGCCGCCATCCGCACCGTCCTCAGGCAGGTTTGAGCGGATCAGTCGTCCGCGATCTCCCTTGGATATTCACCGTAGAACCCGCGCCAATGGGCGATGGCAAAGCCGAGAACGACGAGCGCTCCCCCCTGATGCGCCAGCGCCCAGCCGAGCGGCACCTGCCAGATCAATGTCAGGATGCCGATCGTCGCCTGGAGACAGACGAGGCCGAACAGAACCAGCGCGCGGCGGGCATGCGTCGTTTCCGGCGCGGCACGCAGCGAGGCGATCATGTGCATGACGACGAGGGCAAAGAGCACGTAGGCGCCGATGCGATGGACGAACTGTACCGTCTTGGGGTTTTCGAAGAGGTTGATCCACCAGGGATTTTGCACGAAGAGGCCACCAGGCACGACGGCGCCGTCCATCAGCGGCCAGGTGTTGTAGGTGAGGCCCGCGTCGAGGCCGGCGACGAGCGCACCAAGATAGATCTGGAAGATCGCCATGCAGGCGATGATGCCGGCCATGCGGCGAGAACGGTCCGTCGGCGCGGCATCGTCGCTGTGCGGCGAGAGCACGCGCATCAACCATGCCGTCCAGGCGAAGATCAGACAGGCGATGGTGAGGTGCGTGGCGAGCCGGTACTGGCTGACCGAGACACGTTCGGCAAGGCCCGACGAGACCATCCACCAGCCGATGAAGCCCTGAAAACCGCCGAGCGCCAGGAGACCGACCAGCGGCCAGCGCAGCTTCTTCTCGATCCGGCCGGTCAGCCAGAAGAAGGCGAGCGGCACGGCGAAGACGAAGCCGATGGAACGGGCGATCAGCCGGTGGGCCCATTCCCACCAGAAGATCGTCTTGAACTCCTCGACGGTCATGTCCTTGTTGACCTGCTGGTACTGCGGAATGCGCTTGTAGAGGTCGAACTCCTCCTGCCACTCCACGTCGGTGAGCGGCGGCACGACACCGTGGATCGGCTTCCACTCGGTGATGGAGAGGCCCGATTCGGTGAGCCGCGTCGCGCCGCCGACAAGCACCAGCACGAACAGCGTGAACAGCACGAAACCGAGCCAGCGGCGCACCTGGCGGCGGTCGCGGTCGATCCTGTCCGTGTCACTGGGGCTGCGGTATGCGGTCGCGGTCGTGGCGCTCATCGTCTCGGCTCCTTTTCCGGAATGGCGGGCCGGCCGCCGTTCCGGTTCCTTTCTCGCGTCCTTCCGGGTGCAAAACCGCGCGCGCGGCTTCAGCGGGAAGGACTGTGGCGTTGATTTGCCTGACCGGCCCGTGCAAAACAAGGCCCGAACCTTTGCGGCATGCCGTCGCGCCATTTTGCCGCTACCCAATCGAAAGACTGCCTATGCCCCCTCGCCTCCGAAAACTGATCGGCACGATCCTGATCATCATCCTCGTGCTCGTCTATGCGCTGGTCGCGACCACCATTGCCGCCGCAACGCTTGGAGAAGCGCCCTGGTATATCCACCTTCTCTACTTCACCGTGACCGGCCTTTTGTGGATCCTGCCGGCCATGCTGATCATCAAGTGGATGGAAAAGCCCGGCAAGCCGCGCGACGAATAGGTCATTTTTCAAGATGGGCAGCAAGGCCGGTGGGGTACAGCTCCACGCCGGCCGGCAGCGCTAGCGGATAGAACCAGCGTGCTGTCCAGATGGAGCGGTCATGCTCGACGAGCGTGATCTCGGGCCGCCGATAGAGGCTTTCGTCGAGCAGGTAGATGTTCACGGCGAAAACGAATTCGTGGCCCTGCGCGCCTTCATGCCAGAAGATGTTCTCGAAGGTCGTCCATGGCCCATCTATGGCGATCTCGCAGCCGAGCTCTTCGCGGAACTCGCGGGCAAGCGCCTGCTCCCGTGTCTCTCCGAATTCGATGGAGCCGCCGGGCGGGCGCACCCCCTTGACCGTGCCGTCGTCGCGCGTCACTTCCGCCGCCAGCAGCCGGCCGGCGTGCCAGGCAAGGCCCAACACCTTCACGTGGATTTTCTGCGGCGGTCGCCAGGTCTGCATGGGCTCCTCCTGCCGGCGGGCGCTCCGCCCATTGTTCCCGTTATCGACTTGCTAACCGCTCCGGCCGATTTCACGGGGCATACCGGGCAGGGTCAGCGGATGTAAACCAATTGCGCAAGCCTAGCGCCTATGGTGTCGCTGCGGCAACCGAATGCACGAAAGCCAGGTATGGGAGCGATGCAACTCCATTTCCAGATTATGCCGTCCGAGCACGACCTTGCACACGGCAATCTGGCGCCGAGCGAGAGCGGCGGCCAAGCACGTTCACCGATGCCGCTGTCGATACGCCTGCACGAACAGATGGAACCGGTGGAGGCCTGCTGGCGGGCACTCGAAACGGAAAACGCGCTTTCGCTCCACCAGCGCTACGACTGGTGCCGTTCCTGGGTGGAAAGCCATGCCTGCAGGCTTCTGATTGTCGAGGGCTTTTCCGCCGGGTGCACGCATCTCCTGCTGCCTTTCGAAATCGTGCGCCGCGGGCCGATCCGCATCGCCCGCTTTCTCGCCGCCCCGTTCAGCAACATCAATACGGGCCTCTATTCGCGGGATTTCCGTACCCTTGCCGCCCCGCCCCGGCTTCGGCAGGCGCTTGAGACGGCGCGCAGCCAGCTTGCCCGGCACTGCGACATCCTCCTTCTGGAAAACATGCCGCTCGACTGGCGCGGCGAAGCCAGCCCCTTTTCCGATCTGCCCGCGGTGCTGAACCAGAACGCCGCCTTCCAGATCGAGCTCTTCGCCGATTTCGAACGCACGCTGGCGCAGGTCAATGCCCGTCGCCGCCGCAAGAAGTTCCGCGCCTCCGAACGCCGCCTGATGGCGCTTGGCGGCTACGAACACATCATCGCCGAGGCCGGCGCGGAAAGCCGGGCATTGCTCGAAACCTTCTTCCAGCAGAAGGCCGCCCGTTTCGACGCCATGGGCCTGCCGGACGTCTTTCGCGACGCGAGCACACGGAATTTCTTCCGGCGACTGGTATCGGTACCCGAGACGGACGGCAGCTACCCGCTGCAGCTCCACGCCGTGCGCCTCAGGGGCGAGAATGACGGCCGTATTGCTGCGATTGCCGGCCTGTCGCGCAAGGGCGACCATGTGATCTGCCAGTTCGGCTCGATCGACGACACGATCGCTGCGGATGCCAGCCCCGGCGAGTTCCTGTTCTACCTTGCGATCGGCAAACTGTGCGGTGAAGGCGTGCGCCTGTTCGACTTCGGCATTGGTGACCAGCCCTACAAGCGCTCCTGGTGCACGATCGAGACGCGGCAGCACGACGTGCTCTGGCCGACGACACTGGCCGGCGCGACGGTCGCCGCGCTGCACCGGGCCAAGGCCGGCGCGAAACGTCGCATAAAACAGAGCCCGCAGGTCTATGCCTTCCTGCAGCGCCTGCGCTCCGGCAAGGCAGCGCGTCCGCACGAGGACAGTGTGGACTGACCGCCTTTACGCCGCCCGACGGCCCGGATAGCGCGGCGGCTCGGCTCCCTCTCCCGTCATCAGCATGACTTCGCTGTAGCCAGCCTCGCCGAAGGCATCGATCAGTTCGACGATCTCGTCCTCCTCGGCCCCCGGAAGCGAGAGGAGAACATCCGTCTCCTGGTCGCGCGTCAGGCGCCGCACGCCCTCCACGTCGGCCGGGCCGCATTCGACGATCACCGTGTCATAGGCGTCGGCGAACGAGGAAATGACCATCGCCAGCCGGTCGATGCCGCGCATGGCGCGCTTGATATTGGCATTGCCGCGCGGAATGATGTGCGCGCCGGACAACCGGTCGCCATGGATGATGTCACCGAAGACGGCATCGCCGACGAGGAGATCAGTGATGCCCGGCATGTGGGCGGAATCAGCCATCAGACGCGTCGGGCAGGCAGAACCGGTCAGGTCGATGACCAGCGTCTTGCGGTGCTCCTCGGCAATACGGCGCGCCAACATGACGGTGGCGGTCGAACCACGGTCGCCGGAGGGCGAGACGGAGATCGCGACGGAAATGTTGTTCTCGATCATATAGCGGGCGACGGCGGCAATCGAGAACTCGACTTCCTCTTCCTCAGGCTCCGGCTCGTCGAGCAGCAGATCGTCTTCGCTCTCATCGGCCAGCAGCTCCTCCTCGTCCGGCTCGATATCGGCCAGCAGCGATTTCGTGGGGGCTTCGGCATCACGGACCGGAACATGGTCGAAGCGGGCAACCGGATCGCGGCGCACGACGGGCGTCTTCTGGACCACAGGCTCTTCCGCTGCAGCCTCCGGCTCGAGCGCATCCTCGACAACCTCTTCCTCGCGCCGCAGCGGCACCGCCGCGGCAGCACCGACCGGCTTCAGCGCGCGGCCGCTGAAAAGTTCGGCGAGGAGAATGGCGATCGCGCTCAGCATGAAGCCCGCAACGCCGCCGACGACGGTGATCGGCACGATCTTCGGGAAGGCCACCTCCGTCGGCTCGACAGCGGCCGAGATGATGCGGGCATCGGCCGGCGTGGAACCGCTGTCGGTGCGCGAGGTCGCCTCGCGGTAGCGGGCGAGATAGGTTTCGAGCAGCTGGCGCTGGGCGGTCGCCTCGCGCTCCAGCGCCTTGAGGCCGACTTCGTCCTCGCCGGCGCGCGCGCTGTTCGCCTTCACCGTGTTGAGCTGCTGCAGGAGCTGGGTTTCACGCAGCTGGGCGGTCTTGGCCTCGTTTTCGAGGCTCGACAGGATCTTCTGCGTTTCCGACTTGATCTGTCCGCGGATGCCGACGAGCTGCGAGCGCAGCCCCTTCAGACGCGGATGGCCTTCGAGCAGCGAGGTGGAAAGGTCGGAGATCTGCCCCTGGATCTGCGCTTCGCTTTCCTTCAGGCGCTGGATCATCTGCGAGCCGACGACATCGCTCAGCGTGTCGGGTGCGCCGCCGGTCTTGAGCACGGCGCGCACGCTTTCGGCCCGTGCCTCCGCATTGGCGCGCTCGCCGCGCACGCGGGCAAGTTCCGTCGAGATGTCGGTGAGCTGGCGCGCGGCGAAGTTGGAATTCTCGCCGGTCGGCAGGAGATCGGACTGCGAGCGATACTCGGCAACCTTCTGCTCGGCCTCGCGCACCTTCTCGCGCAGGTTGGCGATTTCCGGCTCCAGCCAGCGCGTCGCCTCGGAATTGGTGTCGAGTTTCGCCCCGCTCTGCAGCGAGAGGTAAACCTTTGCCATCTCGTTGGGGATTTCAGCAGCCAGGCGCGGGTCTTTCGAGGAGAACTCGATGCCGATGACGCGCGAGCGCTCCACCTGATAGACGGCAAGCTTGTCGGTGAATTCCTTCAACACGCGCTCTTCCGGTTCGGTGTCGAGCGGGCTTTTCTTCAAGCCCGAAAGAACGAGCAGGTCGGAAATGGCAGAGGGTTTTGCCGCCGGGTCGAACTCTTCCAGTTCATAGAGCTTCATGTTGCGCGCGACCTGCTTGATGAGGTCGGCGGATCTGAGGAGCTGGACCTGGCTGGCGATGCCGAGTTCGTCGAGCGCCGGCTGCGGATCGCGGCCCTGCGTGCGGTCGGAGCCGGTCGTGAAGGCCGGTTCGCGCGTTTCGATGAGAAGGCGTGCCTCGCTCTTGTAGCGAGGCGTGACCAGGCTGGCGCCGGCAAAGGCAATGCCGGCGCAGGCGACCGTGGCCAGCAGCACGCGCATGCGGTTGCGCCAGATCGCGCCGAAAAGGCCGCCAAGATCGATATCGACATCCTGCTGGCTGTTTGCGCCCGACATATCCCAACTCCAAACACCACGATTTCCGCGCAAGGTAAACAAACATGGTAACGCAAGGGTTAATTATCGGCGGTTGTCTTGCCCTTCCCTCTCACCACCCTTGCGAAAAAAATCCGTGTCCTCCTGCCCATCCTTGCTGCGCCTTTACCAGCCATTAACCCTAACGGATCGATAACGGGCTCCAGACTTCTGATTCCGGGATTGGGTAAAGCGAATGACATTCGCAACGATCAATAAGGGCATGCTGCTTGCGCTGGCGCTCATCGTGCCGGCCGTCGCCGGCTGCAGCGGCTACCGCCCCGCCCCAAAGGCATTCCACGAGGCAACCATTCAGCCCTACCGCCTCGACAGCGGCGACAGGCTGCGCATCACCGTCTTCGAGCAGGCGGGCCTCAGCAACACCTATTCGATCGATCAGGCCGGTTATGTCGCCTTCCCGCTCATCGGCGCAGTGCCGGCACGCGGCCAGACGATCCAGGAACTGGAGCGCGTCATCGCGACAAAGCTCAAGCAGGGATATCTGCGCGACCCGGACGTCTCCATCGAGGTCGACCGCTACCGCTCGATCTATGTCATGGGTGAAGTCGGCCAGGCCGGGCAGTACAGCTATGTCGCCGGCATGACGATCCAGAACGCCATTGCCGTGGCCGGCGGCTTCTCTCCGCGCGCCAACCAGGGCGATGTCGACGTTACCCGCAAGATCAACGGCAAGATTCTCACAGGCCGTGTGTCCATCTCCGATCCGGTGCTGGCCGGCGACACGATCTATGTCCGCGAACGGCTGTTCTAAGCACAATGGCGGACGATGGGCCCCTGCGCATCATTCACTGCTTTCGCTCCCCTATCGGCGGGATCTTTCGCCATGTGCGCGATCTCGCCGAGTTCCACGCGAAGGCAGGCCATGACGTCGGAATCGTCTGCGACAGTCTCACCGGCAGCTCCTACGAGGACGGCCTCTTCGATGAAATCCGCCCCTATCTCTCGCTCGGCCTCACACGCCTGCCGATCAGCCGGTCGATCAGCCCGCGCGACATCGGCGCGTTCTGGAGCAGCTATCACGAAATAAAAAGTTTGCAGCCGGATGTCCTGCACGGGCACGGCGCCAAGGGTGGCGCCATTGCCCGGCTCATCGGCTCAGCCCTGCGGGTCAACAGGTATCGCGTAGCCCGCCTCTATTCGCCGCATGGCGGCAGTCTGCACTACAATCGCCGCACGGCTACCGGCATGGCGATTCTCACCGCCGAGCGCCTCCTGGAAAGGCTCGGCGATGCGCTCGTCTTTGTCTGCGACTACGAGCGGGAGGCCTATGCCGCCCGTGTCGGCCGACCGCGCGTCAGGGCGGAGCGCATCTACAACGGCATCCACGACCGCGACTTCGAGCCCGTCTATTCCCGGGAGGACGCCGTCGACTTCCTCTATATTGGCATGCTGCGCGACCTGAAGGGCCCCGATGTCTTCGTCGAGGCCTTCGCCCGCACGGAGCGCCGGATTGGCCGTCCGCTTTCCGCCCTGATGATCGGCGACGGACCGGACAAGGCGAAATACGAGGACATGATGCTGCGCATGGGCCTCGGCCGGCGCATCGGCATGCTGCCGGCCATGAAGGCGCATGACGCCTTCGCGCTCACGCGCAACGTCATCGTGCCTTCGCGCGCCGAGGCCATGCCCTATATCGTGCTGGAAGCGCTCGCCGCGCGAAAGCCGGTCATCACCACCCGCGTTGGCGGTATTCCTGAAGTGCTCGGTCGCGACAGCATCGCCCTCACGGAACCGGGCGATCCAGACGGCCTCGCCGCCCTGATGGCCCGGGCCATCACCGATGCGGACTGGCCGCGCAGAGTGATGCCCGAACCGACGGGGTTCAAAGCGTCCTTCTCCGCCTCCACCATGTCCGGCGCCCTGCTCGACCTCTATCGTGACATCCTCACCCGGCAGACCGGCGGAAATCGGCACAGCACCTGACGCTGCGGCAACCGCAACGTAAACGTTTCTTAGGGGCTTCGTGCTATTTCCGGGACAGAGCTCCCTGCAGGTGCGTGCCATGAACCATGTCGATAAACCCGTCTCCTTCGATCCGGAAGCGCTGAGGCGCAAGGTATCCGAAATATCGGTCGCCGCACCCGGCGAGAACCAGGATGCCAACAGCCCTGTCGAGCTCAACCCGCTCGCCCGGAAGATCGCCGCACAGTTCCGCGTCGACACCTATTCGCCGAGCATGATCACCGGCCTCCTGCGCCTTTTCGAATTCGGTGCGCTGCTGGCGCTCGGCTATGGCATTCATGTGCTCTATGTCAGCGGGATGAGCCTGTCCGTCTTCTACCTTTTCGTTCTCGGCGGCGGAGCGGCGATCGGCGTCCTGATGCTCCAGCTGGCCGATGCCTATCAGGTTCCGGCACTGCGCTCGCCCTGGCGCATGACGCCGCGCATCCTCGCCGCCTGGGCGCTCGCCTTCGGCGCGATGGCGCTCATCGTCTTCTTCTTCAAGTCGGGTGAGGAATATTCCCGCGTCTGGTTCGCCTCCTGGTTCGTGGCAGGTGCCGTCTACCTCGTCATCGAGCGGCAGATGATCGCCTATTCGATCCGCCGCTGGGCACGCAACGGCACGATGGAGCGCCGCGCCGTCATCGTCGGCGGCGGCGAACCGGCCAAGGAGCTCATCCGTACGCTCGAACACCAGCCGGAGAACGACATCCGCATCTGCGGTATCTTCGACGACCGCGACGAGCGCCGCTCGCCGGCGATCATCGCCGGCTATCCGAAACTCGGCAATGTCGCCGAACTCGTCGAATTCGCCCGGCTTGCGCGGATCGACATGCTGATCATCTCGCTGCCGCTTTCGGCCGAGGCGCGCATCCTCTCGCTTCTCAAGAAACTCTGGGTTCTGCCGGTCGACATTCGCCTTGCCGCCCATTCCAAGGGCCTGCGCTTCCGCCCGCGCAGCTACTCCCAGATCGGCAGCCTGCCGATGCTCGACATCTTCGACAAGCCGATCGCCGACTGGGACAATGTCGCCAAGCGAATCTTCGACGTCTTCTTCAGCGTGGTCGCACTGCTTCTGCTCTGGCCGGTGATGCTCGGCGCAGCCATCGCCGTCAAGCTGTCCTCGCCCGGCCCGATCATCTTCAAGCAGAAGCGGCACGGCTTCAACAACGAGGTCATCGAGGTCTACAAGTTCCGCTCGATGTACACGCACCTTGCCGACCCGACGGCAAAGGCCGCCGTGACGAAGGGCGACCCGCGCGTCACCCGCGTCGGACGGTTCCTGCGCAAATCCTCGATCGACGAGCTGCCGCAGTTCTTCAACGTCCTCAAGGGCGACCTGTCGCTGGTCGGCCCGCGGCCGCATGCCATCCAGGCGCAGTCGAACGACCGCAAATATGTCGATGTTGTCGAAAGCTATTTCGCCCGTCACCGCGTCAAGCCCGGCGTCACCGGCTGGGCGCAGATCAACGGCTGGCGCGGCGAGATCGACCATGACGACAAGATCCGCTTCCGCACCGAATTCGACCTCTATTACATCGAGAACTGGTCGCTCTGGCTGGACCTGAAGATCCTGTTCATGACCCCCTTCCGTCTGCTCAACACGGAAAACGCCTATTGAGCGACGCGGTCCTCCCCTACGCTCCACCGTTCCAGCCGCAGCGTGCAGCCCTTGGCATCATCGGCTCGCTGCTGGTGGTGTTCGGGGTGTTCCTCTCCGGCTTCGTCATCAGCGAGCCGGCCCCCTATGAGCTCTTCATGGCCGGGCTGATCACCCTCTGGGCGATCGTCGGGCTGCGCATCTCACGGGCCATCACGCCGCTGCTCGTGCTGCTCGTCCTGTTCAACATCGGCGGCATGCTATCGCTGACGATGGTCGACGACCTCTCGGTCGGTCCGCTCTACATCGCCGTCTCGCTGTTCCTGGCGCTCTCCAGCGTATTCTTCGCCGCCATCATCGAGGCGAAGCCGGCGCGGCTTGAGCTGATCTTCCGCGCCTGGGTGGCCAGCGCGCTCATCACCGCCTCGCTCGGCATTCTCGGCTACTTCCACGCCTTTCCCGGCTCCGAGGCCTTCACGCTCTACGACCGCGCCAAGGGCGCCTTCCAGGATCCGAACGTCTTCGGCCCGTTCCTTGTCGGTCCCTCGCTCTACCTGCTCTACGGCCTGCTTTCCGGGCGCATCCTCGGCGCGCCTCTGAAGGTTGTCGGCGTGCTGATCCTGGCGCTCGGCATCTTCCTCTCTTTCTCGCGTGCGGCCTGGGGGCTCTATCTCCTTTGCGTCGGGGCACTCGTCTTCGTCATGCTGCTGAAGGAGCGCACCGGCGCCTTCCGGCTGAAGATCCTGATCCTCAGCCTTTCGGCAGCCGGCCTGATGGTCATGGCGCTCGTCGTCGCGCTGCAATTCGACAAGGTCGCGAACCTCTTTTCCAGCCGCACCCAGCTCGTGCAGGAATATGACGGCGGCCATCTCGGGCGTTTCGAGCGCCACCGCATCGGCTTCCTCATGGCGATGGAAAAACCGCTCGGCATCGGCCCGATGGAATTCAGCAAGATGTTTCCCGAGGACGAGCACAATATCTGGCTGAAATCGCTGACCACCTACGGCTGGCTCGGCTTCGTCTCCTACCTCACCCTGATCGTCTGGACGCTCGCCGCCGGCTTCAAGGCGCTCCTGCGCGACCGGCCCTGGCAACCCTTCCTGATGATCTCCTACATCACCATCGTCGGCCACACCGCGATCGGCTTCGTCATCGACACGGATCACTGGCGGCATTTCTATCTGCTGCTCGGGGTCGTCTGGGGATGCCTTGCCCTCGAGAAGCGCCACAACAGGCAGATCGCCCCGGACTGACCGCACCATGAGCAGAAAACAGGACAGGGTTCCACGGCAGATGCGCCTCCTGCAGGTGCTGGAGACCGGCGGCGGCGGATCCGGCCGGCATTTCATCGACCTGTGCCGCGGCCTGACGGCCCATGGACATGCCGTGCATGCCATCTATTCGCCATTGCGGGCGGAAACGCGTTTCGTCGAGGAACTGCAGGCGCTGGGCCTTGCCGGGCTGCACACCGTCGCCATGACGCGCGCCCCCGGTCCATCGGACCTCCGTGCCTGGCGGGCAATCCGCGCCGTCATGCGCAGCGCCGGCCCCTTCGACGTCATCCATGCCCACAGCTCGAAGGCGGGTGCGCTGGCGCGCCTGCGCCTGCCCGGCCGTCATGTCCCGCGGGTCTATACGCCGCACGCCTTCTACACGATGGATCCCGGCCTCGGCGCGCTCGGCCGCAAGGTCTACGGCTCGATCGAGAAGCTGCTCGCCCGCACCCTCACCGACCGGGTCATCTGCGTTTCCGCAGATGAATATGCCCATGCCCGCGCACTCGGCATGCCGCGCAAAAAGCTGTCGATCGTCGTCAACGGCGTCGAAACGCCGCCCGCCGATTCCCGCGCCACCGTCCGGCAGGCCCTCGGCATCCCCATGGATGCGCTGCTCTTCGGCTTCGTCGGCCGCCTCTGCCACCAGAAGGCGCCCGAGCGGCTGGTGGCGGCCTTCGTGCGCGTTGCCGAACGCGTGCCGCACGCCCATCTCCTGATGATCGGCACAGGCGATATGGAGGCGGAGGTGCGCCGGCAGGTCGCGGCAAGCGGCCAGGGCACACGCATCAACCTCACCACGGGCTTTACCGGCGTCGAGGCGATGGCGGCCATTGACGTGCTGACCATGCCGAGCCGCTACGAGGCCATGTCCTATGTGATGCTGGAGGGCGCGGCTGCCGGCAAGCCGTTGATTCTCACCGATGTCGGCGGCGTCTCCACGGTGCTGAAGGACGGCGAGAACGGTATTCTCCTGAAGAACGCCGATGATCCAGAGGCCCTCGCCGATGCCATGTTGCGCCTCAGCGAGCCCGGCCACCTCGCCCGCCACACCGCCGCCGCCCTCACCCGCGCCCACAGCCCTGAATACCGCCTCGACCGCATGGTGGGTGAAACGGAAGCCATCTATCGCAGCCTGATCACATGAAACGAAAAACCGCCGTCCCTTCGGAGCGGCGGTTCCTGACGATCGAACACGTCTTCCTGGCGCGGCATCTTACCGCCTGATCGCCCGTGCCAGCGCAATGAGAATGCAGGCGCCGATGAAGCCCGCGATCAGATAGCCGATCCAGCCACCGAGCGAGACGCCGATCAGGCCGAGCAAAAGGTTCGCAACCATCGCGCCGACGATGCCGAGCACGATGTTCATCAGCACGCCCATATTGCTTTTCATGAACATTTCGGCGAGCCATCCCGCAATACCGCCGATGATGATGGCCGCAATCCAGCCGACACCTGCATCTTCCATTTCCGTCTCCTCGCGCTGCCGATATCACCGGCAAACGACGCCGGCCGTCGAGAACGCGGGTGAACGCGCAAGGTTCCGTACGGAACTGCGTAAAGTGTAGAGGAGGAAGGAAAAATGGTCGGAATGGCGGGATTCGAACCCACGACCCCTTGACCCCCAGTCAAGTGCGCTACCGGGCTGCGCTACATTCCGGACCGCGGAAACCCCTATAGTCTCGGGCACTTGGATGCAAGCCCAAAAATAGGTGGCAGGGACGAAAGTGGACAAATGTCTCGCAGCAGGAACCACACGGTCAGAAAACTCCGCGGAAAATGCCATGCATTCCCGGACCATGCCGGGACGGCGGCCCGCGAAGACGATCAGCCGCGCCCTTCCCACTGTTGGCTTGTCGCCGACCTAAACACCGAAAAGTGCAATTTTTTTCACAACCGTACCGGAAACGCCGAATCAGACCTTCCCCGACATTAGACGAAAGTCTTATGGTGCCCTTGCTCGCTTGTCATTTGCGAGCACTCCCCCGCGTCACTGAGAGCCAAGCGTGACGCTTGTTTGCCCCGCCACTGTGCGGGGCCTTTTCCTTTTGCGGCCTCTCGTGTTTGTGCGCTTGACTCTGCAGCGCATGAGAACATAATAGGAACAAACAGAAGAACCTTCACCCGACCCCAAAAGTCCCCGACTTGCTGTGTCACCACAGGAGAATACCGACGTGCGACCGCTTCCCGAGTACGAAGCACCAATGGAACCGCCGGAAAGCGGGGATGACGCCGTATGCGCCGCCCTCGCCTGGCATGATGGCGATGCACATGCGACGATCGCGACGCTGCTTGCCGACTGCGCGCATCTCCGGCGCCAGCTCGCACTGACCCGTTCGGCGATGGGCCGCGGCTTCGTGCGCGGCTGGGAGCCCGTGCAGCAGCGGGATTGATGCGGCCTCTCGTCGATCAGTGACTGGTGCTGAGGCGTGTGAGCTGCGCGGTTCGTGCCCGTAGCAATGACAAGCCGATGCATACCCGCGCGCCACACCTCTTTCGATACGGCTATGGGCGCCGCTACAAACCCGACGTGAAAGGAGCGGATTCCAAGGACGACGACTCGGCTGCGTGCATGCCTCGGTGCACACAGGCCTGCTGTCAGCAGCAGGACGCGGAACGCCCCACCTTACAACGGCCCGCGGTAGAGAAACGGCGCTCAGCGCACCTGATCGAGCAGGCGCTTGCACTCCAGAAGATCGTAAAGCGCTTCCTGCAGGAGCGCGCGGTCTTCCTTGCCGACGCTGGTCTTGCCGATCGAGATTTCCGGCGTATCGTCCCCGCCGCCGACGAAGGAGAAGAAGCGGCGGCTGGCCGGTGCCTTGGCGCGGCCGACGATCTGGTCCTCGTCATTGCCCGCCTTGGGCGGGGTGGGCTCTTCGTGGCTGGCCGCGGCGAGCGCCTCGACGGTCGCGAGGTCCCCGCTGGCAATGGCGGCGACGAAGCGGTTGCCATTGACCTTCAGGAGCTTCTGGACGCCCTTGATCGTGTAGCCGTGGTCGTAGAGGAGATGGCGGATGCCCTTGAGAAGATCAACGTCCTCGGGGCGATAGTAGCGCCGCCCGCCGCCGCGCTTCATCGGCTTGATCTGCGTGAACCGCGTCTCCCAGAAGCGCAAAACATGCTGCGGCAGGTCGAGATCGTCGGCGACCTCGCTGATGGTGCGGAACGCGTCCGGACTCTTGTCCATTCTACCCTCGATGAAAGCGCGTGGCACGGCAAACGAAAGCGTTGCCGAATCGTATGCATTTCAGCGGGTTGCCGGACGATATTCAAGTTTCAAATTGCCGAACCGCCGGCAATCGGCAGAAAATCGCTCAGGAAGCGGGCGAAGCCGGCTTCTGTTTCGCCTTGCGCGAGAGATGGGACTTCAGCACCCGCTGCTTGAGCACGTTGGATGCCTTGAAGGTCATCACCCGGCGCGGCGAGATCGGCACTTCCTCGCCGGTCTTCGGGTTACGGCCGATGCGCTCGTTCTTGTCGCGCACCTGGAAGGTCGCGAAGGAGGAGAGTTTCACGCTCTCGCCCCGCACGATGGCATTGCAGATCTCGTCGATCACGGTTTCGACGAGCTCTGCGGATTCGGTCCTGGAAAGGCCGACCTTCCGGAAAACCGATTCGGCCAAATCTGCGCGTGTCACCGTCTTGCCGCTCATCGTTCCTCACCGATTTCCCATTGAAAGCCTATGGTTACGTGGCGGAAGAGTATTGTCCTTGCCCCCGCGGGTCAAGCGGCCCTGCGCCCTGATGCGGGAGAGGCCATTTCCCTGGCCACCAACCGGCGCTTCGGCACGACAAAGGAAGGCCGAAGCCCGCAGATTGCCCCTGTCCGTTTGCCGGGAAGTCGCCCTTCCATGGGAAAGGCGGCTGGAAACAGCTACCAGCGCAGCAGCACTGCACCCCAGGTAAAGCCGCCGCCCATGGCTTCCAGCAGCACGAGGTCGCCGTCCTTGATTCGTCCGTCGCTCGCCGCTGCAGCCAGTGCCAGCGGGATCGAGGCGGCAGAGGTGTTGCCGTGCAGGTCGACGGTGACGACGACCTTTTCGAGGGGAATGCCGAGTTTCTTAGCTGAACCGTCGATGATGCGCTTGTTTGCCTGATGCGGCACCAGCCAGTCGATATCCTCGGCGGTGAAGCCCGTCGCGTCGAAGGACGAGATGACCACGTCGGTGATCATGCCGACCGCATGCTTGAAGACCTCGCGGCCCTCCATGCGCAGATGACCGACCGTACCCGTGGTGGACGGGCCGCCATCGACATAAAGCTTCTCACGGTGCGCGCCGTCGGAGCGCAGCTGCGTCGTCAGGACGCCGCGGTCCTGGTTGGTGCCCGCCCCTTCCGCAGCCTCCAGCACGATGGCGCCGGCGCCGTCGCCGAAGAGCACGCAGGTCGTGCGGTCCGTCCAGTCAAGGATGCGCGAGAAGGTCTCCGCACCGATGACAAGCACGCGTTTTGCAAGGCCGCCGCGGATATAGGCATCGGCGGTCGTCACCGCATAGACGAAGCCGGAACAGACGGCCTGCACGTCGAAGGCAAAGCCATGGTGCATGCCGAGGCGGTTCTGGATGTTGACGGCGGTGGCGGGAAACGTGTTGTCCGGCGTCGAGGTGGCGACGATGATGAGGTCGATGTCGGCCGCCGTCAGGCCTGCCTTGTCGAGAGCGGCACGCGCGGCACCTTCGCCGAGCGACGCCGTCGTCTCGCCCTCGCCGGCGATGTAGCGCTGGCGAATGCCGGTGCGCTGCACGATCCAGTCATCGGACGTGTCGACCATGCTTTCCAGCTCGGCATTGGTAAGTACCCGCTTCGGAAGCGCCGTTCCGAAACCGCGGACCACTGAACGAATCATTCTATACCTCGTCGCTCATGCTCTGGGCGGCACCTTCGACGGGGCGGCCGGCATGATACTTCTGCAAATCTTTTTCGATCTTGTCCTTCAGGCCGTTGCGGGCCATGTCGTAGCCGACATCGACAGCCGCGGCAAAGCCCTCGGCGTCCGTGCCGCCATGGCTCTTGATGACGATGCCGTTGAGACCGAGGAACACGCCGCCATTCACCTTGCGCGGGTCCATCTTCTCGCGCACCCGGTCGAAGGCGCTCTTGGCGAGGATATAACCGAGTTTGGCCATCCAGGTGCGCGACATGGCCGCGCGCAGATACTCGGCGATCTGCCGCGCCGTGCCCTCGGCCGCCTTCAGCGCAATGTTGCCGGCAAAACCTTCCGTGACCACCACGTCCACCGTGCCGCGACCGATATCGTCGCCTTCCACAAAGCCGTAATAGTCAATCGTGTCGAAATTGGCCTCGCGGATGAGTTGGCCGGCAGCCTTCACCTCTTCCTGTCCCTTGATCTCCTCGACGCCGACATTGAGCAGGCCCAGCGTCGGCTTGTCGATCCCGAACAGCGCGCGCGCCATGGCGCCGCCCATCAGCGCGAAATCGAAAAGCTGGTTCGCATCGGCGCCGATCGTCGCGCCGATGTCGAGAACGATGCTCTCACCCTTCAGGGTCGGCCAGATGCCGGCGATCGCCGGGCGCTCGATATTGGCCATCATGCGCAGGCAGAACTTCGACATGGCCATCAGCGCGCCGGTATTGCCGGCGGAGACCGCAACATCGGCCTCGTTCTTGGCAACGGCATCGATCGCCTGCCACATGGAGGACTTTCCGCGGCCACGGCGCAGCGCCTGGCTCGGCTTCTCGTCCATGGCAACGGCGACGTCGCAATGGTGGAAGGTACTGGCGGCCTTCAGCTTGGGATGCTGCGCCAGAAGGGGCTCACATTCGGCGGCATTGCCGAAAAGCACGAAACGGATCTCGGGATGGCGCTCGAGAGCCTTGGCTGCGCCCGGGATAGCGACCTTGGGGCCGAAATCGCCACCCATGACGTCGACGGAAATTCTGACCACGCGTGTCTTGCCTTAATTCTTGTTTTCCAGGGACAGAGGGCTGCCGCGGCGGAATTCGGTCAAAATACCGCTTTTCGCCGGGGGCACAACTGAATTATCAGGCGCCTCAGGAGCCGTTCAGTCTTTTTTCCAGTCCTTCAGAACGGCAAAAGGCGACGGTTTTTTGTCATCCTTGTCCGTGCTCTCGATATGGCCGGAAAAGTCCACGTCGGACTTGCGCGGATAAGGATCGATGGCAAGCGCGGCATGTTCGGCAGCGACCACGCCGGCATCGATCGTATCGCCCGTGAAGATTTCCGGAGCATCCGGCCCATCGGGATCAAGCAGCATTTCGCCGGTCTCGCTTGCAACCGGAAGCCGCGCCAGCTTCGAGCCCTCGGGCACGAAGACCACCTCGACCGGCTCGTCGATATGCGCCTCGACGGGGTCGAGCGTGACGACGCAGGCCTGCACGACATCCGCCACGACGCGGCCCTTGAGGCGCACGCCGTCGCGCTTCCAGCGCTGCAGCTGGAAGGTGGCGGAAAGCGCCTTCACCTCCAGCACGGACCAGAGCTCGGCGAGGCCGGCGCACTCCTCGGCATTGGCGCTGATCGTCACCTCGACCGGGTTGGCGGAAATGTGCCCCACCTTGACCAGGTAGGAGAACGGCGTGTCGTCGTCTGTCTTCATTCTATTCCCTTTGGGCCGCCTTCAGGCGGCATGTCCTTGCGGGCCCGGCTCCACAACGCCGAGCGCTCCGACCCTGATATCGTCCTCGCTGACGGCCATCATCGCCCTTTCGGCCGCAAAGAGATAGAGGGCGAGCCCCGCCATCGACGGCGCGCCCTCGCCCGCCTCCGGATGGATGTTGCGCCGTAGCGCAGCAGCAAGACCGTCATGATCGTCGGAATCGAGCGCGCCGGCGTAGGACTCCAGCCGACCGTAGAACATGCCGGCGAACTTCTTCATGCGCTTGGGCACGCCGACATCGCCGACGCCGAGCTCGCGAATCGAATGATCGACATCCTCGAAGAAGGCATCGACGATCTCCTGGGCGATCTCCTGGCCGGACGTGCCGCTTGCACGGGTGCGCCGGAAGTAAAGGATCAGCATGGCCGAGAGCATCTCGAAACGGCCCATAACCGTGTCGGGAACATCAAGCACTTCATAGAGATAGGGATGGCGCGCCGCCTTTGTCAGCGTTGCGTACTGCTTTTCAACGATACGCCGGTTGCCGTTTTTTTTGCCGAACAGGCCGAAAATCATCATAAAGCCTAGTTTTGCCCGATTCAAACCATGGAGCCGTCGCAAGTCATGTTGCATGACGGTCGAAGCTGGTTTACCGAAGCAGGCATGAATTGCAATGGCTGCGCGGCCATCACAGTCCCGGGGATGTTGTTGAAGAGAGATGCTCTGAACATGAAGCTGTTGCGTAACGCCGCCATTGCCATCGCGCTTTCCTCGTCCGTTCTCGCAGGCTGCCAGGGTCCCGGCGAAGTACTGCACCAGGGCTACGTCGTCGACCAGGAGACGCTGGCGCTGGCCCCGGTCGGCTCCTCGCGCGAGCAGGTCATGCTCTCGCTCGGCTCGCCGTCCGCGACCGCGACCTTCGACAACGAGGTCTTCTACTACGTCTCGCAGAAGCGCACGCGCCCCGTTGCCTTCATGAAGCCGAAGGTCGTCGAGCAGAGCGTGCTCGCCATCTATTTCGACAAGGAAGGCGTGGTCGAGCGCCTCGCCCACTATACGCTGAAGGACGGTCGCGTCTTCGACATGATCTCGCGCGTCACACCGACCGGCGGCGTCGAGCTCACCTTCCTCGGCCAGCTGCTGCGCGGCACGGGCGGTGCACCAGGCGCGGCGATCCAGAACATCTTTGGCGGTGGCGGCCCGAAGTAAGACGCTTCAGCCCTTCCGGGAATCAAGAAACCGCGGGGATCGCTCCCCGCGGTTTCTTTTTTTGCAGCATGAACGGCGATGCCGGTCAGGCGAGAACGGCCAGCAGCAGGAGCGCCACGATGTTGGTGATCTTGATCGCCGGATTGACCGCCGGGCCTGCCGTATCCTTGTAGGGGTCGCCGACCGTGTCGCCGGTGACGGAGGCCTTGTGCGCTTCCGATCCCTTCAGGTGGCGCGTGCCGTCCTTGTCGACGAAGCCATCTTCAAAGCTCTTCTTGGCATTGTCCCATGCGCCGCCACCCGACGTCATGGAAATCGCCACGAAGAGGCCGTTGACGATGACGCCGAGCAGCGAGGCGCCGAGCGCCGCAAAGGCCGAGGCCTTGGAGCCGGAGAGGAGCAGCACGCCGAAATAGACGACGAGCGGCGCCAGCACCGGCAACAGCGAGGGCACGACCATTTCGCGGATTGCCGCCTTGGTAAGAATGTCCACCGCGCGCCCGTAGTCCGGTCGCTCGGTGCCCGCCATGATGCCCGGCTTGTCGCGGAACTGCTTGCGCACTTCCTCGACGATGGAGCCCGCTGCACGGCCGACGGCCGTCATGGCGATGCCACCGAAGAGATAGGGGATGAGGCCGCCGAAGATGAGGCCGGCCACGACGTAGGGGTTGGAGAGGTCGAAGGAGATCGTGCCGATGCCGGCGAAATAGGGATACTTGTCCCCGTTCGCCGCGAAATAGGCAAGGTCGTTCGAGTAAGCGGCGAAGAGCACCAGCGCGCCGAGGCCCGCCGAACCGATCGCATACCCCTTGGTGACGGCCTTGGTCGTGTTGCCGACCGCGTCGAGCGCGTCCGTCGACTTGCGCACTTCCGGCGGCAGGTGCGACATCTCGGCGATGCCACCGGCATTGTCGGTGACCGGGCCGAAAGCGTCGAGCGCCACGATCATGCCGGCAATGCCGAGCATGGCGGTGACCGCGATACCGGTGCCGAACAGGCCGGCAAGCTGGTAGGTCGCGATGATGCCGCCGACGATGACGATGGCCGGCAGCGCGGTCGATTCCAGCGAGACCGCAAGGCCCTGGATAACGTTGGTGCCGTGACCGGTGACGGATGCCTGGGCGATGGAGTTCACCGGGCGCTTGTTGGTGCCGGTGTAATACTCGGTGATCACCACGATGAGCGCTGTCACCACAAGCCCCAGCAGGCCGCAGATGAACAGGTTCGTCCCGGTGATCTCCCTGCCCGCGACGGTGCCGACAACGCCCCAGCCGATGGTGAGCGACGTGGCGACAGCGAGGCCGACGATCGACAACAGGCCCGTGACGATAAGGCCCTTGTAGAGGGCGCCCATGATGGAGCCGTTCGTGCCGAGCTTGACGAAGAACGCGCCGACGATCGAAGTGATGATGCAGGCGCCGCAGATCGCGAGCGGATAGATCATCACGCTGGAGAGAACCGGCGTGCCGGCAAAGAAGATCGCCGCGAGCACCATGGTGGCGACGACGGTCACCGCATAGGTCTCGAAGAGATCGGCGGCCATGCCGGCGCAGTCGCCGACATTGTCGCCGACATTGTCGGCGATGGTGGCCGGATTGCGCGGATCGTCTTCAGGAATGCCGGCTTCCACCTTGCCGACAAGATCGCCGCCGACATCCGCACCCTTGGTGAAGATGCCGCCGCCGAGGCGGGCAAAGATGGAAATCAGCGAGGCACCGAAACCGAGCGCGACGAGCGCGTCGATGACCTCACGCGAGGCCGGCTCCTGACCGAGCAGGCCGGTGAGAATCCAGTAGTAGATCGAGACGCCGAGCAATGCGAGGCCGGCGACAAGCATGCCGGTGATCGCACCCGACTTGAAAGCGATGTCAAGGCCGGAGGACAGGCTGACGGATGCGGCCTGTGCCGTGCGCACATTGGCGCGGACGGACACATACATGCCGATAAAACCGGCAGCACCCGACAGGACGGCGCCGATCAGGAACCCGATGGCAGCCGTTGCGGAAAGCAGTAGCCAGGTGCCGACGAAGACGACGACCCCAACGATGGCAATGGTCTTGTACTGCCGGGTGAGATAGGCCTGCGCCCCTTCCCGGATATAACCTGCAATTTCCTGCATGCGGGCATTCCCCTGATCGGCGGCAAGCACCGACCGTGTCGCCCAGATGGCATAGACCACCGAAAGCAACCCGCATGCGATAACGCCCAACAATATGGTCATTTCGCTCTGTCCTCCTTGGAGGCCGCGGGGTCCTCTCCCCGCAGCCGATACGCGCCCGCTCCCGTTTGCCTCCTCACAAGACAGGGGCCGGCGCGGGGTCAGAGTGCGTTTGCGAATCGGTTGCGTCAAGCCGCCGCACTGCGGCAAGCCGTGCGCTGCGCTGGATTTTTCGACGTCGGTCTGCGGGCGGGCTCAGGCAGCCGGTCGGCGGCCGCGCAAAAGCAGGAGGAGAACGAGAACGAGGCTCACCCCGGTGATCGGCCAGAACAGGAGGTTGATCGCCTGCCAGCCATAGGTGTTGAACACCTTGCCCGAGGAGAAGGAGGCAAGTGCCACCGTGCCGAACAGGATGATGTCGTGGAAGCCCTGCACCTTGTCCGCCTCATGCGGCTTGTAGCTGGAGGCGACGATGGCGGTTGCACCGATGAAGCCGAAATTCCAGCCGACGCCGAGCAGGATCAGCGCGCCCCAGAAATTCCACAGCGCGATGCCGGCATGGGCGACCGCGGCGCAGGCCATGAGGATGAGGAGACCGGCAGCGACGACCCTTTCCGTGCCGAAGCGCTGGATCAGCATGCCCGTGAAGAAGCTCGGCGCGAACATGGCGAGCACGTGCCACTGGATGCCGAGCGTCGCCATCTCCGGCGAGAAACCGCAGCCGATGACCATGGCCAGCGGCGCGCCGGTCATCATGAAGGTCATCAGGGCGTAGGAGGAGATGCCGCAGATCATGCCCGTCATGAACCGCTGGGTCAGCACGATCTCGCGGAGCGGCCGCGCCGCCTCCCCCGTCGCGACAGCCGCCGCCTTGTGGTCAGGTAGACGCAGGAAGAGGAAGAGCCCGATGGCGGCAAGGCAGAGCGGCGCGAGCGCCACGAAGGCACCGGCAAACAGCACCGGCTCGAACAGGTCCTTGGTGAGGATGACCACCTGGGGGCCGAGCACGGCGGAAATGACGCCGCCGGCAAGGATCCAGGAAATGGCGCGCGGCTTGTAGAAGGACGGCGAGGCATCGGCCGCGGCAAAGCGGATCTTCTGGGCAAAGCCGCTGGAAATGCCGACGAGCACGAAGCCGAGGGCAAAGAGCCAGAAATCGCCGCGGAACAGCGCAATGGCAGCCAGAAGGCCGCCCCCGGCGCCAATGAGCGCCCCGACGATAAAGCCGTAGGTGCGACCGAGCATGCGGGCCGCGATGGCGACGAGCACGGCGCCGAGCGCCACGCCGACATTGAAGCCGGTCAGCGGCGCGGTGGCGAGCGACTTGTCCGCGCCGAGCAGGTTGTAGCCGGCAAGGCCACCGACAGAGAAGACGATCGGCCCGGCCGAGGCGAGCAGGGCCTGTGCAATCGTCAGGAGGAAGACATTGCGGCGCGCGGCCGAAAGTTCCTGTTCAAGACCTTCGACCGTACCCGTGCTCATGTCGCCTACCGTTTACTTGCGTGTGTCCGGCCGAAGCTGCTTGGCGATGCGGTCAAGCACCGCATTCACCAGCTTCGGCTCCTCGTCCTCGAAGAACGCCTTGGCGATCTCGACATATTCCGTGACGATCACGGCGACCGGCACGTCCCTGCGCTCCTTCAGCTCGAAGGTGCCGGCACGCAGGATGGCACGCACGGTGGAGTCGACCCTGGACAAGGCCCAGTCGTCCTGCAGCGCCGCGCCGATCATCGGGTCGAGCAAGCGCTGGTCGCGCACGACACCCGAGACGATGGAACGGAACCAGGAGGCATCCGCCTTGAGATAGGTATCGCCGTCGACCTCCTGGCCGAGACGATGCGCTTCGTATTCGGCGACGACTTCGAGAACACCGCTGCCGCCGATATCCATCTGATAAAGCGCCTGAACGGCGGCAAGGCGCGCCGCGCCGCGCTGGTTGGCCGGTTTCACCGGCTGATGATCCCTGTCCGTCGTCACTGTTCGCCGCCCAGTTTCTTCTTCAGATCAATCATGGTGAGCGCCGCGCGCGCCGCAAAGCCGCCCTTGTCGCCTTCCGAACGGCGGGCGCGGGCCCAGCCCTGCGCATCGTTCTCGACGGTCAGGATGCCGTTGCCGATCGGCAGGCCTTCGCTGACCGAAAGGTCCATCAGCGCACGGCTCGATTCGTTGGCGACGATATCGAAATGGTAGGTCTCGCCGCGGATGACCATGCCGAGGGCGACGAAGCCGTCATACCAGGTGCCGGCATTTTCCATGCCGTCGAGGGCCATGGAGATGGCGGCAGGAATTTCGAGCGCGCCCATGACGGTCACGATGTCGTAGGTTGCGCCCGCGGCATCGAGCGCATGCTTGGCGCCGTCGAGCATCGCGTCGGCCATGTCGTCGTAGAAGCGCGCCTCGACGATGAGGAGATGGGGATTATCGGTGTTGGCCATAAATCACCTGAACATTGGAGGCAGGCCACGCATCAGCGGGCAGAGGCAGCGGTCAAACCACGACGGGCGAAGCTTGGCAAGCATTTTCCACCCCCCGCGTCGATTTCGGCGCCCCGGCGGGAGCCGCTTCGACCGAACGGGATTGACACAATGGAACAAAGTGCGAACAATATGTCAAGAGTCATAAAGGAGATGCGAATGGACGCCCAGAAACCGCCGATCGTCAATCTCGCGAGGCTGGCGCTGGAGCACTGGACGCAGGGAACGCTCTACGAATCCCGCGACACATCCTTCGGCGCCCGCCTCGGCCTGAAGGATCTCGGCATCGGCTATGGCGAGGTCCCGCCCGGCAAGTCTGGCTGTCCCTTCCACAGCCACCATGTCGAAGACGAGCTCTTCGTCATCCTGGAGGGCCACGGCACCTATCGCTACGGCAGCGAACGCCATCTCGTTGGCCCCGGCGACGTGCTGGGCGCGCCGGCCGGCGGACCGGAGACGGCGCACCAGATCCTCAACACCGGCACCGTGCCGCTGAAATACCTGTCCATTTCGTCCATGGCGGCGACCGAGATCTGCGAATATCCGGATTCCGGAAAATTCCTCGCCAAGACGCGCCTTGCCACGGGCGGGCGGACGGAGTTCCGCACCATCGGCCGCGCGGGCGAGACCGTCGACTATTGGGAGGGCGAGCCCGGCGCCTGACATCCCCTCAGGCGGCGAGCGACACACGGTTGCGGCCGTTGCGCTTGGACATGTAGAGCGCCTCGTCGGCATTGCTGAGGAGGGAATCGAAACTCGTGCCGTTTTCTCCGGCAAGAGCGATGCCGGCACTGACGGTGCACGTGATGGACCGGCCCCCGATCGGGATGAGTTTGGCAGCGAAATCTTCGCGGACGCGTTCGGCGATGCGCTGCGCGCGTTCCGGCAAGGTTCGCTCCAGAACGACGACGAACTCTTCGCCGCCAAGGCGGGCGAGGCAGGCCGCCACCCCGCAGGAATCGCGCAGGATATCGGCGAAGACCATGAGCACCGCGTCGCCCGCCGCATGACCGTGCCTGTCGTTGACCGCCTTGAAGTTGTCGAGGTCGAAGGCGATTGCCGCCTGGTGCTCACCGACGGGAAGCGCCCCGTAGCGATCGAAAAGGGCGCGACGGTTGAGTAAGCCGGTCAGGGCATCGGTCATGGCGGCGTGGCGGTGGCTGCCGGCAACCCGCCACTGGTTGAGCGCGAGCGACATGGCCCCGATACCGGTGATGCCCATGATTGCCGCGACCAGATTGAGATTTTCCGCCCAGTTGTCCGGCGCGTGTCCCATCACCCAGCGGCCGTCGTGAATCAGCACGCCGGCGCAGAGCAGGAAGGAAACGGCGGTCAGGAGGTAGAGGATGACGATGCCGGTCAGCGGCAGCGGCGCTTCCGCGCGGCCGCGCCAGTACTCCCGGGCCGTCGCGGCGAGGCAGGCCGTGATAAGCAGATTGAGCGCAATGAAGGCGATGCCGTCATAGCCGGCGACCAGCGGCGGCAGAGCGATGGCGAGGCAGGCCGCAAAGACGGTGGCAATGCGCCGGCGGGCGGAGGCGCCGGAGCGGAACCTGTAGGCTGCGCCATAGATGAAGGCGAAGCCGAGGAACTGCAGCGTGAAGGCGAGGCACCCGATCGCGACATTCGCCTGATCGATATAGAGGCTGTAGACCGCAACCGCGGGTACAATGCAGCCGATACCGATGGACCAGCTGAGAAGGAAGCGCTCGACGCGGGCGGACATCCACGAGGCGAACAGCGTGGCCGACAGGCAAAAACCCGCGAGCCCGATCGCCAGCAGAAGGGTTTGGTAATCAGGCGCCATGCGGCAACGGTCTCCAGCGGTCCGATGCGCGCACACTAGGGAGCAAGAAGTATCGATATCGTTACCTTGCAGGCTGGCCGTCACGCCGGTTTGTGCCGATCCGTGACGGTGCCCGCGAAAGTCACGCTGCCGTCACGCCTTGGGGGCGGGAAACTCGGCAAGCCGCGCCGCATACCGTGCCATGGTGTCGACCTCGAAGTTGACGAAGTCGCCCGCCTTGCGCTCGCCCCAGGTGGTGACGTCGAGCGTGTGGCGGATGAGAAGCACGTCGAAGACGGCGCCATCGACGGCGTTGACGGTGAGGGATGTGCCGTCGAGCGCGACCGATCCTTTTGGCGCCACGAAGCGCTCCAGCCCCGTGGGCGCGCGGATGCGGAAACGCGTCGCGTCGCCCTCGGCCTCGACGGAGAGGATCTCGGCCTTGCCGTCGACATGGCCGGAAACGATGTGGCCGCCGAGCTCGTCGCCGATCTTCAACGAGCGTTCGAGGTTGATGCGGGTGCCGGCCGTCCAGCCGGCGATGGTCGTCAGCCGCAGCGCCTCTTCCCAGGCCTCCACTTCGAACCAACGGGCGTTCGAGCCCGCTTCGGGCAGCGCCGTGACGGTGAGGCAGGTGCCGGAATGGGCGATGGAGGCCCCCATGTCGATGGTGGCCGGGTCGTAGGCCGTGCGCACGCGCAGGCGTACGCCCTCGTTCATGGGCTCGACCTTCTCGACCGTTCCGATGTCAGTGACAATGCCGGTAAACATCAATCGTCTCTTTCGTATTCGTGCAAACTGTCCGCGCCGAGGCGCGCCGTGTTCCGGAGCGAAAAGCCATCCGGCATGCGCCCGGACACACATGGGGATGCGATCCCGTCTTTGCCAATGGTACCGGTGCCCGCAAACAGCAGGATGCGATCGACGAGGCCGGCTTCGATGAAGGATTGCGCCGTGCGCGCGCCGCCTTCGACGAGCAGCGAGGAGGTTCCGCGGGTGGCGAGCGCCATCAGGAGATCGTCGAGCCGGCGCGGGTCGCAGGTCAGGATTTCGACGCCCGCGGCTTCGAGGGCGCCGGCGCGCGCGTCGTCGGCCGGCAGGCCAGAGGGGGGTATCTCCGTCCCCTTGGTCGTCACAACGATAACAGGCACATCCTTCGCCGTCCGCGCCAGCTTCGAGGCCGGCGACAGTTCCAGCCGAGGATCGAGCACGATGCGCACGGGCGAGCGGGCTTCGAGCCCCGGAAGACGGCAGGTCAGCTCCGGATCATCGGCCAGCGCCGTGCCGATGCCAATGAGGATCGCATCTGTCTCGGCACGCAGACCATGCACCTGCCCGCGCGAAACCGGCCCCGTGATCGCCACCTGCCCCGCACCGAGGCGGCCAAGCATGCCATCGGCGGAAACGGCAAGCTTGAGAGTCACATAGGGGCGCTTCTTCGTCTGGCGTGTGAGATAGGCGGCGAGCGCCGCACGGCCTTCCGCTTCCAGAACGCCCGTCTCGACCACGATGCCGGCATCGCGCAGCATCGAAAGCCCCCTGCCCGCCACGCGCTCGTCCGGATCCGTCACCGAGACCACGACGCGGGCGATGCCAGCGGCGATCAGCGCATCGGCGCAGGGCGGCGTCTTGCCGTGGTGCGAGCACGGTTCGAGCGTGACATAGGCCGTCGCGCCGCGCGCGGCTTCCCCCGCCTCGGCGAGCGCCTGCGTTTCGGCATGCGGCCGCCCGCCGCGCGCGGTCACGGCGGCGGCGAGGACCACACCGTGCTTGACGATCAGGCAGGCAACGGAGGGGTTTGTGGCAGTCAGGCCGAGATGACGGCGGCAGAGGCGGATGGCCGCTGCCATGAAGCGTGCGTCGTCTGTCGCCGCGCCGGACATCTAGCCGTCGGCGCCCGGATCCCGGGCGATCTTGGCGGCGACTTCGGAAAGGATCTTCTCGAAATCATCGACATGGGAGAAATCGCGGTAGACCGAGGCGTAGCGCACGAAGCCGACGTCATCGAGCGCCTTCAGCGCCTCCAGCACCTGGAGGCCGATTTCCTCGGAAGAGATTTCCGTCTCGCCGGAACTTTCAAGCCGGCGGACGATGCCCGAGACCGCGCGTTCGATGCGGTCCCGGTCGACGGGTCGCTTGCGAAGCGCGATCTCGAAGGAGCGCAGCAGCTTGTCGCGGTCGAAGGGGGCCTTGCGGCCCGTCTTCTTGGCGACCATCAGCTCACGCAGCTGCACCCGTTCGAAGGTCGTGAACCGGCCACCGCAATCCGGGCAGATGCGCCGGCGGCGAATGGCGGCCCCGTCCTCTGCAGGACGGGAATCCTTCACCTGCGAATCTTCCGAACCGCAATAGGGGCAGCGCATGAAGTCTCCTTGCTTTACGCGGTTCCTGACGGAAAACCGCGCGGCACTTTTCCTGGTACTGCTGTCTTACATATACGAGTACATCGGGAAGCGGTCCGTCAGCGCGACGACCTTCTCCCGAACGCCAGCTTCGACAGCCGCATTGCCCTCGTCGGAATTGGCGATCTTCAGGCCGTCGAGAACCTCGACGATCAGGTTGCCGATTTCCTTGAACTCGGCTTCCTTGAAGCCGCGGGTCGTGCCGGCCGGGGTACCGAGGCGGACGCCCGAGGTGACGAACGGCTTTTCGGGGTCGAACGGGATGCCGTTCTTGTTGCAGGTGACATAGGCGCGGCCGAGAGCGGCTTCCGCACGCTTGCCGGTGGCGTTCTTCTTGCGCAGGTCGACGAGCATCAGATGGTTGTCGGTGCCGCCCGAGACGATATCGAGACCACCGGCCTTCAGCGTCTCGGCAAGCGCCTTGGCATTCTTGACGATCTGCGCGGCATAGTCCTTGAACTCCGGCTGCAGCGCCTCGCCGAAGGCGACCGCCTTGGCGGCGATGATGTGCATCAGCGGACCGCCCTGCAGGCCCGGGAAGACCGCCGAGTTGACCTTCTTGGCAATCGTCTCGTCATTGGTAAGCACGATGCCGCCACGCGGGCCGCGCAGCGACTTGTGCGTGGTGGTCGTGGCAACATGGCAATGCGGGAACGGCGACGGGTGCTGGCCGCCGGCAACGAGGCCGGCAATGTGCGCCATGTCGACCATGAGATAGGCGCCGACTTCATCGGCGATCTCGCGGAAGCGCTTCCAGTCCCAGATGCGGGAATAGGCGGTGCCGCCGGCAATGATCAGCTTCGGCTTGTTGGCGCGGGCCTTTTCGGCAACGTCGTCCATGTCGAGCAGGTGATCTTCTTCACGCACGCCGTAGGAGACGACATTGAACCACTTGCCGGACATGTTGACCGGCGAGCCGTGCGTCAGGTGGCCGCCCGAGTTGAGGTCGAGGCCCATGAAGGTGTCGCCCGGCTGGAGCAGCGCAAGGAAGACGGCCTGGTTCATCTGCGAACCGGAATTCGGCTGCACGTTGGCGAAATCGACGCCAAACAGTTTCTTCGCGCGCTCGATGGCGAGTTCTTCGGCAATGTCGACGAACTGGCAGCCGCCGTAGTAGCGCTTGCCCGGATAGCCTTCGGCATACTTGTTCGTCATGATCGAGCCCTGGGCTTCGAGCACGGCGCGCGAAACGATGTTTTCCGAGGCGATCAGTTCGATCTCATGGCGCTGGCGACCGAGTTCCTTCTGGATCGAGCCGAAAATCTCCGGGTCGGTGTCGGCAAGGGAACGCGTGAAGAAAACGTCGGTAGCGGAAGAATTGCTCATCCTCGAGGCTCCTTAAGGGTGGGTGGCACGGTGTTTAACGTCCTCGCATGGCAAGGGCAATATCCGCTCCACGGTTTGCGCCATTTCCGCGCGTGTTCTGCGATAAAAACGACAGACGCAAAAAGCCGCAAAACAGAAAGGCCCCGCATTCCAAAGGGAAACGGGGCCTCGCAAAAGTCAGACAAATTGCCTTATTGCGGCAGAAGGTCGCTGTCGACGGCCTGGCCGCCTTCCTGGTTGTAGTTGGTCTGGAGGGCAAGCTCGGTGGCGCCGTCCTTCTGGTAGATGTCGTCGCGGAACTGCACGACGCGGTCCTTGGCAGACCAGGCGGTGATGTAGGTGAAGAAGACAGGCACCTCTTCCGCCAGCTTGATCGGCGTGTTGACGCCGCTCTTGATCGTCGCCTCCATCTGCGAGCGCGACCAGCCGGCCGTATCCTTCAGCAGCCAGACCGAAAGGTCGCGCACGTTCTGCACGCGCACGCAGCCGGACGATTCGAAGCGCATCAGCTTGTTGAACAGGCCCTGCTGCGGCGTGTCGTGCATGTAGACCTGATGCTCGTTGTGGAAGTTGATCTTCGTCGAGGACATCGCGTTGATCTTGCCCGGGTCCTGACGGAACATCAGGTTCGGCGCCTTCTCGGCGTTCCAGTCGACCGTTTCCGGCGAGACTTCGCCGCCGTTGCCGTCGAAGAGGCGGATCGAGTTGCGCGAGAGGTACGTCGGATCCTTGCGCATCAGCGGCATGATATCCTTCTGGATGATCGAGCGCGGCGCGGTCCAGTAGGGATTGAGGATCACTTCATAGATCTTGGAGTTCAGCACCGGCGACTGGCGGTCGATCTTGCCGACGATGGCGGTGTGGCGCGAGGCGACGCGGCCGTTTTCGACAGCCTCGATATAGGCGGCCGGGATATTGACCATGACATAGCGGCGGCCGAGGTCGCCCGACATGGCCTGCAGGCGCACGAGGTTTGTCTGAAGCTGGCCGAGGCGCGTGACTGCCGGGACGTTCAGTGCCTTCAGCGTGTACTCGCCGACGGCACCGTCGGCCGGCAGGCCATGGCGCGCCTGAAAGCGCTTGACGGCGCCATCCACATAGGAATCGAAGGCGCCGTTCGTGCCGGCGGAACGCGGCAGGTCGCCGGAGATGATCAGGCGCTGACGCAGCTGCTGCACGGCGGGATCGGCGACGCCCATCTCCATCTTCTGCTGCGTGTTGACCGTCGGCCAGCCGCCGTTCGAGACGATGTTCTGGTAATCGACGATCGCCTGCTGGAGATAGCCCGTGGTGCCGGAGCCGAAGATCGGATTGTTGGAGACGACGGCGGTCGCGGTGCGCGATGCCTCTGCGTCAAACTGGTCGTCCCAGTTGCCGCGGCGCGGAGCATTGAGGATGTCGTCGAGCGCTGTCTGGGCGAGCGCCTGACCGGCCACGGCGGCGGCGCCGAAGGTTGCGGCAGAGCGCAGGAATGCGCGGCGCGAGAACACATCAAATCCGGTTTTGCGAGACATTTATCCTACCATCTCCTGAGCGCCGCTGAAGGCGGCGAGGTGCACGCGGCACGGTGACCTCAAGGGTCCATACCCGATGCAGCTATCACGAACAGGGTTAACAAACGCAAACCGGCCCTGCCGCCCGCGCATACCTTAGCCCAGTTTCCGGGTGTCACAGCAATATGGCCAATTCGTGTCTCGGCAGGCACACGTCACCCTAACCCCCCGCACGAAAACGTGAAAAGCCGGACGCGCAGGGGACGCGGCCGGCTTTTATGGAGGAGGTCGAAAACGGCGCCCGAACTTACAGGCGGTAGAGGATCGAGTCGTTCCAGAAGCGATCGAGGCGCTGGAGCAGCTTGTTCATCTGGTTGAACTCGCCTTCGCCGATACCGCCGACCTTCTGGATCGAGCCGATATGGCGCTCGTAGAGCTTTGCCACGGTCTCGGCGATTTCCTGGCCGCTTTCCGTCAGGCTGATGCGGACGGAGCGACGATCGATGCGCGAACGCTGGTGGTTGATGAAGCCGAGGTCGACCAGCTTCTTGACGTTGTAGGAAACGTTCGAGCCGAGATAATAGCCGCGGCTGCGCAGCTCGCCTGCCGTCAGTTCCGAATTGCCGATGTTGAAGAGGAGCAGCGCCTGGACGGCGTTGACATCCGAGCGGCCGGCGCGGTCGAACTCGTCCTTGATGACGTCGAGCAGACGACGGTGCAGACGCTCGACGAGGTGGAGGGATTCCAGGTAGAGATTGCGGATCGCGTCTTCCTGCGGGTCGACGACGGGGGCCTGCTGCGGCTTCATCTTGGTGTTCATGGTTTCTGCCTCACTGTTTTGTTTGGCGGTGTGGTTTGTTTTCCCGCCTTGAGTGAGAACCTAACGAATGCATCTAAAATTCTACTTAAACCGCAGCCTTAACAGCGCCTTACCGGAAGGCGACTCTGTCTCAGGGTGAATCAGTTCTTACCGTGCGGGCCTGCCGGCGGCGCTGGACGAAGAGCGCGACGCGGAAAAGAACGAAGACAAGCGCGATGGCACCGTGGGTCAGAACCAGCAGCCGGTTGACGCCGAAGGTCGAGGGATAGACCTCGTGCATGGCGATCTCGGTGGCGGCCGCGATGAGCCAGATCACCGGCCCCCAGGAGACGAGAAGCCAGAGGCCGACGGCCGCAACGGGAAACAGCACGGCGAGCGCCGTGTAGGCCGCCTTCCAGGCCGGCGGCAGCAGGTCGAAACGCCCCTGCCCGCCGAAGGAGAAGCCCGTCAGCATCGCCCAGTACTGCAGCGCGAACCACAACGAGCCGACCGCCACCAGCCGCAGGAACAGCGCGAACAGCGTCTCGGTCAGGCTGGGCCTCGGGCCCTTTGCAGAATCAGCAACCATGGCGCGGACAGTAAGGGCAAGGCCGGCCGGCATAAAGCCCGTAACCGCGATCATGCACGGCCATATGCCGCACGCCCCCGTATCGCTGGCGATTTGATTGACGCATGCAGCATGATAAGGAGGCGAAAACAGGCCCACGCAAGGAAATGGCATCATGACCGGCAGCAGGAACATCGTCGACGAGATCACCGGCCACCGCCGCATGCGGCGCAACCGGAAGGCCGACTGGACGCGCCGGCTGGTCCAGGAAAACCGTCTGACGGTCGATGATCTCATCTGGCCGGTCTTCGTGGTGCCCGGCGAGAATGTCATTGACCCCGTCACCGCCATGCCCGGCGTCAACCGCATGAGCGTCGACAGGCTGGTGGAAGCGGCAAAGGAAGCCGCAGATCTCGGCATTCCCGCCATCGCCACCTTCCCGAACATCGAGATGCACCTGCGCGACGAGACCGGCTCGAACAGCCTTGCGGCCGACAACCTCATCAACGCCGCGACGCGCGCCATCAAGAAGGCCGTGCCCAATATCGGCGTCATCACCGACGTCGCGCTCGACCCCTTCACCAGCCACGGCCATGACGGCGTGCTGCGCGGCGACGTCATCGTCAACGACGAGACGGTCGAACTTGTGGCGCGCGCCGCGGTCATCCAGGCCGATGCGGGCTCCGACATCATCGCGCCGTCGGAAATGATGGACGGCCGCATCGGCGTCATCCGCCAGGCGCTCGACGCCGCCGGCCACCAGGATGTCGGCGTCATGTCCTATGCAACGAAATTCGCTTCCGCCTTCTACGGCCCGTACCGCGACGCGATCGGCACCGGCGGCCTCCTGAAGGGCGACAAGAAGACCTACTACATCGACCCGGCCAACGGCACGGAGGCGATCCGCGATGCAGCGCTCGACGTGGAGGAAGGCGCCGACATGCTGATGGTCAAGCCCGGCCTTCCCTATCTCGATATCTGTTGGCGCATGAAGGAGGCCTTCGGTCTTCCGGTCTTCGCCTATCAGGTCTCGGGCGAGTACAGCCAGATCAAGGCCGCCGCGATGAACGGCTGGATCGACGGCGAACGCGTGATGCTGGAGACCCTCCTGGCGTTCAAGCGCGCGGGGTGTGACGGCATCCTGACGTACTTTGCGATGGACGTGGCGCGGCATCTCGCCCGCAAGGGCTGAAATCCGATTTGCCCCTCCCCCTAACCCTCTCCCCGCAAGCGCGGAGAGGGGACGTGCCCAACTCTACGGCAGAGAGTTCGGAAAACGGCGCGGCATATCCCCCTCGCCCCACTTGCGGGGAGAAGGTGGCCGGCAGGCCGGATGAAGGGCATACGCCCCCAACCCCAATCACCGTTGTTTTCCCCCAAGAGCCTCCCCATATAACAGGCATGTTCCATTCGGGAGACAATGAGATGAGCGCCGACTTCAACGAAACGCGGGTTCCGACGACAGACTGGCAGGCCTATCGCGGCGTGCTGTCGCGCCGGATTTTTGCGTTTCTGATCGACTATGCGATCGTCGCCCTGCTCTGGATCCCGGCCGCCGTGATCGTGTTCTTCCTCGGCATCCTGACACTCGGCCTCGGCTTCTTCCTCTATCCGGCGCTCTTCGCCATTGTCGCCATGCTCTATTTCGGCCTGACGATGGGCGGCCCGAGCCAGGCGAGCGCCGGCATGAACGTGATGGGCCTCGCACTTGCCCGTGTGGATGGGCGCCCGATCGACTTCCTGACGGCGATCGTGCATCTCGTGCTGTTCTGGATCGGCAACGCGCTTCTGACGCCGTTCATCGTGCTCGTCGGCCTCTTCACCGACCGTGGCCGCCTGTTGCACGACCTCCTGCTTGGCACCGTGGTGGTGCGCCGGGACCGTTACTGAGGACGGGGCGCCCTCACCGCGCGCGCAATCCGTTGTCCCGGTCGATTCCGGCCGGAAGGGTCGCGCCCCAGTTGACCTTTTTTTGAACTAGGCCATGGTATTGGCATAGAAGTGTCACACAGCGACGGAGTCGCCCCACGGCCGATGAATACGCAGGCAACACCCTCTCCGCAATTCTATCTCACCGCGCCGGCGGCCTGTCCCTATCTGCCGCAGGAGATGGAGAGGAAGGTGTTTACCCATCTGGTGGGCGAGCGTGCGCCGGAACTGAACGACCTCCTGACGCAGGGCGGGTTCCGCCGCTCGCAGAACATCGCCTATAGACCTGCCTGCGAGACCTGCCGCGCCTGTATTTCCGTGCGCATTCTCGTCAATGAGTTCGAACCGCGCCGCTCGATGCGCAAGGTGCTGGCCGCCAACGCCGATCTCATTTCGCACGAATATCCGGCCGAGCCCTCCAGCGAGCAATACTCCCTCTTCCGTCATTATCTCGATGCCCGCCACCAGAAGGGCGGCATGTCCGACATGTCGGTGCTCGACTATGCGATGATGGTGGAGGACACCCATGTGCACACCAAGATCATCGAATACCGCCTGCGCGAGGAAGGCTCGGGTCTGAAGGAACGGCCGCAGGGCGAATTGCTCGCCGTGGCGCTGACGGACCGCATGGGCGACGGCCTCTCCATGGTCTATTCCTTCTACAATCCCGAGGTGGCGGACCGCTCCCTCGGCACCTTCATGATTCTCGACCACATCCGCCGCGCCAGAATGCTCGGCCTGCCGCATGTCTATCTCGGCTACTGGGTCAAGGGATCGCGCAAGATGGACTACAAGACGAAGTTTCTGCCGCAGGAACACCTGATGCCACGCGGCTGGGAGCGCTATGACGGCGAGACCAACGATACCTGAAGCCATATCGGCGAAAGCCCGACCTGCTCCAGAAACATTGTATTCAACGCCTTTCCAGCTTCCAAAACCGGTTCCGCCGTGCCCTCGACAAGCGATCCCGCCCTTCACCGCAAGGGTCTTCTCATCACCGCCATCGGCGGCCTCGCCCTCTCCTTCGACATTCCGCTGATCCGCGCTGCCGGCGGCGACGTCTGGTCAATGGTCGCCGTGCGGAATATCTCGGTTTTTGTTGTGGCGATCGCGCTCTGGGCCGGTCTGAACTTCGTCCTGCGCCGCAGGACGGTGCTCGTTCCCGGGCGCATCGGCCTGCTGATCGGCCTGTGCTACGGCATCAACGGGCTGACCTTCATGCTGGCGGTGTTCAACACGACGACGGCCAATGTCGTCTTCATCCTCGCCTTCACGTCGATGTTCGCCGCCATCCTCTCCTGGATCTTCCTCGGCGAGCGCCCGAGCAACGCCACGCTGCTCACCATGGCCGCCATGGTCGCGGGCGTGCTTTTGATCGTGCATGACGGGCTTTCGAGCGGAAACCTCTTCGGCGACGCCATGGCCCTCTGCTCGGCGCTGGTGCTGGCGACCTCCTTGACACTCAGCCGCAGGAGCAAGGCCGACATGGGCTTCGTTCCGCTCGTTGCCGCCGTGCTCTCGGGCGTCGTTGCGCTGTTCTTTCTGCCGCCCGGCGGCCTTTCGATCGCCGAGCCGGTCTATATCCTCCTCAACGGCCTCGTGCTCCTCCCCCTCGCCTTCTGGTGTCTTGCAACCGGCCCGCGCTACCTTTCCGCCCCGGAAGTCGGCATGTTCTATCTCGTCGAGACGGTGCTCGCCCCCATCTGGGTCTGGGTCGCCTTTGCCGAAACACCCACCACGCAAACCCTGATCGGCGGCTCGATCCTCATCCTCGCACTGCTCGCCCACTCGCTGTGGCAGCTGCGCTCCAGGGCCCGCGCTGCGGAGAGGGATGCCGCGGTTGAGCTTCCGTCTGCGGGGTAAATTGAAGTGAGGGGCGAGCCGTGTTATAACTAGGTTATAACAAGGTGCACCATGAACATCACTATTCGCAAGATCGGCAATTCCGAGGGCATAATCATCCCGAAAGACGTCCTTGACCGTATGGGTGTCAAGGCTGGCGATGAACTGATCCTTTCTGAGGAGGACGGCAAGATCAAGCTGGTCCCGCAAAATACCGACCTTGCGGAACAGTTGAAGGCCGCTCGCCTCGGCATGGAGAAATATCGCGTCGCCCTGCGCGAACTCGCCAAATGAGGGACATCAAATGGCTTTCGCGCCAAACCGTCGAGGTCATGCGTGATGAGCAGCTTCGCGAGCATGGCGGGCTGGCTGGCCTCAAGGACGAGAACGCCCTCGAAGCCGCGTTAGCTCGCCCGATCAACAAGGCCATCTATAGTCAGCCCGATGTTTTTGAACTCGCCGCGGCCTACCTGTACGGTATTGTACAAAACCGTCCATTTTCAGACGGGAACAAGCGAACCGGCTTCCTCGCCGCGTTCACATTTCTGATGCTGAACGGTTTCTTGATCGAAGCATCACAAGCCGATGTCATCGCGTTCGTCCTCGCCGTCGCAGCCGGCGAGATCGATGAGGAAGGCGCGACGCGCTTCCTGCGCGACGTCAGCCTTCCCTATTCCGTTTGATCAGCCACTGAACTTTCCGCTGCGCGGGAAACCCTTGGGAACAGTGCGGCCGGCGCCGGCGCGGTCGGCGAGCCACTCGGCGAGTTCGTCCTTGCTGCGCACGAAGTTGCGGCCGGCGCTGTCGTCCCAGGTGAGGCCGTCGGCGATGGCGAAGCAACGCAGATCCGACACGCCGCCGTCCTTGTAGCGCTGCAGGCGGACGCCCTTGCCGCGCGACATCTCGGGAAGCTGCGCCAGCGGGAAGACCAGCATCTTGCGGTTCTCGCCGACGACGGCGACGTGATCGCCGCGCACCGGCACAACCAGTTTGGCCTCGTCGGGCATGCCCACATTCATCACCTGCTTGCCCTTGCGGGTGTTGGCGACCATCTCGGTTTCGGCGACGACAAAACCGTTGCCGGCCTGCGAGGCGACGATGACCTTGCGCGAGGCGTCATGCACGAAGGCGGTCAGCACGTCCTGGTCGTTCTCCATGTCGACCATGATGCGCAAGGGCTCGCCATGGCCGCGACCGCCGGGCAACTTGTCCGCGCCGAGCGTGAAGACCTTGCCGCCCGTCGTCATGATCAGCACCTTGTCGGTCGTCTGCGCCGGGAAAGCCACCTTCAGGGCGTCGCCCTCCTTGAACTGGAGGCCGGACGTATCGGCGATATGTCCCTTCAACGCGCGGATCCAGCCCTTTTCCGAGATGACGACCGTAACCGGCTCCTTCTCGATCATCGCCTGCTGGATGGCCTCGACATCGGCCTCCGGAGCGCTGGCGAACTGGGTGCGGCGGCGGCCGATCTCGGTGGCCTTGGCGAATTTCTTGCGGACCTCGCCGATTTCCCAGGCGACGGTCTGCCACTGCTTCTCGTCGGAGGCGAGCAGCGCCTCGATCTCCGCCTTCTCCTTCGACAGCGTGTCGAATTCGGTGCGGATCTCGAATTCTTCCAGCTTGCGCAGCGAGCGCAGGCGCATGTTGAGGATCGCCTCGGCCTGCACGTCGGTGAGCGAGAAGGTCTCCATCAGGGAGGTCTTCGGCTCGTCCTCCTCGCGGATGATGCGGATCACCTCGTCGAGGTTGAGATAGGCGACGAGGTAACCGCCGAGGATTTCGAGGCGGCGGTCGATGGCGGCAAGGCGATGGCGCGAACGGCGCTGGAGCACCTCGCGCCGATGGGCGAGCCACTCGACGAGCACGTCCTTCAGGCCCATGACCTTCGGCACGCGTCCCATCGAGAGCACGTTCATGTTGAGCGGAATGCGGTTTTCCAGCTCCGACAACTTGAAGAGCGATTCCATCAGGATCGTCGGATCGACGGTGCGGCTCTTCGGCACCAGCACGATGCGCACGTCCTCGGCCGATTCGTCCCTGATATCCTCGAGCAGCGGCAGCTTGCGGGCGATAAGCAGCTCGGCGATCTTCTCGATCAGCCGCGACTTCTGCACCTGGTAGGGAATTTCGGTGACGACGATCTGGTAGCCGCCGCGGCCGAGATCTTCCGTCTCCCACTTCGAACGCACACGAAAACCGCCGCGTCCCGTCTTGTAGGCCTCGATGATGCTTTCGCGGCTGTCTATGATGATGCCGCCGGTCGGGAGATCGGGGCCGAGCACGAACTCGGTGAGCTTTTCGACATCGGCATCCGGATGACGGATGAGATGCAGCGCCGCGTCGCACAGTTCATGCACGTTGTGCGAAGGGATCGACGTCGCCATGCCGACGGCGATGCCGGAGGAACCGTTTGCAAGCAGGTTCGGGAAGGCGCCCGGCAGAACGATCGGCTCCTCGTCCTCCTCGTTGTAGGTCTTGCGGAAATCGACGGCGTCCTGGTCGATGCCTTCGAGCAGCAGCGTCGCGACCTCGGTCATACGCGCTTCTGTGTATCGGTAGGCGGCGGCGTTGTCGCCGTCGATATTGCCGAAATTCCCCTGGCCGTCGACGATCGGGTAGCGCTGCGAAAAATCCTGCGCGAGGCGCACCAGCGCGTCATAGACCGACTGGTCGCCGTGCGGGTGGAACTTACCGATGACGTCGCCGACGATACGCGCGCATTTCTTGAACGAGGAATTGGACCTGAGGCCCATTTCGCTCATCGCATGGATGATGCGGCGGTGCACCGGCTTCAGGCCGTCGCGCACATCCGGCAGCGCGCGCTGCGTGATGGTCGACAACGCATAGGCAAGGTAGCGCTCTTCCAGCGCCGCCTTGAGGTCGACCGGCAGGATATTGTCGTCTCCGCCATCCGGCGGCAAAGTGTTCTGTCCCATGGGTCTTGACTAGCGTTCCTGCCGATTCGCGGCAAGGAAACCGGGCGTTCAGCCTGTGGATAGCGCTTTGTAAAGCCTAAGTCGGAAATCCGGCCGGCGGCAGAGATTTCCATGGAAAGTTCCAACGGCCCGAATATAGTCGCCGCGCCGCACGTATAGATGCGGTAACGGCAAGGCAGCCGTCCAAAAATCCAGAAAGAGAGCCTAACATGATGCGCACCTCCCATTTCCGCACCCTCCTCGCCGGCGCCGCGCTCGCCTCCCTGGCAAGCCCCGCCTTCGCGCTCGATGGCGCGGATCTGCTGGCCAAGCTGAATGCCACCTATGCCACGAGCGGCGTCACCATCAGCTCCTCGAACGTCGCCGTCGACGGCTCGACCGTGACGCTGGACAGCGCCGAACTGAAGGCCACCGGCTCGGAAGCCCCGGTCAAGCTCGGCACCATCACCATGGATGGCGTCGAGGAAGACGGCGAAGGCGGCTACACCGTCGAGACCGTTTCGTTCCAGGACATCAACGTCACCGAAGCGGATGCCACGGTTTCGGCCAAGGACATCGCCATCAACGGCGTCATCATTCCCGGCACGGTCGTTCCCGGCACGCTGGAATCGCTGCTGATGTACGAATCGGCCACCGCCGGCCCGGTCTCCGTCACCTCCAAGGGCAAGGAAGTCTTCTCCATGTCCGGCATGGAGGCGAACATCAAGCGCATGGACGCCGATGCCGGCCTCGAATTCGACGCCACGCTGTCGGACCTGAAGGCCGACCTCACCTCGGTCGAAGACCCGAAGGCCAAGGACACGCTCGCCAAGCTGAATATGCAGACACTGGAAGGCAAGGTCTCGATGTCGGGCAGCTGGGAACTTGCCAGCGGCAAGCTCGCCGTCGACGAATACGCCTTCGACTTCAAGGATGTCGGCCGTCTCAACCTGGCGCTGGAGTTCTCCGGCTACACGCTCGACTTCCTGAAGAGCATGCAGGAGGCCATCAAGGCCGCCGAAGCCAATCCGAACAAGGAAGAGGCCAACGCCGCCATGGGCATGTCCATGATGGGCCTCGTGCAGCAGCTGACCTTCAACAGCGCCTCCATCTCCTTCGAAGACGCCTCGATCACCAAGAAGCTGCTTGACTATGCCGGCAGCGAACAGGGCGTTTCCGGCGACCAGATGGCCCAGTCGCTGAAGGGCCTCATCCCGATCATGCTCGCCCAGTTGAACATGCCGGATCTGCAGAACCAGATCGCGGAAGCCGCCAACGCCTATCTCGACGATCCCAAGAGCATCACGATCAGCGCCGAGCCGAAGGAGCCGGTACCGTTCCCGATGATCATGGGCGCCGCCATGGGGGCACCGCAGACCATCCCGCAGGTTCTCGGCGTCACGGTTACGGCCAACGACGAGATGTAAGACATTCGGTTGATCGACCGAAAAGGAAAGGCCCGGAGCTGACGCTCCGGGCCTTTTGCGTTGAGAGCCTTGCCTCAGCGAGCCGGGGCCGCCTGCGGCACCGACCATTCGACGCGGCGCGTCGCGTACATCGTCGCTGCGATGGTGACGAAGGAGATCAGCGCGCCGGCGAGCAGCGCGTATTCGTCCTCGCGCAGCACCAGATACATGACGCCATAGGCCGAGAGCAGCACCGCGCCGAGCGACAGGCCGTTCCTGCGGCTGCCCGTCGCGCTGCCGAGATAGGCGGCGATCAACAGGGTCGTGGCGAGCGAGGCTGCGGCATAGGCGATGGTGAAACCGGTGTGTTCGGCAAGCGCCAGAAGCAGTACGTAGAACACGATGAGCGCAAGCCCCGTCAGCACATACTGGATCCAGTGCACCATGCGCCCGCCCTTCAGCTCCACAACGAAGACGGCGAGAAAGACGAGCGAAATGAAGCCGATCGAGTATTTCAGCGTCCGCGACACCACCTGATAGAACTGCACGGGCTCCACGAGGTTGATGCTCATCATGCTGCCCGACAACGGCAGGGTCGGGCCGGCAGCGACGCGGTCGATGCCGCGGGCGAGATAGGGGATCGTCCACTTGGCCGAAAAATCCGACGCGGTGACGGTCTTCTCCTCCGGCAGGAAGAGGCCTTCGAAACCGGGATGCGGCCAGTTCGCCTTGGCCGAAAAGGTCGTCGTCTGGCCGGCGGGCGCGACGGCGAAGCTGCGCGAACCGTTGAGCGACAGGGCGATCTCGAAGACGAAACCATTTTCGATGAGCGGGCGTTCGATGAACCGGTGCACGCCTGCGCTCGTTTGTGGTGTGGCATAACCCTCCACGCCCGTGCTCGCCATCGCGGAAATCTGCCGCATGCCGGGATCGAACGGGCGTGCGACCCCGTTGTCGATCCTCACACCGGCATCGGAGCGAATGCCGGTGATGTCGTTGATGTTGAGCACCAGAAACGCCCGGTCGAGCTGCGGCGTACCGTCGAATTGCGCAAGGTCCTGCAGGATGTTGCCGGCAAAGCGGCCCTTCAGCGTCAGCGCGCCGTTATAGACCGGCAGCGTGTAGATGGAGAGCTTGCGCTCCTCCGCCTTCAGGTCGGCCGTCACGTCGAGTGTTTCCGGCATGACGAGCACCCATTCGGTCACCCGCTCGACAACCGTGCGCGCATCCATCGTGCGGCTGCGCTCGACCTCGAAGGGTACCGCAAGATAGGGGCCGTTGATCGCCTGGTCGCCGCCCCAGCCGTTGGCGATGCGCCGCGAGACATCGGCCGCGCGCTGTGCGCGCTCCTCCGTCAGGCCCCAGACCAGGAGCAGCGGCACCAGCAGCGCCACCGAAATGATGCCGATCATGATGAATTTGACGCCGGGCGAGCGCAGGAACGTGGCAAGATTGCCGCGCGGCTCGATGGGCGGCATCTGCCTGCCCGATACGGGAATGGGATCGTCCGCTTCCGTCGATGTCATGAAAAGTCCCTCCAGTCGTGAATCGCCTCTTTCGGGCGCATCTTCACGCTAGGGGTGCATTTCGACTGATTGTGCGCGGAATTGGGATCGACTGGCGGCGAATTCACGGCATTGTGGCGTCCGCGCAAAAGGAAAGGGCCGGTGTTTCCACCGGCCCTTTCACAGGAGACAGCCGCGAAGGCTCAGTCCTTCTTCTGCGAGGGAACGACGCGCAGCGCCAGTTCCCGCAGCTGCGCCGGGGCGGCCGGCGACGGGGCGTTCATGAGGAGGTCCTGTGCCTGCTGGTTCATCGGGAACAGCGAGATCTCGCGCAGGTTCTTCGCGCCGACGAGCAGCATGACCACGCGGTCGATGCCGAAGGCGCAACCGCCATGCGGCGGAGCACCGTACTGGAAGGCGCGGTAGAGGCCGCCGAAGCGCTCTTCCACGTCGCCCTGCGAGAGGCCGACCTTCTCGAAGGCCTTGACCATCAGTTCCGGCGACTGGTTACGGATCGAGCCTGAGGCGATTTCGAAGCCGTTGCAGACCGCGTCATACTGGTAGGCCTTCAGCTCCAGCGGATCCTTGCTGTCGAAGGCCTCGAGGCCACCCTGCGGCATGGAGAAGGGGTTGTGCGCGAAGTCGATCTTCTTTTCGTCTTCGTTGTATTCGTAGAACGGGAAATCGACGATCCAGCACATTTCAAAGCGATCGCGGTCGACGAGATTCAGCTCCTCGCCGGCGCGCGTGCGGGCTTCGCCGGCGAACTTGTAGAACTTCGCGGGATCGCCGGCGACGAAGAAGCAGGCATCGCCGTCATCGAGACCGAGCTGCGTGCGGATGGCTTCCGTGCGCTCCTCGCCGATGTTTTTCGCCAGCGGGCCGGCGCCTTCGAGCTTCTCGCCCTCCTTGCGCCAGAAGATGTAGCCGAGGCCGGGCTGGCCCATCGACTGTGCCCAGGCGTTCATGCGATCGCAGAAGGCACGGGAACCGCCGGTCTTGGCCGGGATCGCCCAGACCTGGACCTTCGGGTTCGAGGCGATCATGTTCGCGAAGACCTTGAAACCGGAACCGGCGAAATGATCGGTGACGGCCTGCATGACGATCGGGTTGCGAAGGTCCGGCTTGTCGGAGCCATACTTGCGGATCGCCTCGTCATAGGGGATGCGCGGCCACTTCTTGGTGACGGGCTTGCCCTCGGCGAATTCTTCGAAGACGGCCGTCATCATCGGCTCCATCGTTTCCCAGACGTCTTCCTGAGTGACGAAGCTCATCTCGACGTCGAGCTGATAGAATTCGCCCGGCAGGCGGTCGGCACGCGGATCTTCGTCGCGGAAGCACGGCGCGATCTGGAAGTAGCGGTCGAAACCGGCAACCATCAGGAGCTGCTTGTACTGCTGCGGGGCCTGAGGCAGGGCGAAGAACTTGCCTTCGTGGATGCGCGAGGGCACGAGGAAGTCGCGCGCGCCCTCGGGCGAGGAGGCGGTCAGGATCGGCGTCGTATATTCGGCAAAACCCGCCTCACCCATGCCCTTGCGCATGGAGGAGATGATCTGCGTACGCTTGACGATGTTCTTGTGCAGCGTCTCGCGGCGCAGGTCGATGAAGCGGTACTTCAGGCGCACGTCTTCCGGATAGTCCGGCTCGCCGAAGACCGGCAGCGGCAATTCCTTGGCGGCCGAGAGGACTTCGATGTCCTGCGCGTAGAGCTCGATCTCGCCGGTCGGCATGCCCTTGTTGACGGTATCCTCGGTGCGCGCCTTGACGAGACCGTCGATGCGGATCACCCATTCGCCGCGCACGGTCTCGGCTTTCTTGAAGGCCGGCGAATCGGGATCGGCGACGACCTGGGTGATGCCGTAATGGTCGCGCAGGTCGATGAAGAGCACGCCGCCATGATCTCGAACGCGGTGAACCCAGCCGGAAAGACGGACGGTCTGGCCGACATCGGACTTGCGGAGGGCGGCGCAGGTGTGGCTGCGGTAACGGTGCATCGTGGTATCCTGAAATGCTGATAGGCCGCGCGGGAAGAACCCGGCGCGGCGACCAAGAAAAATCGCGCGGAAAAGCGCATGGCCGACGCTGTTTGTCAAGGCTTGCGGGTCTTTTGCCGGGAGGGTGCCGCGTGTCCCCGCCCCTCATCCGGCTGCCGCCACCTTCTCCCCGCAAGCGGGGCGAAGGGGATATGCCGCACCGTTTTCCTTCGTCATCACCGGTTCGTGGGGCACGTACCCTCTCCCCGCTTGCGGGGAGAGGGTCAGGGTGAGGGGCTACGCCTTGCTTCCAGCCGCGCCCCGGAAACGTTCTGCATCCCGACCGCGAACATAATCCCGGCGAAGAATCAGCCGAACTCCCCACGGTGCAGCATCAGCCATTGCAGCATGACGATGGTCTTCGCATCCTGGATACCACCCGTGGCGATGAGGCCGTAGGCTTCGTCGATCGGCAGTTCGACGACCTCGATATCCTCGCCCTCCCCGTCGACGCCGCCGCCCTCGCCGTCACGCGCCGTCGCGTCGATACGGGCAACGAAGCAGCCGACGCGCTCCGTCAGCGTGCCGGGGCTGGAATAGATGTCGAAGAGGTGGCGCACGTCGCGCACCGCATAGCCGGTCTCCTCCATCGCCTCGCGGGCGACGGCCGCCTCGGGCGCATCGTCGTCGAGCAGACCCGCCGGCACTTCCGCAAGGAAACCGTCCGGATGGCCGCCGAAGAAGGCGCCGGGGCGGAACTGCCGCACCAGGATGACCGACTGGCGGACCGGATCGACCAGCAGCACGCAGGCCGCCGGGCCATGGTCGTGCACCTCGCGATCCAGCTGCTCCACCCGGCCGTCCGCCCGCCTCTGCTCGACCACGACAGTGCGAAGATGGATGAAGCGCTTCCAGACCGTCTGCTGATCGACGATACGGACGGCGGAGGACATGTCGGACGTCATGAAAAATCCTCGCGTGACGTTCAGGCCTTACGCAGCCAGACGCGGTTGTCGTGGAAGGCAGCACCGCCATAGGGCGCGACCGGGTCGGCGCCGGTCAGGACATTGATGCCCTCCCCGTCGAGATGGGCGGAATTCGGCCAGATCCCTTCGGCGATCAGTACACCCGGCTTCACGCTGTCTGTCACCTTGGCGTGCAGGCGGATGTCGCCGCGGACGTTGCCAAGCTGCACGATATCGCCCTCGACTACACCGCTCGCCGCCGCATCCTCGGGATGGATCATCACCTCCGGCCGGCCCTCGCGTTCGCGCGAGCCCTTCGTCTCCGTGAAGGTCGAGTTGAGGAAGGTTCGGGCAGGCGACGTGGCGAGACGGAAAGGGTGATCGGCATCCGGCGTCTCGATGATCGCCACATGATCCGGGAAGGTCGGCAGCGCCTCATGCGGACCGAAGGCGCCAAGCACCTTCGGCGGCCGGTTGGGCGCGGGCGTGTTCGTCCAGTTCGGCCGGAAGCGGAACTTGCCATCGGGAAAGCCGAAGCCCTTGGAAAAATGCGCGGTTTCGAAATCCGGCTGACAGTCGATCCACTTCTCCTCCTTCAGGCCGTCGAAATCCCGCTCGTAGTAGGGCAGCATGCGGGTGATGTGCTCCTGCTCGGAAAGCCCGAAGCCCGGCATGTCGCCGACGCCGAGACGCCTGGCGAGCTCTTCGATGACGAAAAGATTGGTGCGTACCGTTTCGGGCGGCTCGACGAGCTTCGGCCCGAGCAGGATGTGCTGGTGGCCACCGCCGCGATAGATGTCGTCATGCTCGACGAACATGGTGGCCGGCAGCACGATATCGGCAAGCTTCGCCGTATCGGTCATGAAATGCTCGTGCACCGCCACGAAAAGGTCGTCGCGCAGAAAGCCCTGCTTCACCAGGCGTTGCTCCGGCGCGACATTCGCCGGATTGGTGTTCTGGATCAGCATGGCGTTGACCGGGCCGCGCCCGCGCAACGCGACGGCATCGCCTGTCAGGATGCGGCCGATCTGCGACTGGTCGAGCATGCGGATATCGGGATCGACGAGCTTCGCGCCCGTCAGCTCGCCCTTGCGCAGATGGAAGATCGCGGAATTGCTGTGGAACGCACCGCCGCCCTCATACTGCCAGGAACCGAGCACGGTGGCGATGGAGAGCGCCGCATGCATGGAGACGGCACCGTTGCGGCTGCGGGTAAAACCATAGCCGAGGCGGAAAAAACTCCGTTTTGTTTGCCCAACGAGAGCGGCGAAGGCCTCGATTTCGTCCACCGTCAGACCGGTGATTCCGGCCGCCCAGGCCGGATTGCGGCTGGCAAGATGCGTCTCGAGACCGGCCGGGTCGTCGGCGAATGCCTCCATATAGGCACGGTCGGCATAACCGTCGCGGAAGGCGACATGCATGACGGCGCAGGCGAGCGCGGCATCGGTGCCGGGCCGAAGTTTTAATGCAAGGTCGGCCTGCTTCATCGTGGGGTTGTCGTAAATGTCGACAACGACGATCTTCGCCCCGCGCTCCTTGCGCGCCCTCACCGCATGGGTCATCACGTTGACCTGGGTGGAGACGGCGTTTGTGCCCCAGATCACCACGCAGTCCGATTTTGCCATCTCGCGCGGATCGGGTCCGCGCAGCGTTCCGGCTCCCATGGAAAAGCCGGTCCAGGCGGGATTGGTGCAAATCGAATCGAAGAAGCCGGAATAGCGTTTCGCATGACGCAGGCGCTCGATGGAATCGCGCTGCACCAGACCCATCGTTCCGGCATAATAATAGGGCCAGACCGCCTCGCTGCCATGGGCCTGCTCGGCCCTGACGAAGCTTTCCGCAATGGCGTCGAGCGCCGCCTCCCAGGAAATGTCGGCCCATTCGCCACCGCCCTTCTCGCCCCTGCGCACCAGCGGCTTCATCAGCCGGTCCGGATGGTAGAGGCGATCGGCATAGCGGGCGACCTTGGCGCAGATGACGCCGGCCGTGTAGCTGTTGTCGGCGCTGCCCTTGACGCGGCCGATGCGTCCGTCTGCGCCGATCTCGACATCGAGGGCGCAGGTGGAGGGACAGTCATGCGGACAGGCCGAGTGGCCGATACGCGGTTTTCCGAGATGGGGGGTCGCAACGTTCATGGCTTTTCTATATTGCAGAGCACGAAGTGCCAAAAGGCAAATCATTCTACCATTGCAACAATTCATCGTCGCATCAGCGCGGATGATCGTGGGCGTCGCACGGGGCCTCAAATGAACTACCGCCACATCTATCACGCCGGCAATTTCGCGGATGTGCTCAAACACGCCGTGCTCGCTCGCCTCGTCCTCTACATGCAGGGCAAGGACAAGGCGTTCCGCGTGCTCGACACCCATGCCGGCATCGGCCTCTACGATCTTTCGAGCGGGGAAGCGCAGAAGACAGGCGAATGGCGCAACGGCATCGGCCGGCTGCTCGACGGCGACCTGCCGGCGGCGGTGACGGAAATTCTCGCGCCCTACCTGAAGGCTGTTCACGAGTTGAATCCGCAAGGCGGGCTAACCTATTATCCAGGCTCGCCAAAACTGGCGCGCCTGCTCTTCCGCCCGCAGGACCGGCTCTCCGCCATGGAACTGCATCCGGACGACTACGAGACGCTGCATCGCCTGTTCGACGGCGACTTCCAGAGCCGCATCACCCGGCTCGACGGCTGGCTGTCGCTCGGCGCGCACCTGCCGCCGAAGGAAAAGCGCGGCATCGTGCTGGTCGATCCGCCCTTCGAGATCGAGGGCGAGTACGAGCGGCTGGTCGACGGGCTGCAAAAGGCCGTGCGCCGCTTTCCCGGCGGGGTCTATTGCCTGTGGTATCCTCTGAAAAAGAACGCTCCCATCGCCGCCTTCCACAAGGCGCTGAAGGAGACAGGCATCCCCAAGATGCTCTGCGCGGAGCTTTCGGTGAAGAGCGACCGCGAGACGACGGGACTGACGGGCTCCGGCCTCATCGTCGTCAATCCACCCTATACGCTGAAGCAGGAACTCGACGTTCTGCTGCCCTTCCTCAAGGAACGGCTGGCGCAGGACCGCTTCGCCTCGGCCCGCGCCTTCTGGATCGCCGGGGAGACGAAGGCCTCTTGACCTTTGCCGTCCGGCGGCAACAATCGCGCGCCGAACCGGGAGACCTCAATGACGCCTTTGCCTGCCGCCGCCGAACAATGAGCCGCCCGCCTTCCTTCCCCCTCGCCCGCCCCCTGTGCCTGCTCCTCGCCGGGCTGGCCGCGCTTGCCGGCTGCAGCGAGGACAAGCCGGCCGAAAAACAGAAGACCGAGGCGAGCCGCAAAGCGCCGGAAACGCGCGCGGCCGTGCCGCTCGGCACGGGCTTCGATTTCTACGTGCTGTCGCTCTCCTGGTCACCGACCTGGTGCGCGGACAACGATGCAGGCGGCCGAACGCAACAGTGCCGGCGCGGCGAGAACAACGGCTTCATCGTGCACGGGCTCTGGCCGCAGAACGACCGCGGCTACCCGGAATTCTGCCCGACGCGCCAGCCGGACCGCGTGCCGGAGAAGCTCGGCCGCACCGTGCTCGACATCATTCCCTCCATGGGGCTGGTCGGCCACCAGTGGCGCAAGCACGGCTCCTGCTCTGGCCTCAGCCAGAAGGACTATTTTGCCGTGACCCGCGCGGCCTTCGAGCGCATCGACATTCCCGCCGACCTCGCGCCACAGCGCGGCGGTGCCCGGTTTTCCCCCGATGCGGCGGAGGCCGCCTTCATCGCGGCCAATCCCGGGCTCGATCGCAAGGGCATCGCCGTGACCTGCGAGGACGGGCGGCTGGAGGAGATCCGCATCTGCATGACGACGGACCTTTCCTTCCGCACCTGCCCTGCCGTCGACCGCGCGGGCTGCCGCGCCAAATCCATCGAACAACCGCCCATTCGCTAGAACAGGATGCCGCTGATGAAGATCTTCTATTCGAGTGCCTCGCCCTATTCCACCAAGGTGCGCATGGCCGCGCATTTCGCAGGCCTTGCCGCGCAGTCGGTCGCAGCCGACACCAATGCCGACCCGGCGGAGCTGCTGGCTGCCAATCCCCTCGGGAAGATCCCGACGCTCGTGACCGACGAGGGCCTTGCTGTCTATGACAGCCGTGCGATCATGAACTACATCGACCGCCAGACGAAGGGTACGCTCTACCCCCGCAATGCGGCAAAACGCACGGAAGTGGATATACTGGAGGCGACGGCCGACGGTATCTGCGACAGCCTGCTCGCCATCGTCTACGAGCGCCGCTCGCGACCGGAAGAGAAGGTCCACCAGCCCTGGATCGACCGGCAGTGGCAGAAGGTGGAGCGTGCGCTCGACCATCTCGAAGAGAACATGCCGCGCCTCGGCAAGAAGCCGAATGCCGGCCATTTCGCGCTAGCCGCCATGCTGCGCTACATCGAGCTGCGCTTTGCCGGCAAATGGCAGCGTGGCCGGCCGAAGCTGAAGCGCTTCCTCTCCCGCTTCGAGGCGGTTTTCCCTGACTATGCGCAGTTCAAAGACTGACGGCTCGATTGCAAGGCCCCTCATCCGGCCTGCCGGCCACCTTCTCCCCGTAAACGGGGCGAAGGAGATATGCCGCGCCGATTTCCCCAGGCAATGACCATTTGCAGGGCACATCCCCTCTCCCCGCTTGCGGGGAGAGGGTTAGGGTGAGGGGCAATCCCATCCCTCCAAAACAGAAAAAGCCGGGCTTTCGCCCGGCCTTTTCGTCTTGCTGGAGCCGTGAGGCTTAGAACTTCACGCCGAGACCGACGCGAACGCTGTGGTCTTCGAAGCCCGACTTGACCTTGTCGCCGCCGAGGTTGAAGCTCTTCTTCTGGTAGTCGCTGTAGCGGTACTCGATACGCGCCGTGACGTTGTTGGTCACGAAGGCTTCGGCACCGGCACCAGCGGTCCAGCCGACCATGTTGCGGTCGTCCTTGCCGTTGGCGTTCTTCATCTCGACGTTGGTACCGGCGATACCGGCCGTGCCGTAGACGAGGACCGGGTTCAGGTCGATACCGACTCGGCCGCGGATCGAGCCGTTGACGCCCTGCTTACCCTTGAGGCCGTTGCGCTCGGCATCGACGCCCGAGTAGTTCAGGTCGGTTTCACCGCCGTAAACGAGCTGGCCGCTCTGCATGTTGTAGCCGCCGTAGACGCCGCCGCCGAGGCCGTTCGCCTTGGCGTCGCCCTGACGGTTGAAGTCACCGCGCTGCCAGCTTGCCGTACCACCGGCATAGGCGCCGGCCCAGTTGCCGCTGGCAACCGGCTCGGAATATTCAGCGGCCGGAGCCTGCGGAATTTCGTCGATGGCGTCAGCAGCGTGAGCAGCCTGGAAAGCGACCATGGAAACGGTCGAAGCGATGAGGGTGGCGATAAGTGTACGCATGATATTCTCCTTTACTAAACGACGCCCTCTCTGGGAGGCGATCGGGCATCGTCATTTCCAATTCAGTCCCGCCCGGTTGAGCGGAAATTGAATAAAGATTGAGGAATTGAAAGAGCCAAAATGTGAAATGATTGTGGCAACGGCGCGGCACAAATGGGATGTGACTTTTGCGCACCAGGGTATTTGTTAACCACGATTTCATCAATCGGAAAAATCAATAAAATATACTTCAAATTACTTTGAAGTCGCTTTTGCAATTAATTTTTCTGCAACCAATTGTCAGGGGGAGTTTAAGCCTGCGCTGGGATGTCTATATCTTGGGCCGGTTAATCAAATGAATCGGCAGGATGGATTTTCGTGAACAAGCCCCTCAGGACAGCCCTCGTGACGGGCGGCGCGAAACGCATCGGCAAGGCCATCGTGGAAGACCTCATCGCGAACGGTTTCGCCGTCGCCATCCATGCCAACACATCTCTGGAAGACGCCGAGGCGATGGCCAGCGCCGTCAATGAGGCCGGCGGAAGGGCCGTCGCCGTGCAATGCGACCTCGCGGACGGGGCGGCGACCGGGCGACTGATCGGCACTGCGGCAGCGGCGCTCGGCCCCATCGACCTCCTTGTCAACAACGCCTCCCTCTTCAAGCCCGACACGGTCGAGGCGTTCGACGATCCCTTGTGGGACCGGCATTTCGCCGTGCATGTGAAGGCGCCGTCGATCCTTGCACGCGACTTCGTTCGCCAGCTTCCCGAGGGCACAGCGGGCTCGATCGTCAACATCATCGACCAGCGCGTCTGGAACCCAACGCCGCGCTACTATTCCTATACGCTTTCCAAATCGGCGCTGTGGATGGCGACCCGCACCATGGCGCAGAGTTTTGCGCCGCGCGTGCGCGTCAATGCCATCGGCCCCGGCCCGTCGCTGCCGAACGAGCGGCAGGACGATGCCGCCTTCCAGGCGCAGGTGGAGGGCCTGATCCTGCGCCGGGGACCGGATCTTGGGGAATTTGGCCGCACAGTTCGCTTTTTGTTCGACACGCCATCTATTACCGGGCAAATGATAGCGCTCGATGGTGGGCAGCATCTCGCCTGGGAAACACCCGATGTCGGGGGAATAACCGAATGAATGGCCGGAAGGTGGAGGATGGTGGCATCCTCTATGACGAGAACGAAACGGACGACGAGGACGAGCTGCAGGAATCCCCCGCGGCGACCGGCGCCGTCACGCCCGGCATCGCCACTCCCGGAATCGATTGGAACGAAGGCGGCGATACGCCCGAGGGCATCATCGGCGCCGAGCTGATCCAGCACTTCGTCAAACGCCTGCCGAACAGCCCCGGCGTCTATCGCATGTTCAACACGGCGGGCGACGTGCTCTATGTCGGCAAGGCGCGCAGCCTGAAGAAGCGCGTGACGAACTATGCGCAGGGCCGCGGCCATTCCAACCGCATCTCCCAGATGATCCGCCAGACGGCGAACATGGAGTTCGTCACCACGCGCACCGAAACCGAGGCGCTGCTGCTGGAAGCGAACCTCATCAAGCGCTTGCGCCCGCGCTTCAACGTGCTCCTGCGTGACGACAAGTCCTTCCCCTACATTCTCGTGACGGGCGATACGCGTGCGCCGGCAATCTTCAAACATCGCGGCGCGCGCAGCCGGAAGGGGGACTATTTCGGCCCCTTCGCTTCCGCCGGCGCGGTGGGGCGCACGATCAACTCGCTGCAACGCGCCTTCCTCCTGCGCACCTGCACGGACAGTGTCTTCGAGACGCGCACACGGCCCTGCCTGCTCTACCAGATCAAGCGCTGTTCCGGCCCCTGTACCCATGAGATCCGCGATGCCGACTATGCGGAGCTGGTGCAGGAGGCGCAGGACTTTCTTTCCGGCAAGAGCCAGAAGGTGAAGGCGCACATGGCCGAGGCCATGAATGCCGCTGCCGAAGACCTCGATTTCGAGCGCGCCGCCGTCTATCGCGACAGGTTGGCGGCGCTGAGCCACGTCCAGAGCCACCAGGGCATAAACCCGGCCGGCGTCGAGGAAGCCGATATCTTCGCCATCCACCACGAGGGCGGCGTCTCCTGCATCCAGGTGTTCTTCTTCCGCACCGGGCAGAACTGGGGCAACCGCGCCTATTTCCCGAAGGCCGACCCGCAGCTTTCAGGCGCCGAAGTGCTGAACGCGTTTCTCGCCCAGTTCTACGACGACAAACCCTGTCCCCGGCAAATTCTTCTCTCCGAATCCGTCGAGGAAATGGACCTGCTCAGCCAGGCTCTTTCCGAACGCTCGAACTACAAGGTCGCCATCTCCGTGCCGCAGCGCGGGGAAAAGAGGGACCTCGTCGACCATGTCGTCGCCAATGCCCGCGAGGCCCATGGCCGCAAGCTGGCGGAGACGGCCTCGCAGTCCCGCCTGCTCGATGGCTTCGCCGCAACGTTCAAGCTCTCCTCCGTACCGCGCCGCATCGAGATCTACGACAACTCGCACATCATGGGCACCAATGCCGTCGGCGGCATGGTGGTGGCGGGGCCGGAAGGCTTCGTGAAGGGGCAGTACCGCAAGTTCAACATCAAATCGACCGACATCACGCCCGGCGACGATTTCGGCATGATGAAGGAAGTGATGACCCGGCGCTTCTCCCGCCTCATCAAGGAAGAAGGACTGCCGGACCGCACCGCCGACCAGAGTGCGGACGCGGCGGACCTGCCCTTCCCCGCCTGGCCCGACGTCATTCTCATCGACGGCGGCCAGGGCCAGATGACGGCGGTGCGCGCCATCCTCGAAGACCTTGGCATCACCGACCAGGTCGTCGCCATCGGCGTCGCCAAGGGCGCCGACCGCGAGGCCGGGCGCGAACGCTTCTTCATGAAGGGCCTTGCCGACTTCTCCCTGCCGCCGCGCGATCCCGTGCTCTATTTCGTGCAGCGCCTGCGCGATGAGGCGCACCGCTTCGCCATCGGCTCGCACCGGGCACGGCGCAAGAAGGAAATGGTGAAGAACCCGCTCGACGAGATCGGCGGCATCGGCCCGACGCGCAAGCGTGCCCTGCTCCAGCATTTCGGCACCGCCAAGGCCGTTTCCCGCGCGGCGATGGCCGACCTCATGGCGGTCGCCGGCATTTCCGAAAGCGTCGCCCGCATCGTCTACAACCATTTCCACGACGACGCCGCGGGATAGCTGGCCCGTCCTGCCGGTGGGTGCTAGGGTGCCTCCACGGCATTCCTTCACCCGGAGCGACATCATGACCGCCTTCCGCCGGATCACGCCCTTCGGCGTCTGTCTTCTCGCGACAGCCGCCGCCGCGCAGACGCAGGTCGGCGATGCGCAGATGCTGGGTGTCAGCGGAACCTGTAGCGAACTCATCGTCGGCGACCTGGAATTCAGCAAGGCCTGTTCGCAAAAGCTGCTCAACGTCACCTATCCGGACGGCCGCGTCGGTTTCTATTTCGTTCTCGACGACAGCCGCATCATTACCTTCACCGGCATGGACGGCGACAATCCGACACCGGAGACGGACGTGGTCAAGCTCGACAAGGTGATCGTCAGCCGCACGGACACGCCGGACCAGCCGGACGTCTTTCCGGCGACGGGCACCTGCGGTTTCGGCAACCCGATGAAAGGACCGGCGACAATTGCCTGCGAGGGCACGCTGCCGGATGGCAAGCGCTTTTCCGCCGCCTTCACGACGGACGGAAAACCTCCGACGTGAACCCGCCAGAACCGGAGAATCCGCAGCGTTTTGCGACAATGGCTGCGACATTCGTCCACGCTCCGTAAAATCGCCAAGAATTGCCGGAAACAAAGGTTGACGGCGATGTCACAAAGACCTCATCTAGCCGCAAACCTGTCGAGACTGAAGAATCCATGGCTTCCCGCGCATACAGCATACCGAACCTCCTCACCTACGCCCGCATCGTGGCCGTGCCCCTGATCGTTCTCTGCTTCTTCGTCGAAGGGCGGCTGGAATCGTCGGACTTTGCACGCTGGGCGGCCTTCTGGCTGTTCGTCGTCGCCTCGATCACCGACTATCTTGACGGCTACCTCGCCCGCATCTGGAACCAGACGTCGAACATCGGCCGCATGCTGGACCCGATCGCAGACAAGCTGCTGGTCGCCTCGGTGCTGCTGTTGATGGCCGCCGACGGCACCATCGCCGGCTGGACGATCTGGGCCGCGATCATCATCCTATGCCGCGAGATCCTCGTCTCGGGCCTGCGCGAATATCTCGCCGACCTCAAGGTCAGCGTACCCGTCACGCGCATCGCCAAGTGGAAGACGGCGATCCAGATGTTCGCCATCGCCTTCCTTCTGGCAGGCCCCGCCGGCGACAAGATCCTGCCATACACGACGGAGATCGGCATCACCCTGCTCTGGGCCGCCGCCCTCATCACCATGTATACCGGCTACGACTATTTCCGCGTCGGCCTGAAGCACATCGTGGACGAGTGAGATGACGAAGCTCGTCTACTTCGCCTGGGTGCGCGAACGGATCGGCAAGGGCGAGGAAGAGATCGCCCTGCCCGCCTCCGTCAGGACCGGCGGCGACCTGCTCGCCTATCTGAAGACGCTCGGCGAGGACTATGCCCACGCGCTGGAGCATGAGACGGTCATCCGCATCGCGATCAACCAGGAGCATGTCGAGCATGACGAGCCCATCCTCGGCGCCCGCGAGATCGCCCTCTTCCCGCCGATGACGGGAGGCTGAGCGGTGGCCGGCGTCCCGGTCACCGTGCGCGTCCAGCCGGCGGATTTCGACGCCGCCGCGGAAGCTGCGCGCATGACTGCCGGCCGGCGCGATACCGGTGCCATCGTCACCTTCACCGGCCTCTGTCGCGACGAGGGCGGCAGACTGTCCGCCCTTGAGCTCGAACATTATCCCGGCATGGCCGAAGCCGAAATCGGCCGCATCTGCCGCGAGGCCGTCGAGCGCTTCGCCCTTCTCGGCATCACCGCCATCCACCGCGTCGGCAAGATCGCACCGGGCGAGAACATCGTGCTCGTCATCGCACTCGCCCCGCACCGGCATGCCGCCTTCGACGGCGCCTCCTTCGTCATGGACTATCTGAAGACCTCCGCACCCTTCTGGAAGAAGGAGCACTTTGCCGACGGCCGCGAGGGCGGCTGGGTGGATGCCAAGGAAAGCGACGACCGGGCGCGGAACAAGTGGTCGTAACGTCCCTCACGGCGACGGCCGCTCGCGCCTGAAGATCACCAGCAGCAGCACCAGCGCGGAAAAGATCACCAGATCCCGCCACAGGAAATCGCCATAGGCGCTCCAGAGCGTTTCGGCGAGGCCCATGGCCGCACCGCCGAGGGCGGAGAGCAGCGGCGTGCCCGCCCCGCCGATGGCGGCGATGAACAGCACCTTCACCCCGAAGACGAGGCCGCCGCCGAAATCCATGTTGCCGTAATAGGAGACGGCAAGGATGCCGGTGAGGCTGGCGATCAGCGCCGCCAGCGCATAGGCCGAAAGGTAGACGCCCGCAGCATCGACGCCGCAGAGCTCCGCCGCCCGCCGATCCTGCGAAACCGCCCGCCAGCGCCGGCCCCAGGCGGACCGCGCGAGGAAGACGTGGCCGGCAAGAACGATAGCGGCCATGGCAAGGGTGTTGGCCATTTGCAGCACCGTCAGCGCGACGGGAAAGGTCGGATCACTCCACAGGACGACCGGCGTGTTGAGAAAGGGCGGCAGCCAGAGGCTGCGCGTGTCCGAGGCGAGCCGCGCCGTCTCCATCAGCACCAGAACGACGCCGAGCGCGGCGACCACCACCGTGTTGTCCGAGGAGAAGGCGAGCGGGCGCATGACATGGCGCCCGATGACGAGGCCTGCTCCGACACCGTAAAGCAGCGCGACGACCGCACCGAAACCGAGCGCTGCCGGCAACACCAGCCAGAGCCGATCCCAGCCGTACCCGGAAAACAGGATGAACATCTGCGCGGCGAAGGCGAAGAGCGCGCCATAGCCGATATCCGCCCGGCGCGTTACGGCAAAGGCGATCGAATAGCCGAAGGCGAGCGCCGCATAGAGCGCGGCAACGGGCGCGGCATTGGCGATCTGCTGGAGGAAATAGGCCATGGCGGTTCCGGGCTCTTCCGCTTCGTCACATCGGCCTCCCGGAAAGCGGCGGCCGGCCGTTCTGGAGGAGCGCGCAAATTATAACTGGCAAAAACACTTTTACCAGTTAGAATATCGCATGACCTTCTTCTGGACCCCGCATCGTTTCTCCGGCGGCGCACTCGCCCTCGATGTCGCCAATTCGGTCGTGCTGCGCGGTGATCCCGAGCGGCGGATCGACCGTTTCGCCGATCCTGCCGTCATGGACGCCTTCCCCGCCGGAGCAGGCCGGCACGGGGCGGAACGCGCACTTTTCGGTTCGCTCGAACCGGTGCGCGAGGATGCACGCGCGGGACTGTTCGCGCTGCGCGAGGCGATCGACCGGCATTTTCGTGCCGAAGTGCTGGGCCAGGGAACGCCGGCGCTGCTTGCCGGTCTCCTGGAGGCCATCGCCGCCACGCTGCGTCGCTCGGGGACAAGACCGCAGGCGCTCGATACCGCGACGGCGCGCTCCGCCCTGCTCCTGCTCGCGCAGCCCGAGCCGGAGCGCCTGAAAATCTGCCCGAACTGCCATTGGCTCTTCCTCGATCGCAGCCGCAACCGTTCGCGCGCCTGGTGCGACATGGCGGTCTGCGGCAACCGGGCAAAGGCCAGCCGCCACTATCACCGCAACCGCGAGGAGAAAGGGCCATGAGAACGTCCTGGCTGATCCTTCTGCCGCTCCTGCTTTCGCTTGCCGCCTGCCAGCGCGAGACGGGACCGGATCCGCTCAAGCTGACGGGCAAGATGTTCGTCTTCAACTACCGCCTCGCCTACGCCACCTACATGGTGACGCTCGACCGGACAGAACCGGTACCGGAAGGCTCCGTGGTTCGGGCCGAGTTCGAAAACCCGGCGGGCGGCGCGCCGCTGACGCTGGAGCGCAAGCTGTTTGCCAACCTCACCCGCGTCGCGCTGGAGAGTCCGGACATCTCCTGCGTGAAGAAGGGCGTTCCCTACAAGGTGACCATCCGGGTCGTCGGGCCAGACGGCGCGGTGCTGCAAAGCCTGGAAACCCAGGTTACGTCCAATGTCGACCAGAGCATCCTGCCGGCAAAGGCGCTGGTCGTCGGCCCCGGCTACGACAAGAACCCGGAGGTGTTCAAGGACGGCAAGGCGCCGGCGCATTTCGAAATGGCGACCTGCCCCACCGACTGACGAATATTCGCCAGGGTTCGTGCGTTCCCTCCAAAGCTGCTTCCCGGAGGATCGGACCGATGCGATTCCTGCCTGCCCTGGTTCTCGGCCTGTCCGTTTTCTCTCCTGCGGCCTATGCCGAGGAAGCCGCGACCTGTCCAGCAAAGCCCGCCATCCTCGCATTTTCTGATACGGTGCTGGCCGACCGGGAAAAGCTGCCGCGATTGAAGGCACGCGGTTTCGGGGCGGAAGCCGCCTATCTGAAAATCCGCTACGGCCGCCTTTCCATGGACGAGGCGACCAAGCTCGCCCACGGACTGCGCGATGCCGGCGTGCGCGAAGCCATCGATCTTGCCGGCGCCATCGATGGGGCGCGAGACGGGTTCGACGCGCTGGGCAACGCCGATCCGGTTCAACTGAACGGGCTGATCTCCACCGTGCGGGCAATCCTGGTGCATGGCGATGGCGACAAATTGCTGGCCGCCATCGCCAGCCTGCCGCCGGAACGGCAGATCCCGATAAGCGGGCGGATCGTGCCCGCCATCGCGGACCGGCCCGACGAGGAGAAGGCCAGGCTCGCCGCATCGGCAGGCCGCCACAAGCTGTTCTTCCTTCAGGCGGGGCTCGTTGCGAGCCAGCGCGACCCGAATGCCTGGCCGGTCTTCGTTGCCGGTTTTCCCGAGGCAGCGATGCTCGCGGACCTGACGCGCATGTGGAGCTGGGCGCCGGCGCTGGTCGGCAACCCGGCCTTGCCGCGAATCCCGGTGCCTGACGCCGCAATGCAGGCGACGCAGAAAAGCCTGCATGCCATCTGGATTATGGCCGCGAAGGAGCCGGAGCGCGATTTCCTGATGACCTATCTGAACCAGACCGGCGATGTCGCCTCCGCGGAAAAAGCGGCGACGGCGGTTCTGGCCGAGATCACGGCCGGGCGGATCAAGCCGGAAGGCCTTCTGGATCCTGCATGGCTGCTGGCCTATCGGACCCTTCGCGCTGCCGTGCCCGATCCCGCCGTGGTCGATACGACGCTCGAAAGCATGCCTATCAATACGCGCCGCGTCGTTCCCCCGACCAGCAATGTCTCGATACGGGACCTCATCGACCGGATCGTGGCGATCGACGCGCTTGCTCCCTACCTCACCGGCAAGTCCGATGTCCTCCCGGAGGCGCCGACGGATATCAGCCTGAAATTCCAGGCGGAATGGCCATTGTGGGCAGAGCTTTCAAAATCCCTGACATCCGTACCGCTGACGCCGCTTGCAAAAGACCCTGTAAAGGCGCCGATCGTCGCAGAGCTGCTGTTTGCCGCCGGCGACCATGCCCGTCTTGCCGATTTCGTCCTTGCCGTCGAGCCAGCCGAAACGAAGGTTGCCATCGCCACCGATTTTGCAATGCGCCTCGATCGCGGCTGCCAGAGCTACATGCACCACCCGGCCGAAGCACTGCTCCTGGCCGGCCAGCCGCTCTTCAAGTTCGACCCGGCACAATAAAAACCGGGGCCTTTCGGCCCCGGTTTTCAAGTTCCGTCAAAGGTTTCCGGCCGGAGCCGGAGAAACCGATTCAGCCGACGATTTCGGTGTCGGAGAACCAGTACTTGATTTCCTGAGCAGCGGTCTCCGGAGCATCCGAACCGTGAACCGAGTTTTCGCCGATCGACAGGGCGTGCGTCTTGCGGATCGTGCCTTCGTCGGCATTGGCCGGGTTGGTGGCGCCCATGACTTCGCGGTTCTTCAGGATGGCGTTTTCGCCTTCCAGAACCTGGACGATCGTCGGGCCGGAGGTCATGCCTTCAACGAGCTCGCCGAAGAACGGACGCTCCTTGTGAACGGCGTAGAAGCCTTCGGCTTCGCGCTTGCTCATCCAGACGCGCTTGGAAGCAACGACGCGCAGGCCCGCGTCTTCGAGCATCTTGGTGATCGCGCCGGTCAGGTTGCGCTTCGTCGCGTCCGGCTTGATCATCGAAAAGGTGCGTTCAATCGCCATTTTCCCGTTTCCCTTGGTTTTCCGGTGAAAGTGGCCGGTTCCATAGCCGCCAACGACCGGCAAAACAAGAGGGGCGCCGCGATTGGCGCCGCCAGCGGCAAAGTTTCACGCCGCCGTCACACGGTGGCCGACGCCGCCATGCAGATCGAGGCAGCGGGCAAACCAGTCGGCAACGGGATCGCCCTCCTCCAGCACCTTCGTGCCCGCCGTCGTGCGCAGCCATTGCAGCGCGCCGAAGACGATGTAATCAGGAAAGAGCGGGCCTTCGCCGCCGATGAAGGGCTGGACCTTCAGCATGTTGCGCAGCGGCTGCAGTTTCCGCGAAAAGCCCTCGACCTCCGCCTTGCCGGCCGCCGCGATGTCCTCGAGCGAGGCGCCGAGGCGTTCCTCGCGGCTGCGGCGGAAATAGGTCTGGTCGGCGGGCTCCAGGAGATTGTGGATATCAAGGATGGCGATGCGGGTGACGGCCATGTGCAGGATCGATTGCGACCAGCTCTCGATGAAGCGGGCCATCGCCTTTCCGCCCTCCCCGCCGAACAGCGACGGACGGTCGGGATAGGCTTCGTCGAGATAGAGCGCGATGTCGAAACTGTCGCGCACCAGCCGGTCACCGTCGCGCAGGAGCGGCACCGTCGCCGTGCTGCCGCCTTCGATGGCCGGGATCTCGGTAAAGCCGACCGGCACCGTCTCGTAGGCAAGGCCCTTGTGGGCGAGCGACATCACCGTCTTCCAGACATGGGGCGAAAACTGGCGGGTCCGGTCGGCACCGGAAAGCGCATAGAGCAGTCGGGTCATCAAAGCCTCTTCGTTCGGTTTCCCGCCATAGGACCGCAGGATGACGCCTTACGCAAATCACATAATTTCATGGGTGGCATTCACGCGGCCCATCTGCGCTTCGGTTATAGTTGTGCCAGATCACGGAGACCACGATGCTCGACCACTACCGCATGTTCGCCGCCTACAATGCCTGGGCCAACCGTACGCTCTACACCGAAGTCGGCAAGCTCGACGACGACGCGTTTCGTCGGGATACCGGCACTTTCTTCGGCTCGCTGCACCGCACGCTGAACCATTTGCTCACGGCCGACCGCATCTGGATGAAACGCTTCACCGGCATGGGCGATGCCCCGAGGCGCCTCGATACGATCCTCCACGAGGATTTTTCCGGCCTCTGGGCGGCGCGACAGGCGGAGGACGCCCGGCTGGTCGCCTATGCCGATTCGCTTTCGGAAGAGACGATCGCCGCCGATTTCACCTATAGCCCGCTCACCAATCCGACGGTCATCACCCATCCGCTTGGCCCCGCCCTCACCCATATGTTCAACCACCAGACCCACCACCGTGGCCAGTGCCACGGCATGCTGACAGCGGTCGGCGGGCCGAGCATTACGCTCGATCTCATCTACTTCGCGCGCACCGAAGGAAAGGAATTCCTATAAATTTTAGGGCGAGTGACCCTTCCTGTTCCTGCAATAGTGGTGATACACTTGGGGTGTATGGGAGCGCTCGGCATCGATTAAGGGGGCTGCTTCGTCCTGTCACCTAAGTGACAGGCACGGGCGATCGGTAATGGGATAGTCGCTGCCATTGAGGCTGATGCGGGACGGCACAGGCCTCTCCTGAAAGAGGGAAGAAAAATGGCAAGAACGACCGAAGAGTGGGCAGCCCTGCTCGGCAGTACGCTTTGCAAGATGGCACGGGTTTACGGCACGGACGCCCCGAATGCCTATCTGCCGGAGGAGTGCTATCCGGTGATCGAGAAGACCCTTGACGTGGCGCTGCAGGAAGCGCGCGCGGAGGGATATGCGGCGGCGATGCGCGAACTCCAGCAAAATCGCGCGCCCCGCACCAAGGAACCGGCCCGCTCGACCGTGATCGGACAGGTGATGCGGGTGATCCCGCTTACCCGCCGAACGGCATGAGGTTCTGAACCATACCCTCGTGCGGCGGCGTCCACAGGATGCCGCCGCACACCGCCCCTTCCGTCTTGCGCATTATCAACTTTGGCCTGAATCTTTCTTCAGCACACGCAAAATTAACCGCGCAATCCGATAGTTACGCCGATCGTTCCCTTCCCGCGCCGGCGCCCGCCCGCGCAGCACCCGACGGCGTTTCATGAGCAGCAAAGACAGCACCACCCCGAACACGCAGCCCGCCGTTCCGCCGATCACGGCGCGCATCGCACATGTGATGGCCAATCTCGGCATCGCCGGCCTGCCGCGGAACTATGAGCTGCTGTTCGAGGCGCTGAACGGCAATGCGAGCGTGGCGCGCGAGATCGCGGCGCTCGGCAAGACACCGGAACAGGCGGCGCTCGATTCGATCGCGCTGCGCCACTCCCTGCCCAGCCACAACGTGCTCGCCGCCGGCCAGGCGGCAGGCGAGGCCGTGCGGGTGCTCACCGAAATCTCGGCGGCGGCGGAAGCCAGCCGGCGCAACCGCGCGGTCGCCCTGCAGGAGCTGGAGGAAATCGCCGCCCGCATGCGCAAGGACCCGGTGCTCGGCATTTCCGATTTCTCCAGCGATACGGTCCGGCTCCTGTCGATCCTGCGCGACATCCTCGGCGCCGATCGTTCGGCTACCGCGCGCATGGAAGACCTGCAGGCCCATCTCGACGGACTACGCTCGGGTCTTTCCGTCAGCCGCGAGGCGCTGACCCACGATCCCGTGACCGGCCTTGGCAATCATGCCGCCCTGCTCGGCCGGCTGAAGGCCTTCTACCAGACCGAGGCGGCGAGCGGGACCGCCGGCCTGCTGATGTTCCGCGTCGAGCAGCTCAAGGAATTTGCCGAGACCCATCCCGCGGGCGCTGCGGAAAAGACGCTGAAGCGGCTTGCCGCCATCTTCCGCCGCTCGGTCAAGAAGGGTGATTTCGTCGCGCGCACCGGGCCGGATGTCTTCTGCCTGCTGCTGCCGGATGTCAGCCGCGAGATCGCCGTGACGATCGCCCGGCGCATTGCCGTGCGCGTCGCGGAAAAGCCCTTCCCCTTCATGGACCGCGAACTGCCCGCCGGCTTCCTGACGCTGACGGCCGGCGTCTCGATGAGCGATGCGGCCGCGTCGCCAGCCGTGTTCTACGATCAGGCGGAGCAGGCTCTCGCCTATGCGGGCGACGCCGGCATTGCGCTGAGAATCTACTCGGCGGAGGTCTCCGACCGGGCCGGCCGGGGCTATCGCGGCGGCGCGGCCGCCTGATACCGCCGGCACGCGGGCATCGTTCCCCAACAGCCTGTCCCTTTTGGTGCAATTCCGGGCACAAAACCGCTTCGCACTTTTGCGGAAATTGCTCTATAGACCCGGCATGATCACGATTTCCGGCCTCACCGCCCGCGTTGCCGGGCGTCTCCTCATCGACAACGCCTCCCTTTCGCTGCCGAGCGGGGTGAAGGTGGGTCTTGTCGGCCGCAACGGCACCGGCAAGTCGACGCTGTTCCGCGTCATCACCGGCCAGCTCGCCTCCGAGGCCGGCAGCATTTCGCTGCCGAAGAACGCGCGCATCGGCCAGGTAGCCCAGGAGGCGCCGGGCACGGACGATTCGCTGATCGAGATCGTGCTCGCCGCCGACAAGGAGCGCGCGAGCCTCCTGAAGGAAGCGGAAACCGCGACCGACCCGCACCGCATCGCCGAAATCCAAACGCGCCTCGGCGATATCGGCGCCCATTCGGCGGAAGCGCGCGCAGCGAGCATCCTCGCAGGCCTCGGCTTCGACCATGAAGCGCAGCAGCGCCCGGCAAAGAGCTTTTCCGGCGGCTGGCGCATGCGCGTGGCGTTGGCGGCCGTGCTGTTCTCCGAGCCGGACCTCCTGCTGCTCGACGAACCGACCAACTATCTCGACCTCGAAGGCACGCTCTGGCTGGAGGACTATGTGCGGCGTTATCCGCACACGGTCATCATCATCAGCCACGACCGGGACCTGCTCAACACCGCCGTCAACGCCATCGTGCATCTCGACCAGCAGAAGCTGACCTTCTACCGCGGCTCCTACGACCAGTTCGAGCGCCAGAAGGCCGAGGCCGACGAACTGCAGATGAAGGCCAAGACCAAGAACGAGGCCGCGCGCAAACACCTGCAGAGCTTCATCGACCGCTTCAAGGCCAAGGCGACCAAGGCCAAGCAGGCGCAGAGCCGCGTCAAGGCGCTGGAGCGCATGGGCACGGTCGCCGCCGTCGTCGAGACGCATGTACAGCCGATCACCTTCCCCGAGCCGGAGAAACAGCCGGCCTCGCCGATCGTCGCGATCGAGGGCGGCACGGTCGGTTATGTGCCGGGCAAGCCGATCCTCAAGCAGATCAACCTTCGCATCGACAACGACGATCGCATCGCCCTGCTCGGCTCGAACGGCAACGGCAAGTCGACCTTCGCCAAGTTCATTTCCGGCCGGCTGGAGGCCGAATCGGGCGCGGTGAAGCGCGCGCCGGGCCTGAAGATCGGCTTCTTCGCGCAGCACCAGCTCGACGACCTCATTCCGGACCAGTCGCCGGTCGAACATGTGCGCCGGCTGATGCCGGAGGCACCGGAAGCGAAGGTGCGCGCCCGCGTTGCCCAGATGGGGCTTGCGACGGAAAAGATGTCGACCGCCGCCAAGGATCTCTCGGGCGGCGAGAAGGCGCGCCTTCTGATGGGGCTTGCGGCCTTCGACGCGCCGAACCTGCTCATCCTCGACGAGCCGACCAACCATCTCGACATCGACAGCCGTCGTGCGCTGATCGAGGCGCTGAACGACTATGAGGGCGCCGTCATCCTCATCTCGCATGACCGGCATCTCATCGAGGCGACCGTCGACCGGCTCTGGCTGGTCAACAACGGCACGGTAAAAACCTTCGACGGCGACATGGAGGAATATCGCAGCCTCATCGTCCAGTCCGGCAAGAGGGACGACAAGGACAAGTCCACCCCGAACGGCGGCGAGACCAGCAAGGCGGATCTGCGCAAGGCGAATGCGGACCGGCGCGCGCAGTTCGCCCCGCTGAAGAAAAAGATCAATGAAATCGAATCGCTGACGGCAAAGCTGCAGAAGCAGATTCAGCTTCTTGACGTGGAGCTTGCAGATCCCGCGCTCTACGAGAAGAGCCCGGCCAAGGCCGCGGAGAAGGCCAAGCTGCGCTCGATGGCAGCCGACAAGCTCAACGATGCCGAGGAACAGTGGCTGGAACTTTCGGCGGAATATGAGGAGGCGATGGCCGGGTAACGCGCCTTCCTTCCGGCCGCGCAACGCTTCATTAACCATGATTTGACAAAAGTTCTCGCAAGATCATTGCCTTGCGAGTGCTCCCGATGCGTTGCCGCCTGCTTCTTGCCGCCCTGGCGGCCCTCTCCGTTCTTGCCGGCTGCAACACGACCAAGCCGCGCTCGTCCACCCAGACCGCCTTTGCCGAGGCCGAGACGGCGAAGAAGCTCGACGCGGATGATCCCGTGCCGATGTCGCCGGCTCGCTGGGCCGGGCGAACAGGCCTTGCCGGGCGCACGCTCGCTGTCGCCTCGCTCGGCGACCTGAAGCTGAAGCACAAGGAGGTTGTGCTGACCTTCGACGACGGCCCCGTGCCCGGCCGCACCGAAGCGATCCTCGACACGCTCGACAGCTATGGCGTGAAGGCGACCTTCCTGATGGTCGGCCAGATGGCCGACGCCTATCCGGCAATCGCCCGCAAGGTTGTGGCGCGCGGCCATACCGTCGGCAGCCACACCTATCGCCATGCCAATCTGCGCTATCTCGCCTTCGAGGCGGCCATGGCGGAAATCCGCAAGGGCGAGAAGGCCGTGGAACGCGCCACCGCGCGCCAGCCGGATTTCTTCCGCTTCCCCTATCTCGCGGATACGTCCGCGCTGCGCAGCGCCGTATCCCGTCGCGGCACCATCATCATGGACATGGATGTCGATTCGAAGGATTACTTCAAGGTGACGCCCGCCTCCGTCGCCAGCCGCACCATGCAGGGCCTGCGCAAGCGCGGCCGCGGCATCATCCTGATGCACGACATCCACAAGCGGACCGCTGCCGTGCTGCCCTCGCTGCTCGCGCAGCTAAAGGCGGAAGGCTATTCGGTGGTGACGCTGCGCCACAAGGGCGGCACGGAACCGCAACTGCTCGCCCTGGCAGACCGGTAAGGTCGCTCAGCCGAGCTCGAAGCTCGTGATCCCGTAGATGTGTCCGAGCGGCAGGTCCGGCGCCGCGCCCCGGTACATGCGCGCGGTCTCGAAGACCGGCGAAAGACCATGGCGCACGCAAAGCGCCTTCGCCTCGGCATTGGGCGCAGGGATGTCGAGAAAAATCTCCCCGCCACCGACGCTTGCGACCAGCGCCCGGAAGATCACCTCGGCGCCAACATCGGTGTCGGAGAACAGCGGGCCAATCTTGAAGCCCTCCCGGCTGGCGCGGATCGTGCCGTAGCCGGAAATGCCGGTGCCGTGCAGCAGCGCCACGCTCTGGCGCGTCTCCTGCTCCTTCAGCCATTCGCGCAGGAATGCCTCGCGGCGCGCCGGAGTAAAGCGCGCGTCGTAGTCGACGATCAGCGGCATGTGGACGGGCGAGACCGGCGTCAGCCGCGAATCCGTCGGCATGGCGCTCTCCACCCGGCCCCCGTGGCGGATATTGGCGTGGGCGTAGGCAAAGCCGGATCGGCGGTAATTCTCCTGCTGGGTGACGACCCCATCGAGGCCGACCAGGCGGCCGCCGGCCAGATCCATCGCCGCATTCCAGAGGCGCAGGCCGACGCCCTGCCCGCGCACCTGCGGATCCACGATGTAAAAGCCGAGAAAGGCATAGTCCGCACCGTAGCGCACGAGCGAGATCGTACCCACGACGCGCTTGTCCGCTTCGGCGACGAGATAGCCTTCGGGGTCCGCCGCCCAGAACGGCGCGGCATCGCCAAGGCCCGGGTTCCACCCTTGTGCGGCAGCCCGCTCCAGGATGTCGACCAGCTCGTCGCGATAGGCCCTGCGAATCTCGATATCCATGCCGTGCCTTCCATCCCATACTCCGCGCTCAATCTTTCAACCGCGCGAGAGGCTGTCAACCTTGCGGAAAACCGCCGGAAAAGCTCAAAAAACAGGCAGATAGCGGAGAATCGCCGCCTAAGACGAAAGTTGTAGAAGAGGCTTTCACCTTCTTCCCCACCTCGGCTTGAAACCCCCTTGCCGACATGGTTAGGTTTCCGACGATGACAAAGGGCGGAAAAACCACCGCTCGCCATTGGGAGGAAAACTATGGATCGTCGTTCATTCATGAAGAAGGCCGGTGTTGCCGGCGTGGGCGGTGCGGCCGCCACCGTGCTTGCGGCCCCGGCCATCGCGCAAAGCAATCCCAAGATCAACTGGCGCCTCGCCTCCTCGTTCCCCAAATCGCTCGACACGATCTATGGCGGCGCCGAAGTGCTGTCGAAATACGTCTCCGAAGCGACGGACGGCAACTTCCAGATCCAGGTTTTCGCCGCCGGTGAAATCGTGCCCGGCCTGCAGGCCGCCGATGCTGCGTCCGCCGGCACCGTCGAGGCCGCGCACACCGTTTCCTACTATTACTGGGGCAAGGACCCGGTCTGGGCGCTTGGCGCGGCCGTGCCCTTCGCGCTCAACGCCCGCGGCATGAACGCCTGGCAGTACCACGGCGGCGGTATCGACCTCTTCAACGAATTCCTCGCCACCCAGGGCCTCGTCGGCTTCCCCGGCGGCAATACCGGCGTGCAGATGGGCGGCTGGTTCCGCAAGGAAATCAAGACTGTCGCCGACATGCAGGGCCTGAAGATGCGCATCGGCGGTTTTGCCGGCAAGGTCGTCGAGAAGCTCGGCGTCGTGCCGCAGCAGATCGCCGGCGGCGACATCTATCCCTCGCTCGAAAAGGGCACGATCGACGCCGCAGAATGGGTCGGCCCCTATGACGACGAGAAGCTCGGCTTCTACAAGGTCGCGCCCTACTACTACTATCCCGGCTGGTGGGAAGGCGGCCCGACGGTGCATGCCATGTTCAACAAGGCGGCCTTCGACGGCCTGCCGAAGGCCTACCAGTCGTTGCTGCGCACGGCCTGCCAGGCGACCGACGCGAACATGCTGCAGAAATACGACTACCTGAACCCCTCGGCCATCAAGCGCCTCGTCGCCGCCGGCGCGAAGCTCAGCCCGTTCAGCCAGGAAATCCTCTCGGCCTGCTTCGACGCCGCCAACGAGGTCTATGCCGAGATGGAAGCCTCGAACCCGACCTTCAAGAAGATCTGGGAATCGATCAAGGCCTTCCGCGGCGAGTACTACCTCAACGCCCAGATCGCCGAATACAACTACGACACCTTCATGATGATCCAGCAGCGCAGCAACAAGCTGTAAGCCTGCCGGAATAGGGATGCAGAAACCCCGGAGCAGCGATGCTCCGGGGTTTTTCTTTGCCACAAGACCATGCAATAACCTCACAGGGTCTGCGGCTCGCCGATCTCGACCGCATGCCTGTCGGGGTCGTAGAAGCGGAAGACGCGCTGCCCCCAGGCCTGCCGCTCGACCGGATGGATCAGGTCCACATGCGGCGCGATGGCGTCGAAGGCCGCATCGACATCCTCGTGTTCGAAGTAGAGCAGCAGGTTTCGCCGCCCGTAGGGCTCGTTCCCCGGCAAGGCCTCCTGCCAGATCGTCTCTTCCAATGCCGGCCCCTCATGGAGGGCAAAGCCCGTCTCGAAGAGCACGAAGCTTCCGAAATCCTCCCGCACCACGAGCCCGAGCCTGTCCCGGTAGAACGCCTTCGAACGCGCGATATCGCGGACGAAGGGGATGGGGTTCACAAAGCGCATCGACACTCCTCCCGTGGCATCCGCGGAAGCAGAATGCGGAAAAGAAAAACCGCCTGCAACCCGTCGGCTGCAGGCGGTTCCCATGTCCGTCTCCCGGTCGTTCCCGTCAGTTGAAGGACGGCGGGCTCGACAGGTCCGTGGCGGGCTTCTGCTCTCCGCCCTGCTCGGCCGGCTTCTGCTCGCCGCCTTCCAGCGGATTGCCGGCGGGAAGCTGCAGGCCGCCCGGCAGGCCGAGGCCGCCGCCATTGTCGGGCAGTGTCAGGCCGGGCAGGCCGCCGTCGCTGCCACCGAAGCCGGGCACCTCGATCTTGATGGTCGCCGGATCGACGCCGCTGCCCTCACCCTTGTAGTGCATGACCATGCCCGGGAAGAGGATGGTGAGCGCCACCATGAGGATCTGGATACCGACGAAGGGCACGGCGCCCCAGTAGATCTGCCCCGTCGTCACCGGCTGGGTCACCTTGCCGGTCACCTTGTCGAGATAGGGCACCTTGGCCGCGACCGAGCGCAGGTAGAACAGCGCAAAGCCGAAGGGCGGATGCATGAAGCTCGTCTGCATGTTGATGCCGAGCAGCACGCCGAACCAGATGAGGTCGATGCCGAGCTTGTCGGCGGCCGGCGCGAGCAGCGGCACGATGATGAAAGCGAGCTCGAAGAAATCGAGGAAGAACGCCAGGAAGAAGACCAGCACGTTCACCGCGATCAGGAAGCCCGTCTCGCCGCCCGGCATCGAGACCAGCAGGTGCTCGACCCACAGGTGCCCGTTCACGCCGTAGAAGGTGAGCGAGAAGACGCGCGCACCGATGAGGATGAACAAGACGAAGGCCGAAAGCCGGGTTGTGGCCGTCAGCGCCGAGCGGATCACCTCCAGGGAAAGCCGGCCCTTGGCCGCCGCCATGGCGAGGGCGCCGACAGCGCCCATGGCGCCGCCTTCCGTCGGCGTCGCAATGCCGAGGAAGATCGTGCCAAGCACGAGGAAGATCAACGCCAGCGGCGGGATCAGCACGATGATGACCTGCTGGGCCAGCCGCGACATCATGTTGATGTTGAGCGTCTTGTCCGCCACCGCCACGATGTAGATGAAGATGACGCCGACGGTGCCGCCGAGAATGTCGGCGTTCTCGCCTTGCGTCGGATAGAGATAGATATGTGCCGCATAGGCAAAACCAGCCGCGACGGCGAGCGCGATGGCGAGCGACGTCACGCCCGAGCCGAGAGAACGCGCCTCCAGCGGCAGCGCCGGCATGGAGTCCCGCTTCAGGAAGGTCATCAGCAGGATGTAGCCCATATAGAGCCCGGTCAGCACCAGACCCGGAATGAGCGCACCGGCATACATGTCACCGACCGAGCGGCCGAGCTGGTCGGCGAGCACGATGAGGACGAGCGACGGCGGGATGATCTGCGCCAGCGTGCCGGAGGCCGCGATGACGCCCGAGGCGATGGACCGGTCATAGCCGTAGCGCAGCATGATCGGCAGCGAGATGAGGCCCATCGCGATGACCGAGGCGGCGACGACACCGGTGGTGGCGGCAAGCAGCGCGCCCACAAAGATGACCGCATAGGCAAGGCCGCCGCGGATCGGCCCGAAGAGCTGGCCGATCGTGTCGAGCAGGTCCTCGGCCATGCCGGATTTCTCCAGCACGATCCCCATGAAGGTGAAGAACGGGATGGCGAGCAACGTGTCGTTCGACATCACCCCCCAGAGCCGCTCCGGCATCGCGTTGAGAAGCGGCCAGGAGAGGTTGATCGTGTCGGAAAACGGCGCGAGTTCCACGCCGATGACGAAGAAGAGCAGGCCGTTCGCCGCGAGCGCGAATGCCACCGGGTAGCCAAGCAGCAGGAACACGATCAGCGACATGAACATGATCGGCGCGAGATTTTCCGCAATGAACTCGATCATGCGCCCTTCTCCCCTGCGACGGACGTATCGAGCGGCGCGTGCGTCGGCACGTAGGGCGTCGGGTCCTCCATGTCGCCGCGCATGATGGCGATCTTCTTGATGATCTCGGAGACACCCTGGAAGGCCAGCAGCAGGAAGCCGCCGAGGAGAATCGCCTTCGCCGGCCAGACGATGAGGCCGCCGGCGCTGGAAGAGCCCTCGCCAGAGCGATAGGACATCAGCACATAGGGCACGAGGAAATAGACCATCAGCAGCACGAAGGGCATCAGGAAGAGGCAATGGCCGAGCAGGTCGATCCAGTGCTGCACCCGGCGCGAGAACTTGCCGTAAACCACGTCGATGCGGATGTGCTCGTTCTGGGACAGTGTGTAGGCGGCGGCGAGCATGAAGGCGCCGCCGAACAGATACCATTGCGCCTCGAGCCAGGCGTTGGACGATGTGTTGAAGACCTTTCGAACGATGGCATTTCCGGCACTGACGAGCACGGCGATCAGGATTAGCCAGCCAACGGCCTTCCCGATATTTTCCGTGATCACGTCGATGAGCCGGCTGAAGGCCAGCAGCGCTTTCATGAGAACTCCTCCCCGCTTGGTATGTTATTGCTTTGGTGCCAAGCACAGCCAGAGTGCCGATTTCAAGGCTCGTTTCAAGTCCGCGGCCCGGTTTTCCCGGCCTGAGGGCCTGCATTAGACGAAAGGCGAATACGGCTTCGGCCGCATTGCACAAACGATAGGCAGATATGGGCGCAACCGCGCCCTTGCCCCCTTCGGCGGTTCTGCTACAACAGCGCCAAATCATCATACAAATGAGGGCGGAGCCATGTCCCCGATCAATCTCGCAATCGTCGGCGTCGGCAAGATCGTGCGCGACCAGCATCTTCCGGCCGTCGCGAAGAATGCCGACTACAAGCTGATCGCGGCGGCGAGCCGCCACGGCACGGTCGATGGAATCGACAATTTCAAGTCGATCGACGAGATGCTGGCCAAAGCGCCCGCCATCGATGCCGTCTCGCTTTGCATGCCGCCGCAATATCGCTACGAGGCGGCGGAAAAGGCACTTTCGGCCGGAAAACACGTCTTCCTGGAAAAGCCGCCGGGCGCGACGCTCTCCGAAGTCGCCGATCTCGAGGCACTGGCGGCATCGAAGGGCCTGTCACTCTTTGCCAGCTGGCATTCGCGTTACGCACCGGCCGTCGAGGCGGCCAGGACCTTCCTCGCCGGCACGATGATCCGTTCCATGCGGGTGATCTGGAAGGAGGACGTGCGCCACTGGCATCCGAACCAGGAATGGATCTGGCAGGCCGGCGGCCTCGGCGTCTTCGATCCGGGCATCAACGCGCTCTCCATCGTCACCCATATCCTGCCGCGCCCGGTCTTCATCACCGCGGCCACGCTGGAGTTCCCGGAGAATCGCGATGCGCCGATCGCCGCCGCGATGACCTTCACCGACGCCAGGGGTCTCGACCTCGCCGCCGAGTTCGACTGGCGGCAGACCGGCAAGCAGAGCTGGGACATCATTGCGCAGACCGAGGCGGGCGAGATGGTCCTGTCGGAGGGCGGCGCAAAGCTCTCCGTCGACGGCAAGCTGGTGCATGAAGAGCCGGAACAGGAATATCCGACGCTCTACAGGCGCTTCGCCGACCTGGTGAAGACCGGGCAATCGGATGTCGATCTCGCGCCGCTGCGCCATGTCGCCGACGCCTTCATGCTCGGGCGGCGCAAGTTCGTCGACATGTTCTACGATTAGCCTGCATGCAAAGGCCCGCCTCCCGGCGGGCCTTCTCCGTCAGGGCTTCGTTCACCCCGCCTGCGTGGCGAGCGGGGCCGGATCGGGACGCTTGAGGAACAGGACAGAAAGCGCCGCAAGAAGGCACATCAGGCCGGCGATCTGCAGCGCGGGCATGTAGGTGTCGTAGTCGCTCTTGAGATAGCCGGCACCGAAAGCCGCCGTTGCCGCACCGAGTTGGTGGCCGGCAAAGACCCAGCCGAAGACGAGGCCGGCCTTTTCGCGGCCGAAATTCTCCGCCGCAAGCTTGACGGTCGGCGGCACGGTGGCAACCCAGTCGAGGCCGTAGAAGACGGCGAAGACCGACAGCTCCACCACGCTGAAACCGGAAAAGGACAGGTAGAGCAGCGAGAGGCCGCGCAGCCCGTAGAACCAGAAGAGCAGAAGGCGGTTGTCGTAGCGGTCGGAGAGCCAGCCGGCAAAGACGGTGCCGAAGAAATCGAAGATGCCGATGACAGCAAGCGTGCCGGCCGCCGTGACCGCCGCCATGCCGAAATCACCGCAGATCGAAATCCAGTGCGTCTGGATGAGGCCATTGGTCGAGAGGCCGCAGACGAAAAACGTGCCGAACAGCACCCAGAACACCGCGTTGCCGGAAACGCTCTTCAGCGTGACGAGCGGCGCAAGCAGCGTGGCGCGCAGATTGTGGTCCTGTTTCGGGGGGCGGATGACGGTCGTCTCACCATAGGCCGGCAGGCCGAGATCGGCGGGATGATCACGCATCAGAAGCAGCACCAGCACCATCGCGACCGCGATGACGGCAACGGCAAGCGCAAGGGCCGAACGCCAGCCATAGGCGTCCGTAAGCGCCGCGAGCAGCGGCAGGAAAACGAGCTGTCCGGTGGCGCTGCTTGCCGTCATCAGGCCGACGACGAGGCCGCGGCGTTTCGCGAACCAGCGCGCGGCGACAGTCGCTCCCAGCACCAGCGCCGTCATGCCAGTGCCGAACCCGACGACGACGCCCCAGAGCAGCAGGAGCTGCCAGACCTCCGTCATGAAGAAGGAGGCGACGATGCCGCCCATGATGAGGGCGAGCGCCGTCGACACCACCTGGCGGATGCCGAAATGGTTCATGAAGGCGGCGGCGAACGGGCCGAGCAGGCCGAAGAGCACCAGCCGCACGGCCATGGCCGAGGAGATGTCGGCAATATCCCAGCCGAACTCCTCGTGCAGAGGCTGGATCATGACACCGGCCGAGCCCATCGCGCCGGCGGTGGCCAGCATGGTGAGGAAAGTGGTCGCGGCCACCATCCAGCCGTAGTGAAGATTGCGGCCGGCCATCCAGCGGGCGACGCCTGTCGAGAACATCCGTAAATCCCTTCCCACCTGCGCTATGCAGCGCGTTTTTCGGGTATATGCCCGTATTAGCAGGCATATACCCCTTTCAAGCCAAAAACTCAGAGCGCCGCGAGCAGTTCCCGCAGCCGTTCCGTACCGTCGGGACCCAAGCGGGCTTCGATCGCGTCCTGCACGCCATCCCATAGCGGCGAGCCTTCACGCAGCACCGCGTGGCCGGGTTCTGCGATGGTCAGAACCGCCTCGCGCTGGTCCTTGCCGGGCTGGATCGCAATCAGCCCCATGCGCTCCAGCACCTTGGCGTTGCGGCCGACCGTCGACCGGTCGAGCTCGACGCGCGCGCCGAGATCCGTCAGCGAGACGGGTGCCATGCGATGGATGTTTCGGAGCAGGCTGAACTGCGCGATGTTCACCCCCAGCGGCGCCAGCGCCTCGTCATAGTAGGACGAGACCCGTCGCGAGGCCTTGCGCAGCACGATGCAGTGACAGAGATCCCTGGGCATTTTTTCGGGTATATACCCACAAACTCCCGGAAGCAAGGCCTGCCGCAACGCGGTCAGGCCTTCTTCATCCAGCGGCCGTCGCTGTTCTGCTGCCAGTAGGTGAGCTGGTGCCCCTCGCCTTTCAGGCGTTTCCAGTGTTCGCGCGCCGTTTCCACCTCGGCCTGGTCGTAGCCGTCGAACATGAAGATGACGCGTTCATAGGCATCGAGCGGCGGCGGCGCGGCACCGGCGACGAGGAAGCGCACCGTCGCGCCGTTCGCATTGTCGAATGCGGTGGTCAGCAGCACCGGCTGCTCGGCGGGAAAGGCCTGTTCGTCGGTGCCATGCGGCAGGAAACTGTCCTCGCGGAAGGTCCAAAGATGTGTGTCGAGCGCATCGCGGCGCTCCGCATCGCCGGTCTGCACGACGACGCGCCAGCCGCGCTCGAGGCTCTTGTCGACGAGCGGCGGCAGCGCATCCTCGAGCTTCGATTCGGTCAGGTGGTAGAAGAGGACTTCGCTCACCCTCTCCTCACCCTTCGTAGTTCGCGCGCACCAGCTCATCCAGCAGGCGCACGCCGAAGCCCGAACCCCAGGACTGGTTGATCTCGTCGGTGGGCGAGCCCATGGCGGTGCCGGCGATGTCGAGATGCGCCCAGGGCGTGTCCTTGACGAAGCGGTGCAGGAACTGCGCGGCGGTGATCGAGCCGGCATAGCGGCCGCCGGTGTTCTTCATGTCAGCGAACTTGCTGTCGATCATCTTGTCGTATTCGCGGCCGAGTGGCATGCGCCACAGGCGCTCATTCGTCGAAAGGCCGGCGGCGGTGAGGCGCGCGGAGAGCGTGTCGTCGTTGGAGAACAGGCCGGCATGGTGGCTGCCGAGCGCAACCATGACCGCGCCGGTCAGCGTTGCAAGGTTCACCATGAACTGCGGCTTGAAGGTCTCGTTGCAGTACCAGAGCGCATCGCACAGCACGAGTCGGCCTTCGGCATCGGTGTTGATGACCTCGATCGTCTGGCCGGACATCGACTTGACGATGTCGCCCGGGCGCTGGGCGTTGCCGTCGGGCATGTTTTCCACAAGGCCGAGAATGCCGACGACGTTCGCCTTCGCCTTGCGGGCGGCAAGCGTGTGCATCAGGCCGATGACGGCGGCAGCACCGCCCATGTCGCCCTTCATGTCCTCCATGCCGGCGGCCGGCTTGATCGAGATGCCGCCCGTATCGAAGACGACGCCCTTGCCGATGAAGGCGATCGGCCGATCCTTGTCCTTGCCGCCCTTCCACTGCATGACGGCAAGGCGCGGCGGGCGCACGGAGCCCTGCGCGACGCCGAGCAGCGCCGCCATGCCGAGCTTCTTCATCTCGCGCTCGGTGAGAATATCCACCTCGACGCCGAGTTTTTCGAGCGCCTTGGCCTTGTCGGCGAACTCGACGGGGCCAAGCACGTTGGCCGGCTCGTTGACGAGGTTGCGGGCGAGAATCACGCCCTCGGCGACGGCATCGGACACCTCGTTCGCCTTCTTGGCTGCGCTCGCCACGGCGGTGACGACCGTCACCTTGACGGCCTTGCCGTTCTTCGCCTCGTCGTCGTCGCTCTTCTTCGTCTTGTAGGTGTCGAAGCTGTAGGCGCCGAGCTGCATGCCGAGGGCGAAATCGGCGGCGTTCTTTGCCGTCACGGTGGCGCCGGGCGCATCGAGATAGATCGTCACCTTCTCGGCGCGGCCGATCCTGCCGGCAGCGGCGCCGCCGGCCTTCAGCCAGTCGTGAGCCACCAGCTTTTCCGCCTCGCCGAGGCCCAGCACGAGGATGCGGTCGACAGGGGCGCCGTGCGGCGCCAGAACGTCGAGCGTCTTCAGCGCCTTGCCCGAAAATTTCGCAACACCCGCCGCGCGGGTGACGACACCTTCCGGATCGACCTCGCCGAGACCGGCCGGGGTCTCGTTCGCAATCTGCAGGAGGATCGCAAGGCCGCCCGAAGCGCGTGCCGTCTTTGCGAAACCGATGTCGAATCTGGAAGCCATGACTTACTCCGAATGAATGCCGGCAGGCCTGTCATCCCGCCAGGGAGGCCGCCAATCTCATCAATTCCTTGTCGCTTTTGCGGCGCTTGGCAAGATGCGACACCTTGTTTACAGATGGTTAGGCATGCTTGTTCGCCATAAATTTTCCTTGGCCGGAGAGACTCCCGCCTATGGCATCAGCCTGAAGAAAGCTTATATGCCCATGGCTGTTCCGATGGGTGCCCCCGCACGAGGCCGGAGCCGCTTGTCGGAAACGCGGACGAAACGATGAAACTGATCGAGCGCTATATCCTGCGGCGGGCGTCGCTCATGTTCGTCGCCACGCTTGTGCCCCTGCTCGGCATCGTCTGGGTCACGCAGGCGCTCGGCAGCATCAATCTCGTCACCGACAGCGGCCAGTCGATCTTCGCCTTCCTGAAGCTGGCGTCGCTGGTCCTGCCTTCGGTCATCCCGATCATCCTGCCCTTCGCACTCGTTATCGGCGTGTCGCAGACGCTGACCGTGATGAACTCCGATTCGGAGCTGACCGTGCTGAATTCGGCCGGCGCCTCGCGCATGACGATCATCCGCCCCGTGATGATCCTCGCCGTGGCGATGAGTTTCGTCTCCTTCGCCGTCGACAACTTCGTCGAACCCTATTCGCGCACCGCCGTGCGCAAGATGATCGCCACGGCCCATGCCGACATGCTGTCCGCCGTCGTGCAGGAAAACACCTTCCGCAAGATCACCGACGGCCTCTATGTGCAGGTGGCGGAGCGGCGCAATGGCGGCGTGCTCTCCGGCCTCTTCGTCGCCGATACGCGCGACCCGCGCTTCGAGCTCGTCTACTATGCCCGCGAGGGCGCGGTGGACGAGAACAGCTCGGCGCTCGTCATGAAGGACGGCGAGGTGCACCGCAAGCTGCCGGACGGCAACGTCTCGATCATCAAGTTCGATTCCTATGCCTTCGACCTTGCCGACCTCACCCAGAGCGTCGGCAAATCCAACATCAGGGCCAAGGATCGCGATCTCATCTATCTCTTCGACCCGGATCCCAACGATCCGCAATACAAGAAGAACCCCGGCGCCTTCACCGCCGAGATCCACCGCCGCTTCACCGAATGGCTCTTCCCGGCGGTCTTCGGCCTCATCGCGCTCGTCGTCAGCGGCGATGCCCGCTCGCACCGCGAGGCGCGCGTCCATCCGATGATCACGGCGCTGCTGACCGCCCTCTTCGTGCGCTGGACGAGCTTCTACGCATCGAACAACGCGGACGATTCCGCCTTTTACATTCCCATCATGTATCTCATTCCGGCCATCACCGCGGCGCTGGCGATCCGCTATCTCGGGCGCAACAAGAGCCTCGACATTCCCGTGACGCTGGGCGAGCGGCTGACGGACCTGCGCGACCGGCTCATGACCCGCTTTTCGCGGGCAGGCTCCACCCCCGCCGGCGGGAGCGGCACGCCATGATCCCGACGCTCGGCTTCTATTTCTTCCGCCGCTACATCATCACCACCGTCTGGTTCCTGCTCGGCATCTTCTCGCTGATCTTCATCATCGATTTCAGCGAGATGTCGAACCGTGTCGGCGTGCTGCCGGGCTATACCATCACCAGCGGCCTCCTGGTGACGGCGCTGCGCATCCCGACCATCCTGATGCAGACCGTGCCCTTCGTCGCGCTCTTTGCCGGCATGGCAGCGCTGATCTCGCTCAACCGGCGCTACGAACTCGTCGTCACGCGCGCGGCGGGCATTTCGGTCTGGCAGTTCCTGCGCCCCTTCATCATCGGCGCCTTCCTGTTCGGCATCACCGCCGTACTCGCCATCAATCCGATCGCCGCCTGGGGCTCGAAGAAGGCCGCGGAGCTGGAAGCGGGCTGGGGCGCCAGCAACGCCGCACGCACCGAGACCGCCGTACCGTGGCTGCGCCAGATCTACGGCAACGACCAGGCGATCATCGGCGCCAAGGCCGTTCTCGACGGCGGTACGCGCCTTGTGAACGTCACCGTTATCCACTTCGATCCCGACGGCCGCATCGTTCTGCGGCAGGACGCCGATTCGGCGACCTTAGAAGATGGTTACTGGTTGCTTAAGAACGTGCACGAGACGCGCAACGGCGAATTGCCGGTCCGTCTCGACGAGGTACAGCTTCGTACCAACCTGAAACGGGAATTCGTTCAGGAGAGCCTCGAAAAGCCTGAATCCATTCCGTTTTTGAGCCTTGGACGCAAGATCGAGGCGGCCAAGTCCTTCGGCTTCCCCACGGATGCAATGGAAACCCAGTTCCATTCCATGCTGTCCCTGCCGCTGCTTCTGGTTGCCATGACGCTGATCGCAGCCTGTGTATCATTGAAATTTAGCCGGTTTAATCAATCGCGTGCGGTGATTCTGGGTGGCATCCTGTCGGGCTTCATGCTTTATGTCGTCACCGTGCTTGTGAAAGCATTCGGAAGCAGCGGTGTTGTACCTCCGTTCGTTGCGGCCTGGCTCCCAGTGGTCGTCGCAATGTCCTTGGGCGCGACGATTCTTCTCCATCAGGAGGATGGCTAGTGGCGGCAGGCGACCGCAAAACGAATCGGTGGTTGAAAGCCGCCCTGCTTGCAGGTGCGGCCATGTGCGCCATCGTGTCCGCGCTCCCCGCCCGGGCGCAGGCACCCGACATCCAGTCGATGGAACCGAAGATTTCCGACGACGCCAAGCTGCTGCTGGCGGCCAACGAGCTCGTCTATAACAAGGATACGGAAAAGGTGATCGCCCGCGGCGCGGTGCAGATCAACTATGGCGGCTACAAGCTCGTCGCGCGCCAGGTCGAGTACAACCAGCAGACCGGCCGCCTGACGGCGCATGGCAATATCGAGCTCATCGAGCCGACCGGCAATCGCGTCTATGGCGACGAGATGGACCTGTCGGACGATTTCGCCAACGGTTTCGTCAATGCGCTGCGCATCGAGACCACGGACCTTACCAAGCTGGCGGCAACCAGCGGCGAGCGCGTCAACGGCGAGGAGATGATCCTCAACCACGCCGTCTACACCGCCTGCACGCCCTGTGCCACCAACCCCACGCACCGCTCGCTCTGGCAGGTCAAGGCCGAGCGCGTCGTCCAGAACGGCCGCACCAAGACCATCCGCATGGAGCGCGCGCGCTTCGAGATGTTCGGCAAGCCGATCGCCTATATTCCCGTGCTGGAAGTGCCGGACCATACGGTCAAGCGGAAGAGCGGTTTCCTCTTCCCGCAGTTCAGCTACGAACAGAAGCTCGGCCTCGGCATCACGACGCCCTATTATTTCGCCATCGCGCCGGACATGGACGCGACCCTCTCGCCGACCGTCCTGACCCGTCAGGGCTTCCTCGTCGAGGGTGAATTCCGCAAGCGCTTCCACAACGGCCAGATCACGCTGCGTGCTGCCGGCATCGACCAGTGGAACCCCGGTGTGTTCACCGCCGGCACGAGTGACCGACGCGACGACTTCCGCGGCATGGTTGCCTCCGAAGGCCGCTTCAAGATCAACCCCCGCTGGTCCTTCGGCTGGGATGTCATGGCGCAGACCGACAACAACTTCTCGCGCACCTACGATCTCGACGGCCTGGAAGACCGTATCCACGTCAACCAGATCTACCTGACCGGCCTTGGCGACCGGAACGTCTTCGACCTGCGCTCGTTCTATTTCGACGTGCAGGACGCCGATCCGCAGGACCGTCTGGAGCGCAAGCAGGCGATCGCCCAGACGCTCGACCACGAATATATCGTGCCGCAGCCGGTGCTTGGCGGCGAGCTGTCGATCACCACGAACATCACCAATGTCGAACGCGACCTGCGCGACGCCTACAGCGTGCGCGGCAACGACCGCTTCCGCGGCCTTGCCGGCGGCACGACGCGGCTGACCAGCGAGGTCGAATGGCGGCGCCAGTTCGTCGTGCCGGGCGGCCTTGTTCTGACCCCCCTGCTCGCGGCGCGCGGCGATATCCACCGCCTCGACATGACCGACCCGGGCCTCGGCTATGCCGGCAACTATGTCGACGACAACAGCACGACCCGCACGATGCTGACCGCCGGCCTCGAAGCCCGTTATCCGATCCTGGCGACGACCGACTACAGCACGCATCTCTTCGAGCCGATCGCACAGATCTACCTGCGTCCGGACGAAGACCATGCCGGCGGCCTGCCGAACGAGGACGCCCAGAGCTTCGTCTTCGACGCCACCAACCTCTTCGAGCGCGACAAGTTTTCCGGCTTCGACCGGATCGAGGGCGGTTCGCGCGCCAATCTGGGCCTGCGTTATACCGGCACCTTCGACAACGGCCTTCGCCTGCGCTCGATCATCGGCCAGTCCTTCCATCTGGGCGGCGTGAACTCCTTCGCAACGCCCGATCTCGTCAATGTCGGCGCCAATTCGGGCCTGGAGACGGATTCGTCCGACTATGTCGGCATGGCCGGCATCGATCTGCCGAACGGCCTGTCGATTGCCCACAGCGCGCGCCTCGACAAGGATGACTTCTCGATGCGTCGTGCCGACACCTCGGTGCGCTTCGACGGTGCCCGCTTCGAGACGGAAATCACCTATACGCGCATCGCCGCGCAACCGGCCTATGGTCTGGCGGACGATTCCAGCGAAATCCAGAGCGCCGCGGCCTTCAAGTTCCAGGACTACTGGTCGGTGTTCGGGTCGCTGACCTACGACATCAAGCGCCAGAGCCTGTCGCGCAACGGCATCGGCTTCTCCTATGACGATCGCGACACCGTGTTCTCGATCGTCTACGAGCAGACGCGCGACAAATCCGGCACGACGGCGAACGACTGGTCGATCGGTGCGCGGCTGATGTTCCGCACGCTCGGCGACATCAATGTCGGCGACACGACGCTGACCGGCTTCGAGTAAGCGTCGCCGCGCTCTTGTCATCGTTTGGCCGCATGTATTATGCACATCCGGGAGAAACGCCCGCCGGTGAAGGCCTCCTGCGTGGACGGCACTCCCGCACGAACGACACCGGTGCGCGCGAAATGGGTTTGGGAAAGGGACTGGCATGACGGGCAGACACTCTCTGGTTCGCTCCATGATGATGGGCGTGGCACTTGCCGCTGCGGCGACGATCGCGGTTCCGGCCGGCACGGTCCAGGCCGCAAGCGGCATCGTGGCCGTCGTCAACAACACGCCGGTCACCTCGGGCGAGATCGAGCGCCGCGCCGCCTTCCTGCGCCTGCAGCGCGCCGGCGGGAACCTGCGCGCCAAGGCTCGCGAGCAGATGATCGACGAAGTGCTCAAGCGCACGGAGATCCTGCGTCTCAAGATGTCCGTCAGCAGTTCCGAGGTGGAGGCCGCCTATGCCCGCTTTGCCGCCTCCAACAAGATGTCGACACAGCAGCTCGGCGAGATCCTGAACCGCGCCGGCGTCGGTTCGGATCACTTCAAGCAGTACATCGCCATCCAGATGAGCTGGCCGCGCGTCGTCAATGCCCGCTATGGCGCCGCCAAGGACAGCAAGACCCTGGTCCAGCGCATGCAGGAGAACGGCGGCAAGAAGCCGGTCACCACCGAATATTTCCTCAAGCAGGTCATCTTCGTCGTGCCGGAAAAGCGCCGCAACGCCATTCTCGGCAAGCGCAAGCAGGAAGCCGAAGCCTCGCGCTCGAAATTCCCCGGCTGCGAACAGGCCAAGGTCTTTGCCGCGACCATGCGTGACGTCTCGATCCGCGATCTCGGCCGCGTCCTGGCGCCGGAAATGCCGGAAGACTGGAAGCCGTTCATCGAGAAGGCGAACGGCATGACGACGGGCACGCGCGTCACCGAGCGCGGCGTCGAATACCTCGCTATCTGCAAGAAGCGCGAGGTCAACGACGACGTGGCGGCCGAAATGGTCTTCCGCGCTGAGGACCTCAGCAAGGCCAAGAGCAACGAAGGCGACGAGAACAGCGAGAAGTACATCGCCGAACTGCGCAAGAAGGCGACGATCACCGAACGTTGATACCCGGAGTTCCGCCCGGCGCTTCCCATGAAGCGCTGCTGCAGAGGCGTTCCCCTTTCAACCCGCTGACCGGCAGGGTCCCCATGACGACGACAAGTTTTCCTCCACTGGCGCTCACCATGGGCGATCCGGCGGGGATCGGGCCGGATATCACGCTCGCCTTGTGGTCGGCCCGCAGGGCGCTCTCCCTGCCGCCCTTCCTTTTCATCGGCGATGCTGCCGTGTTGCGCACACGCGCCGCAGCTCTCGGGATCAATGTCACCGTCGCGCTGGCGGAACCGGAAACGGCAACCGCCCTCTTCCCGGACGCCCTGCCGGTGCTTGCCTGCGACTGCACCGTGCCGGCTGTCGCCGGCTCGCCCGATTCCCGCAACGCCGCCGCCATCACCGGCGCGATCGAGACCGCGGTCACGCTGACATTCGCCGGCCGCACCGCCGCCGTGGTGACGAACCCGATCGCCAAGGCCGTGCTCTACGATGCCGGCTTCGGCTTTCCCGGCCATACGGAATTCCTCGCCGACCTCGCTGCGCGGAAAACGGGACGACAGGCCCTGCCCGTCATGCTGCTGGCCGGGCCGAAGCTGCGCAGCGTGCCCGTCACCATCCACATTCCCCTGAAGGATGTGCCGGACCTGCTGACGGAAGAGTTGATCGTGGAGACGGCGACCATCACCGAGCGCGACCTGCGTCAGCGCTTCGGCATCGCGCGTCCGCGCCTAGCGCTTGCCGGGCTCAACCCGCATGCCGGCGAAGGCGGTGCGCTGGGCCTTGAGGACGATGCCATCGTGCGCCCGGCCGTGGAGCGGCTGCAGGCAGCCGGCATCGACGCGGTCGGCCCGCTGCCGGCCGACACGATGTTCCACGACGCCGCACGCGCCACCTATGACGTCGCGCTCTGCATGTATCACGACCAGGCGCTGATCCCTGCCAAGGCGCTCGGCTTCGACGATTCCGTCAATGCTACGCTTGGCCTGCCCTTCATCCGCACCTCGCCGGATCATGGAACGGCCTTTTCGCTGGCCGGCAAGGGCATCGCCAAGCCCGACAGCCTGCTCGCCGCCCTTCGCCTTGCCCACGACCTCGCCCTACATGAACGGGCCGCAAAGGAGACCGCCTGATGGCTGCACTCGACGGGTTGCCGCCGCTTCGCGACGTCATCCAGCGCCACGGGCTGGATGCGAAGAAGGCGCTTGGCCAGAACTTCCTGCTCGACCTCAACCTCACCCAGAAAATCGCCCGCACCGCCGGCCCGATCGAAAACCATACGGTGATCGAGGTCGGTCCCGGCCCGGGCGGCCTGACGCGCGCCATCCTGGCGCTCGGCGCAAAGCGCGTGATCGCCATCGAGCGCGACGCGCGCTGCCTGCCCGCGCTCGCCGAAATCTCGGAGCACTATCCCGGCCGTCTGACGGTCATCGAAGGGGACGCGCTGAAGACGGATTTCGAGGCGCTGGCGCCGGGCGAACCGGTACGCATCATCGCGAACCTGCCCTACAATGTCGGCACGCAGCTCCTCGTCAACTGGCTGCTGCCGAAAGCCTGGCCGCCCTTCTGGGAATCGCTGACACTGATGTTCCAGCGTGAGGTGGGCCTGCGCATCGTGGCGGAAGAGAACGACGACCACTACGGTCGGCTCGGCGTGCTCTCAGGCTGGCGCACCCATGCCCACATGGCCTTCGACGTTCCGCCCCAGGCTTTTACCCCGCCACCGAAGGTCACCTCGTCGGTCGTGCATCTGGAACCGGTGCCCAACCCCTTGCCCTGCGATGTGGCCGCGCTGGAGCGCACCACCCATGCCGCTTTCGGCCAGCGCCGCAAGATGCTGCGCCAGAGCGTCAAGTCGCTCGGCGGCGAGGCCCTCTTGGCGCGCGCGGAGATCGACCCGCAGCGACGGGCCGAGACGCTGAGCGTGGAAGAGTTCGTACGGCTGGCGAACGCGTTGTAGGCTTTAAACAGCCCCTCATCCGGCCTGCCGGCCACCTTCTCCCCACAAGCGGGGCGAAGGTATAGGCCGATCCGTTTTTCCTCAACCAATGCCCGTTTGCAGGGCAGGTCCCCTCTCCTGGCTTGTGGGGAGAGGGTTAGGCCGAGGGGCAATCCCGCGAAAAGAGGATGCGAACGAACGCCTACAAAGCCGGCTTTTCCGTCACCAGCTTCGTCACGAACTCGAACAGGCCATGCCGCCGGTCGCGGCGCAGGCGTTCGGCCTTGACGATGCTCTGCACGGCGTCGAAGGCGACGGAGAGGTCATCGTTGAGGATGACATAGTCGTATTCCCGCCAGTGCTCGATCTCGGCACGGGAATTGGCGAGACGGGTCTGGATGACCTCTTCCGTATCCTCGGCTCTCCGGTGCAGGCGCGATTGCAGCTCCGTCATCGAGGGCGGCAGGATGAAGATCGAGACCACATCGGCCGGCATCTTCTCCTGCAGCTGCTGGGCGCCCTGCCAGTCGATGTCGAACAGCATGTCGCGGCCGGCGGACATCGCCTCCTCCACCGGCTCGCGCGGCGTGCCGTAGAAGTTGCCGTGCACCTCGGCCCATTCGAGCAGCGCATCGCTGTCGCGCAGCCGCTCGAACTCCTTGTGGTTGATGAAATGGTAGTGGCGCCCGGCGATCTCGCTGGCCCGGCGCTGGCGGGTCGTGACGCTGACCGACAGGCTGAGTCCGGGATCGGCCTCCAGGAGGTTGCGGGCGATGGTCGACTTGCCGGCGCCCGACGGCGAGGAGATGACGAGCATGAGCCCGCGGCGTTCGATTTGGATATGCTTCGACGGCTCGGCCATGGCCTACTCCAGATTCTGGACCTGTTCCCTGAACTGATCGATGACGACCTTCAGTTCGATACCCGCAGCCGTTACAGCAGCGGCGTTCGACTTGGAACAGATCGTATTCGATTCCCGGTTAAATTCCTGTGCGAGAAAATCGAGCTTGCGGCCGATCGGCCCGCCTTCGGCGATCAGCTCCCGCGCCGCGGCGACGTGTCCCTTCAGCCGGTCGATCTCCTCGCGCAGGTCCGCCTTGGTGGCAAGCAGCGCCGCCTCCTGGTGCAAGCGGTCGCGGTCGAGCGCCGTCGTTCCCTGCAGGAGCACGGCGACCTGGGCCGAAAGCCGCTCGGCAATGGCCGAAACGCTGCGTGAGGGATCGGCCTCGACGGTCGCCGTCAACGTCTCGACGCGGGCGACCTGGCCGAGCAACACCCCGGCAAGCGCCACGCCCTCCTTGCAGCGCATCTCGGCAAGACAGCGGATCGCCTCCAGGAGCCCCGTGCGGATATCGGCATCGCGCGCCACGCGCTCGGCCTCGCTCTCGTCAGCCTCGCGGAAATCGACGACGCCGCGCATGGCGAGCAGCGTGTCGAGCTTGAGCGGCGCCGGATCGATCTTGCCGGCCAGCTGCTCGCGCAGCGCCAGCACGGCCGCAAGCGCACCCTGGTTCACCACCGCCTCGACCTGGGCTTCGCTGACGCTGACGGAGAGGCCGATCTGGAGGTTGCCGCGCGCGAGGGTCTCACCTGCAAGGCGCCGCACATCGCTCTCCAGCGCCTCGAAGCCGGGTGGCAGGCGCAGCCTGATGTCGAGACCCTTGCCGTTGACCGAGCGAAGCTCCCAGACCCAGCGCGTGCGCCCGCTGGTTCCCTCGACCCGCGCAAAGCCGGTCATCGATTGCAATGTCATGTCGTCCTCCTGTGGCGCCCGGCGACGGCAGGTCAAGCCGGAAGGCGGGGCAGCCGAAACGCGCGGCAGGCGCGAAAACCATCCCCCAAAGTGGAGCAGTTTCACGGGGTTGGAAACGGGGGAGCGCCGGGAACGATACGCGATCCACATCAAAGGTGGGGATGAACAGGAAAGCATGCCCCGGAATACGAAAAGGCCCCGGATTTGCCGGGGCCTTCAGCATGAAAAAAGGCGTTCTTACTGCGAGCCTGCCGCTTCCGCCTCTTTGGCGGCTTCGGCCGCCTTTTCCGCTTCCAGCTTGCGCCAGCGGCGGACATTCTGGTTGTGCTCGTCCAGCGTCTCGGCGAAGACGTGACCGCCCGTGCCGTCGGCGACGAAGTAGAGATCCGGCGTGCGCGACGGATTGGCGACCGCCTCGAGGGCGGCACGGCCCGGATTGGCGATCGGCGTCGGCGGCAGGCCCTTGATGATATAGGTGTTGAACGGCGTCTGCTTCTCAAGATCCGACTGGTAGATCGGGCGGTCAGCCGGCTTACCGTCGCCACCGAAGATGCCGTAGATGATCGTCGGATCGGACTGCAGGCGCATGCCCTTGTCCAGGCGGTTGAGGAAGACCGAGGCGACGCGCGGCCGCTCGTCGGCCCGGCCCGTCTCCTTCTCGACGATCGAGGCGAGCGTGACGAACTCCTCGCGCGTGGCGATCGGCAGGTTGTCGTCGCGGCGCTCCCAGATCTGGTCGATCAGCGCCTTCTGCGCATCCTGCATCTGGTGCAGGATGTCGCCACGCTTCGTACCGCGGGAGAACTTGTAGGTATCGGGCATCAGCGAGCCTTCGGCCGGCAGGTCGGCCGGCAGATCGCCTTCGAGTACCGGATCGTCGGACAGGCGCTTGAAGATCTGCTTGACCGTCAGCCCCTCCGGCACGGAAACGCTGTAGAGGATCGACTTGCCCGACTTCAGGAGTTCAACGATCTCGCGCATCGTCGCACCGGACTTGATCTCGTATTCGCCGGCCTTCAGCGTCTCGCCGTCGAGATAGATGCGCGAAAGCACACGGAAGACGCGGCTGTCGGTGATGATGTTGTTGCGCTCGAGATTGGCCGCGATCTCGTTCGTGCCGGCGCCGCCACGCACGATGAAGTTCGTGTTGGCCGTCAGCGGGCCCTGTTCCTCGTAGCTCTTCACGCCGTAATAGAAGATGCCGATGCCGATGATCGTGGCGAAGACGACCACGGTCATGACGAAATTCAGGAAGATGACGATCTGGCTGCGCGCCTTGCGCGAGCGGCGCTTGCTCGGCGGCTGCGGCACCTGTTCCGGCCGGAGGGCCTCATTGGCGGACTTGGGAATGATGCGCGACTGGCCGGAGGCCTCGCCGCGGCCAAACTGCGTCTCGCCGGGTTCGTTCGTGTCGCTCACGGACTGTCCTCATGTTCGGGCATTGCTCGACTGTCTTCCAGCAGAGCAATACGGCAAAAGCAGGATGGGCCTGCCCTGCGCATTCGGGTGTGTAGCGTGCCGGGGCAGAAGCCCCGGTTCAGGCGTAGCGCTTGAGAACCAGCGACGCATTCGTTCCGCCGAAGCCGAACGAATTGGACAGCGCCACGTTGATCTCGCGCTTGCGCGCCTTGTGCGGCACCAGGTCGATCGCCGTCTCGACGTCGGGATTGTCGAGGTTCAGCGTCGGCGGAGCGATATTGTCACGGATCGCCAGCGCCGTGAAGATCGCCTCGACGGCGCCGGCGGCGCCGAGCAGATGGCCGATCGCCGACTTGGTGGACGACATGGAGACGCGCGATGCGGCATCGCCGACCAGACGCTCCACCGCACCAAGCTCGATCGTGTCGGCCATGGTGGAGGTGCCGTGTGCGTTGATATAGTCGAGCTCGCTTGCCGGAATGCCAGCGCGCTTCAGCGCCATCTGCATGCAGCGATAGGCGCCGTCGCCGTCTTCCGACGGCGCGGTGATGTGGTAGGCATCGCCCGAAAGACCGTAACCGACGACTTCGGCGTAGATCTTCGCGCCGCGCGCCTTCGCGTGCTCCAGCTCTTCCAAGATGACGACGCCGGCGCCCTCGCCCATGACGAAGCCGTCGCGATCCCGGTCATAGGGGCGCGAGGCGGCGGTCGGGTCGTCGTTGCGGTCGGTGGAGAGCGCCTTGCAGGCGGCAAAGCCGGCGAGCGCGATGCGGCAGATCGGCGATTCGGCACCGCCCGCCACCATGACGTCAGCATCGCCCAGCGCGATCAGGCGGCTGGCATCGCCAATGGCGTGCGCGCCGGTCGAGCAGGCGGTGACGACGGAATGGTTCGGGCCGCGCAGCTTGTGCTTGATGGAGACCTGGCCGGAGGCGAGGTTGATCAGGCGGCCGGGAATGAAGAAGGGCGAGACGCGGCGCGGACCCTTGTCGCGCAGCGTGTAGCCGGCCTCGACGATGCCATCGAGGCCGCCGATACCCGAGCCGATGAGCACGCCGGTCGCGATCTGGTCCTCGTCGGTCTTCGGATGCCAGCCGGCGTCTGCCAGCGCCATGTCGGCGGCAGCGACGGCGTAGACGATGAAAGGATCGACCTTGCGCTGCTCCTTCGGTTCCATCCACTGGTCGGCATTGTAGGTACCGCCGGTACCGTCGCCGAGGGGAATGGAGCAGGCTATCTTTGCAGGGAGGTCATCGACCTCGAAGGTGGTTACCCTGGCAGCGCCGCTGCGGCTTTCGAGAAGCCGGCTCCAGGTAACTTCGGTGCCACAGCCAAGCGGGGATACCATGCCGGTACCCGTGATAACGACACGCCTCATCGTCCGTGATCCACCCTTATGTATTCTATGTCTATTGCCCCAAGAGGAGGTGCGGCCCGGGAAGGCCGGGACGGGCCACCCGAAGGAGGCCCGCCGGAATGTTCGATCAGGCCTGGGCCTTCTCGATGAACTTGACGGCGTCGCCGACCGTCAGGATCGAGTCAGCCGCATCGTCCGGGATCTCGACGCCGAATTCTTCTTCGAACGCCATGACCAGTTCGACGGTGTCGAGCGAGTCCGCGCCAAGATCATCGATGAAGCTTGCGCCTTCGCTGACCTTTTCGGCGTCAACACCCAGATGATCAATGACAATTTTCTTTACGCGTTCTGCTACGTCGCTCATGTCGGATTCCTCGACCTTTGTTTTTGATCGGCGCCTGTCACGGCACCGGACACTCAACACGCCCGATGTGCCTCAAGAACACATCCGGCAATCCCTTCAACTGGCAATGCGGCATTGACGATACTGTTGCGTACCGCCTGAACGCGCGAGGCATTTGCCGATCGACTGCTGACAGTCATGGCCCGATTAACACGGTTTAAGTCTGCCGCAAAGTCCGAAAATGCCCGGTGCGCCAGCGGTCAACATGCTATTCGTGCTGCAACGCCGGGCACTTGGCCCTGTATCAGATCATCGCCATGCCGCCGTTCACATGCAGCGTCTGGCCTGTCATGTAGGACGCTTCCGAGGAGGCGAGATAGGCGACGGCGGATGCGACTTCCGCGCCGGTGCCCATGCGCTTCATCGGAATGGCGCCCATGATGGCTTCCTTCTGCTTGTCGTTCAGCTTGCCGGTCATCGCACTTTCGATGAAGCCGGGCGCGACGCAGTTGACCGTGACGTTGCGGGTGGCGATCTCCTGCGCGAGCGACTTGGTGAAGCCGATCATGCCGGCCTTGGAGGCGCAATAGTTCGCCTGGCCCGGATTGCCGGTGACGCCGACGACGGAGGTGATGTTGATGATGCGGCCGTAGCGGCGGCGCATCATCGGATGGGTGAGCTCGCGCGTCAGGCGGAACACGGCCGTGAGATTGACTTCCAGAACCGCATCCCAGTCGTCGTCGCTCATGCGCACGAAGAGACCGTCCTTGGTGATGCCGGCATTGTTGACGAGGATGTCAACGCCGCCGAGATCGGCTTCCGCCTTCTCGCCCAGCGCCTTGACTTCGGCGCGGTCGGAGAGGTTTGCCGGGAAGATGTGGACGCGCTCGCCAAGCTCATTGGCAAGCGTTTCGAGCTTTTCGACGCGCGTGCCATGCAGGCCGACGATGGCGCCCTGGGCATGGAGGATGCGGGCGATCTCTTCGCCGATGCCACCGGAAGCGCCGGTAACGAGAGCCTTGCGGCCGGAAAGATCAAACATGGTTCCGTTCCTTTAAGATTAGATCAACCGATGAGGGCTGCGAGCGCGCTGTCGATATCGGCGGGCGTGTTGATGGCGATGCCGGTGACGGACTTGTCGATGCGGCGGGCAAGGCCCGTCAGCACCTTGCCGGAACCGACCTCATAAAGCGTGGTGACATTGTTTGCCGCGAACCATTCGACCGTCTCGCGCCAGCGCACCTGGCCGGTGACCTGCTCGACGAGCAGGCGGGCGATCTCCTGCGGCTCACTGACCGGAGCCGCGCGTACATTGGCAATGACGGGCACGACCGGCGCCTTGACCGAAACGCCTGCCAGTGCCTCGCGCATGGCGTCGGCGGCCGGGCCCATCAGGGCGGAATGGAAAGGGGCGGAGACGGACAGCATCAGCGCACGCTTGGCACCCTTTTCCGTCGCAAGCCGGGCCGCGACCTCGACGGCCGGCTTGGAGCCGGAAATGACGAGCTGGCCACCGCCGTTGTCGTTGGCGATCTGGCAGCTGCCGCCGGTGGAGGCTTCCTTGCAGATGGCTTCGACATCCGCCTGTTCCAGGCCGATGATGGCAGCCATCGCACCTTCGCCGACCGGGACCGCGGACTGCATGGCATTGCCGCGGATGCGCAGAAGGCGTGCCGTATCGGCCAGCGTGAAGGTTCCGGCGGCACAGAGCGCCGAATATTCGCCGAGCGAGTGTCCGGCGACATAGGAGACCTGATCCTTCAGCGACAGGCCGCGCGCCTCGAGCACGCGCATGACGGCGATCGACACGGCCATCAGCGCCGGCTGGGCGTTGGCCGTCAGCGTCAGTGTTTCTTCCGGTCCTTCGAACATGATGGCGGAAAGCTTCTGGCCGAGCGCCTCGTCGACTTCCGCGAAAACGGCGCGCGCCTCCGGGAAGGCTTCCGCGAGATCCTTGCCCATGCCGACGGCCTGGCTGCCCTGGCCGGGGAAGGTGAATGCTACGCTCATAGGGGTCTCTCCCGTCTCATGTTTTCTTTTCCATTCACATTCCGACCCGGCGAGTCAAGGCGTGCGGCAGGCTTCCGGCACCTCAAAGCCGGCATTTCCAAGGCCTTCACACAGGGAAAAGGCGCTTTCCGTCTTGCGATTCACGAGGAGCCGCCTACAGTCGCGCCGTTTCCACAACAGGATTTCTCCTCCCATGAAGTATAATCCGCTTGGCCGGACCGGCATCAGCGTGTCGGAAATCTGCCTTGGCACGATGACCTGGGGCTCGCAGAACAGCGAGAAGGACGCGCACGACCAGCTCGACTATGCGTTCGCCCACGGTGTGAACTTTATCGATACTGCCGAACTCTATCCGACGACACCGCTTTCCGCAGAAACCTACGGCGACACCGAACGCTTCATCGGCACGTGGATGCAGGCGCGCGGCAACCGCGAGAAGGTCATCCTCGCCACCAAGGTCGCCGGCCCCGGCCGCCCCTATATCCGCGGCGGCGCGCCGATGAACCGTGCCGGCATCCTTGACGCCATCGACGGCAGTCTCCAGCGGCTGAAGACCGACTATGTCGACCTCTACCAGCTGCACTGGCCGAACCGCGGGCATTATCATTTCCGCAACGCCTGGAGCTACGACCCGTCGAAGCAGGATCGCGAGGCGGTTGCCGCCGAGCTGGCGGAAGCCCTCGAAACCGTCGGGGAGCTCGTCAAGGCCGGCAAGGTGCGGGCCCTCGGCCTTTCCAACGAGACGGCCTGGGGCACGATGCAGTTCCTGCGCCACGCCGAGGCCAGGGGCCTGCCGCGCGTCGCCTCGATCCAGAACGAATACAATCTGCTCTACCGGGCCTATGACCTCGATCTTGCCGAAGTCTCGCACCACGAGGATATCGGCCTGCTCGCCTATTCGCCGCTCGCTGCCGGACTTCTGACGGGCAAGTATCTCGACGGCGCCCGCCCCGAGGGGTCGCGCCTGACGAAGAACGGCGACCTCGGCGGCCGCTACCAGCCGCTTCAGGAGCCGGCCGTGCGCGCCTATGTGGACCTTGCCAAGGAGCACGGGCTCAACGCCGGCCAGATGGCCCTCGCCTTCTGCCTGGCGCGGCCCTTCATGGCCTCCGTCATCATCGGCGCGACGTCGATGGAGCAGCTGAAGACGGATATCGGCGCCGTCGACGTAACTCTCTCGGCCGACGTGACGAATGGCATCCGCCGCATCCACCGGCTCTATCCCGCGCCGATCTGACAAGAAGCGGGCGGCCATTGGCCGCCCGTCTCTTATCTTCCGAAAGGGTTCGCGACTCAGCCGCGCCGGGCCGCCTCGATGGCGGCGACGTCGATCTTCTTCATCGTCATCATCACGTTGAAGGCGCGTTTCGCCTCGTCGCCACCGGCGGCAAGCGCATCCATGAGGACGCGCGGCGTGATCTGCCAGGAGATACCCCATTTGTCCTTGCACCAGCCGCACTCGCTTTCCTGCCCGCCATTGCCGACGATCGCATTCCAGTAACGGTCGGTCTCTTCCTGATCCTCCGTGGATATCTGGAAGGAGAAGGCTTCGTTGTGCTTGAAGGTCGGCCCGCCGTTCAGGCCGATGCACGGAATGCCGGCGACCGTGAAGCCGACGACCAGCACTTCTCCCTGCTTGCCATCGGGGTAATCGCCCGGCGCGCGGGTGACATCGCCCACGGCGCTGTCGGGAAACGTCGCGGCATAAAAGCGGGCGGCCGCTTCGGCATCCTTGTCAAACCACAGGCAGATCGTGTTCTTCGGCATTGGTGCATCCTCCATCCGGTTACGAGGCCATCGATCGCGGCCCATGCAGTGTAGACGTTCGGCGCGGCCGCGACCCGACACCGGGCTTCAAAAAAACCGCGACGACGAAAGAAACCCGCCGTTGCCGACGGGTTTCCTTTCGCCCTGCTCTTTGCGGGGTGACGTTACGGCGTGGTCGTGGTCGCGCCACCACCTTCGGCGGGCTGCTGGCCGCCGCTCGGCTGGCCTTCCAGCGGCTGCGTGCCGGTAGCACCGCCCGTCTGGCCATCCGTTGCCGTGCCGCCGGCCGGCGCCGTGTCCGTCGTGCCGATGGCCGAGGTGTTGGCATTCGGGTCGACGCCGTCACCCGGCGTTCCGCTGCCGACGAAATAGAAGATGCCCACGGCAACGAGCACTGCGAGAATCACGGCCACCGCCCAGCCGCCCGTGCCACTCCCGCTGCTCTGGTTCACGACGGTTGGTCCGCGGTCATCCACCGGGCGCGTCGTGCGATCTTCCGGGGGACGATTGACAAGGTTCGGGTCTTGCATGTCTGTCACTCCATCTGGTTGGATCGGAATGAACAACGCGGCGTCTTCCATTTGGTTCCCGCCCTGTTGCAAAACGGGTCAGCACGCTTCTGGAGTGCAAGACTTGCTTTCCGCCGGAAAATCCGTATAAGGCGCGCTGTTCAACACACCCGGTCAATCGGCTGGTGGCTGAACGGAGGGCCGGCGATCCCAAAAGACCGCCGTTGGAGCCAAGGGCTCCGGCCTCCCGTGTCTCCGCTCTCGACCGTCTGGATTAACGCTTTTCTTGCTTCGGGCTTTCCGCCCTTGAGAACTGTCGTTGAGGCTTGGCGCCGGTTTCGGGTGTAAACGCAAGAAAGGCAAAGCCACATGGCTCTTTACGAACATGTATTCCTGGCCCGCCAGGACGTGTCCGCCCAGCAGGTCGACGCTCTCGTCGAACAGTACAAGGGTGTGATCGAATCGCTCGGCGGCAAGGTCGGCCGGGTTGAGAACTGGGGCCTCAAGTCCCTCACCTACCGCATCAAGAAGAACCGCAAGGCGCATTACGCGCTGATGGACATCGACGCTCCGGCCGCCGCCATCCACGAGATGGAACGCCAGATGCGCATCAACGAAGACGTTCTTCGTTACATGACCATCGCCGTGGAAGCCCACGAAGAAGGCCCGTCGGCCATGATGCAGAAGCGTGACCGCGACGACCGTCCGCGCCGTGATGGCGACGACCGTGGCCCGCGCCGCGATTTCGGTGACCGTCCGCGCCGCGACTTCGGCGACCGCCCGCCGCGTGGCGACCGTCCGGCCCGCGAAGACCGCGCGTAATCGAAGCAGAAGGAGATTTTGACTATGGCTGATGTTTCTTCCGCTCCGGCACGCCGTCCGTTCCACCGCCGCCGCAAGACCTGCCCCTTCTCGGGCGCAAACGCACCGAAGATCGACTACAAGGACGTCCGTCTCCTGTCGCGCTACATTTCCGAGCGTGGCAAGATCGTTCCGTCCCGCATCACGGCCGTTTCCCAGAAGAAGCAGCGCGAACTCGCCAAGGCGATCAAGCGCGCCCGCTTCCTCGGCCTGCTGCCCTACGTCGTAGCGTAAGCATACTGACTCTGCGGCCTGACTCGACGTCGGGCCGCAAAGCATGACTCCGGGGAAGACGGCCCTGCCGCCTTCCCCTTTCCCTTCCGCGTTGGGCGCGGATCGGAGCCGCCGGCTTTCAGAGAAATTCCAGCAAAAGTGTGAAACGGTTTTGCGTCCGGGATTGCGAAAAATCTGAAGCCAAATCCCATGTTGGGGAAACAGTCCTGAACAGGTTTGTCAGGAAACTCCTCTAACTGTCTGATGAGACAGGACAGCGAACCCGTGAAGACCTTGACGCCGACCTCGATTGCGACCGGCCTGATTGCCGGTGTGACCGCCGCTCTGCTTTCGCTGAGCGCGAACGCGCAGTCGACTCTCGCGATTGTGCTTTACGCCGCGTCCGCTCTTCCGATTCTGATTGCCGGCCTCGGCTGGGGCAATGCCAGCGCGCTGATCGCCGTCGTCGCCGGCGGCGCGACCGCGTCCATGCTGGTCTCCTCGCATTTCGCGCTGCTGATCGTCATCATCACGCTGATCCCGGCCGGCTGGCTCTCCAATCTCGCGAATCTAGCCCGCCCCGCCTCCGAACTCGGCGGCCCGGACAATGCACTCGCCTGGTATCCGCTGTCCAACATCCTCGCACATCTCGCCGTCATGGTGACGCTCGGCATGGTCGCCGTCGGCGCGATCGTCGGCTACGACAGCGCCATGGCGAGCCAGCTCGTCGATATCGTCATCGCGACGCTGAAAGCGCAGGAACCGCTCTACAATCCCGATGCGACCGCCGTCGCGCAGCTCAAGGCCGTTTTCGCGCTGGCGCTGCCGCTGGTGCAGGGCGCTCTCTGGGTGTTCCTGCTGTTCGCCGCATACTACGTTGCGACCTTCATCGTGCGCCTGTCCGGCCGCGGCCTTCGCCCGCGCGAGGATATGCCCTCGACGCTGCGCATGCACCGCAACGCGATCTTCTTCTTCCTCGCCGGTCTCGTTCTCGCCTTCATGGGCGGCGTGCCGGCGATCATCGGCGCGCTCGTCTGCGGCACCTTCGGGGCCGGTTTCGTGCTTGCCGGCTTTGCGAGCCTGCATTTCAGGACGCGCGGCAAGCCGTGGCGGCTGTTCGCCCTGTGGTTCGCCTATATCTCGGTACTGCTCTTCACCATACCGATCTTCGCCATCCTCATTCTGGGCCTGATGGACACGCGGCGCACCATCGCGCTGACGCCAGCCGGCCCGGCAGAGAAGAAAAACCAGAACACCTGACATTCAGAAAGGAACTCTAAAATGGACGTCATTCTCCTCGAACGCATCGCCAAGCTCGGCCAGATGGGCGAAACCGTAAAGGTTCGCGACGGCTTTGCCCGTAACTACCTGCTGCCGCTCGGCAAGGCGCTGCGCGCCAACGAAGCCAACAAGAAGCGCTTCGAATCCGAGCGTGCGACGCTCGAAGCCCGCAACCTCGAGCGCAAGTCGGAAGCCCAGGCTGTCGCCGAGAAGCTCGACGGCAAGTCCTTCATCATCGTCCGCTCCGCCGGCGAAACCGGCCAGCTCTACGGCTCGGTCGCTGCCCGCGATGTCATCGAGGCGCTGGCTGCCGAAGGCTTCAACATCGGCCGCAACCAGGTCGAGCTCAACACCCCGATCAAGGCGATCGGCCTGCACAAGGTCGTCCTGCACCTGCACGCCGAAGTCGAGATCTCGGTCGAAGTCAACGTTGCCCGCTCCGTCGAAGAAGCCGAACGTCAGTCGAAGGGCGAAAGCCTGACCTCTGCCGACGCCATCTACGGCGTTGACGAAGACGCCTTGACGGCAGCCGACTTCTTCGATCCGGAAGCCGACGGCGTAGACGAAGACGAAGCCTGAGAACAACAGTGAGCCGGCTTTGCCGGCTCATCTGCTTTTTGGGGCCGGCTTTGCCGGCCCTTTGCTTTTGCGGCAGCCGAAAGGCACGGCTTGAAATCCGGATTTTCGCATCAATATTTATATGTCGTTAGACTGGATTGGCGGTCGGGCCGCTTTTTTTAGGCCGGTTTGCGACCAGACCCGTTCCGCCAGATTTTTTAAGCGCGACGGAGTTTAGCGAATGAAATTCATTGTACAGGCTCTCGTTTCCCGCCTCGTCGAGACCGGAAATCTGACGATCACCTACCCGGACGGCACCCGCCAGAGCTTCGGCGATGGCACCGGAAATCCCGTCCACATGCGTCTCAACACGAAGAAAGCGGTCTGGGGCCTCGCCCTCGACCCTGCCTACTATCTCGGGCATCACTATGGCACGGGGGATATCGAGATCGTGGAGGGCGATATCTACGACCTCCTGACGACTATCTTTACCGGCAATCCCGATTTCAAATATTACGACAGTCGCTGGAACCACCTGCTCGAACGGGCGCGCTACCTCTTCCGCTGGATACGGGAGAAGAACAGCATCGTACGCTCGCGCAAGAACGTGCAGCACCACTATGACCTGACGGGTGCGCTCTACGATCTCTTCCTCGACCAGGACCGGCAATATTCCTGCGCCTATTTCGAACGGCCGGACCAGACGCTCGACGACGCGCAGCTTGCCAAGAAGCGCCACATCGCGGCGAAACTCAACATCATCCGGCCGGGGCAGAGCGTGCTCGACATCGGCAGCGGCTGGGGCGGCATGGCGCTCTACCTTGCCCGGCAGCTCGGCGCCAAGGTCACGGGCGTGACGCTCTCCGACGAGCAGCACGCCCTTTCCATGACGCGGGCGAGCGAAGCCGGACTCTCGGAAGAGGTCAGGTTCCTGCTGCAGGACTATCGCAACACGGACGGCCCGTTCGACCGCATCGTCTCGGTCGGCATGTTCGAACATGTCGGCCGCCCGAACTACCTGACCTTCTTCCGCAAGAGCGCGTCGCTCCTGAAGCAGGACGGGGTGATGCTGCTGCACACGATCGGCCGTACGGACCGTCCCTCCGCCAACAACCCGTTCATCGAGAAGTACATCTTCCCGGGCGGCTATATCCCTGCCCTTTCGGAGGTCATGCAGGCGGTGGAGAAGAGCGGGCTTGCCGTGACGGATGTGGAAATCCTGCGCCTGCACTATGCCGAAACGTTGCGCCACTGGCGGGAACGCTTCATGGCCCGGCGCGACGAGGCCAAGGCGCTCTACGACGAGAAATTCTGCCGGATCTGGGAGTTCTACCTCGCGGCTTCCGAGAGTGCCTTTCGCTGGCAGAACCTCGTCGTCTTCCAGCTTCAGCTGGCGCATGACCAGCAGGCCGCGCCGCTGACGCGCGAATATATCGGCCGCGGCGAGGATTGTCTCAAGGCGCACGAGGGCAATCCCAAGGGCGAACGCCGCGGTGCGCGGCAGTTTCCGCAGGAAGCCTCGCTCTGAGATTCGAAAGCGGTGTCAACCGAAAGCGAGCAGGCCCGGCGCAATCCGGGCTTGCTGTGTCCCGCGCGCCTGTGGAAAAGTCTAACAACGGGCTTAATGGTCGGGCCGAGTCGGAAGCGCTTGACCCCCGGCGACAAAGAAACCAAACCAGCGGCCTTCGCAAACAGGGATGGGGAGATTCGGGACGATGAACGACGCCGTGCGCAAACTCAGCCAGGCGGGCCGCGACAATGCGGAGCTGCATCATCGCGAGGCACCGAGCAACGTCGAGGCCGAACAGGCGCTGCTCGGCGCGATCCTGGTCAACAACGATGCCTATTACCGCGTCTCGGATTTCCTGAAGCCCATGCACTTCAACGAGCCGCTGCACCGCAAGATCTACGAGCTTGCCGGCGACACGATCCGCATGGGCAAGATCGCGACGACGATCACGCTGAAGACCCACCTGCCGGCCGACGGCAAGGTCGGCGACCTGACGATCCCGCAGTACCTTGCGCGTCTTGCCGCCGAAGCCGTGACGATCATCAACGCGGAAGATTACGGCCGCGCCATCTATGACCTTGCGCTGCGCCGCTCGCTGATCACCATCGGCGAGGACATGGTCAACATCGCCTATGACGCTCCGCTCGACATGCCGCCGCAAAACCAGATCGAGGACGCCGAACGGCGCCTGTTCGAACTGGCCGAGACCGGCCGCTACGATGGCGGCTTCCAGTCGTTCAACGATGCCGTTGCGCTGGCGATCGACATGGCCGGCGCCGCCTTCGAGCGCGACGGCTCGCTATCGGGCATTTCCACCGGCATCCATTCGCTCGATGGCCGCATGGGCGGCCTGCAGCGCTCGGACTTGATCGTGCTCGCCGGACGCCCCGGCATGGGCAAGACCTCGCTTGCCACCAACATCGCCTACAACATCGCCGCCTCCTACGAGCCGGAAGTGCAGGCGGACGGTTCCTTCAAGGCGAAAAATGGCGGCGTCGTCGGCTTCTATTCGCTCGAAATGTCGTCCGAACAGCTCGCAACACGTATCATTTCCGAGCAGACGGAAGTTTCCTCGTCAAAAATCCGTCGCGGTGACATTTCCGAGGCCGATTTCGAAAAGCTGGTCGCCTGCAGCCAGATGATGCAGAAGGTGCCGCTCTATATCGACCAGACCGGTGGTATCTCGATCGCCCAGCTTTCCGCCCGCGCCCGCCGCCTCAAGCGCCAGCGCGGCCTCGATTGCCTCGTGGTGGACTATATCCAGCTGATGACCGGCTCGGGAAAATCCAGCGACAACCGCGTGCAGGAAATCACCCAGATCACCACCGGCCTGAAGGCGCTCGGCAAGGAGCTAAACGTGCCGATCATCGCGCTCTCCCAGCTCTCCCGTCAGGTGGAAAGCCGCGAGGACAAGCGCCCGCAGCTTTCCGACCTTCGCGAATCGGGCTCGATCGAACAGGACGCCGACGTGGTGCTCTTCGTGTTCCGCGAGGAATACTACGTGAAGAACCTAGAGCCGCGCGACGAGTTCGACCCGAAATACGAAGAGTGGAAGATGAAGTTCGAGGCCGTGAAGGGCACGGCGGACGTCATCATCGCCAAGCAGCGCCACGGACCGACCGGCACGGTGAAACTGGCCTTCCAGTCGGAATACACCCGCTTCACCGACCTCGCCGATCCGTCGTTCACCCAGTACGAGCATTGACGGGAGCCGGGATTCGCCCCTCACCCTCTCCCCGCAAGCGAGGAGAGGGAACTTGCGTCACGAACCATCATTGGTTGGGGAAGCCGGTGCCGCACATCCCCTTCGCCCCGCTTGCGGGGAGAAGGTGGCCGGCAGGCCAGATGAGGGGCAATCCTCCTCTTGCCCGCTCACCGCTTCCCGAAAGCCGGGGCCTTGCAGAAATCGCCCACGATGGCGAGCGCCCGCCGGCCGCGCGCCTTCTGCTCCTCGTCCATCATCGACAGGTCCAGCCTGTCGGAGCAGGTGCCGTCAGAGGCCCCACTCTCCCCTGAAAGCGCCATGCGGCTCGAACAATAGAGCCCCTCGCCCGTCAGAACGATCTGCTCCACGTCGGGAGAGGCGAGCGGAATGGGTTTTGCCTCCGCGATCATGTCATCGGCAGAGGCATAGGCCGTGACCGCCGTCACGCGGCTGAGATCGACCAGGCCGAGCGTCAGCGTCGCCCACTTTTCCGGAAACTGCAGGGCTGCGGTCGTGCGGGCACGACAGGGCGCTCCGGAGACTTCCAGCCGGGTCACCAGCCGGGGCGCCTCGGGATTGTCGACGATGGAATAGTAGATGTCCGCGCCCGCCTCGCGCACCGGCACCGCACCGTCCTGGGCAAGGCCGAGCAGCACCGCATGCGCCTCGCGCATCGCGGCATCCGTCGGCACGCTCTCCGCAACCGCCGCCTCGCCCGAAAGGACGAGGGCCATCGCCCCAACGGCCGTTCTCATTCCTGCCCGCATCGTCTCTCCCTTTCGGCGCGGCACCATAGAGGCCGCGTTTCGTACCGGCAATGCAGCCGGCGGCCGTATTGCCGCCATGGTCCACAGGCTGTATCTCACTGAAATGAGTACGCACCACACGCCCACCCGCTCCACCCTGCCCGTCGCCGGCGAGGACCATGCTCGTCTGACGATCGATCTTTCTGCGCTTGCCGACAACTGGCGCGCCATGGCGCGGCGCTCCGGCGCGGCGCGCACCGCCGCGGTGCTGAAGGCCGACGCCTACGGCATCGGCCTCGAACCGGCGGCAAGGACCTTTCACCTGGCAGGTGCGCGCGATTTCTTCGTCGCCACCCCGGCGGAAGGCGCTGCGTTGCGCGCGACGCTGCCGGATGCCCGCATCTACGTTCTGTCCGGCATGTGGGCCGGCTCCGAGCGGCTGTTCTTCGAGTTCGACCTTGTGCCGGTCATTGCCTCGGAGGAACAGCTCGCCGTCTTCATGGCCGCAGTCTCCGACGGAAGCGACCACCCCTGCGTGCTGCATGTCGACACGGGTATGAGCCGGCTCGGCCTGCGCGTCGAAGATGCCCTGGCGCTTGCCGGCGACGTGGCGCGGCCGGCGAGCTTCTCGCCGATCATGCTGCTCAGCCATCTCGCCTGCGCGGATGATCCGAACCACCCGCTCAACCGCCAGCAGCTCCAGCGGTTCCGCACCGCCGTCGATGCCTTCGACGGCATCGATGCGACGCTGGCCAATTCGGCCGGCATCTTCCTCGGCGAAGAATATCACTTCACCCTCACCCGCCCGGGCATCTCGCTCTATGGCGGCGCAGCCGTCAACGAGGCGCCGAACCCGATGAAGCCCGTCGTCACCGCCGAAGCCCGTATCCTCCAGGTGCGCGAGGCGAAAGCCGGCGAAAGCGTTAGCTACGGCGCCACCACCGTCTTCACCCGCGACACGCGCATCGCCGTCGCCGCGGTCGGCTATGCGGATGGCTACATGCGCGCCCTTTCCGGCTCAGGTGTACCGCTGCGCAAGACGAACGTCCCAGGGGCCGGCGGCGTGCTGCACGGCCGCACGGTACCGCTGATCGGCCGCGTCACCATGGACCTCACCCATTTCGACGTGACGGACCTGCCGGAGGGAAGCGTTCGGCCCGGCGACTTCATCGAGCTCTTCGGCCGCAATATGCCCATCGAGGATGTGGCCCGCGCCGGCGGCACGATCGACTACGAGCTCCTGACCAGCCTCGGAAGGCGTTACGAACGACGCTACGAAGCGGCGAAAAAATAGGACACGTTCCCCTTTTGTGCTAGGGACTTCCGGAACGATTCCGGAAAGCGAGATTTTATGGCGAAAGCCCGCACCCAATTCGTCTGCCAGAACTGCGGCACCGCCCATTCCCGCTGGGTCGGGAAATGCGAGGGCTGCGGCGAGTGGAACACCGTCGTCGAGGAAGATCCGATGGGCGGCATCGGCTCCGGCCCCGGCAAGGTACCGAAGAAGGGCCGCCCCGTCGCGCTGACCGCTCTCTCCGGCGAGATCGAGGAAGCCCCGCGCATCCACACCGGCATCGGCGAGCTCGACCGTGCCACAGGTGGCGGCTTCGTGCGGGGCTCGGCCGTGCTGATCGGCGGCGATCCCGGCATCGGCAAATCCACCCTTCTTATGCAGGCCGCCGCCGCCCTCTCCCGCCGCGGCCACCGCATCATCTATGTCTCGGGCGAAGAGGCCGTGGCGCAGGTGCGCCTGCGCGCCCAGCGCCTGCAGGCCGCCGAGACCGACGTGCTGCTCGCCGCCGAGACCAATGTCGAGGACATCCTCGCCACCGTCGGCGAAGGCAAGCGGCCCGATCTCGTGATCATCGATTCGATCCAGACCCTGTGGAGCGACACCGCCGAGGCCGCGCCCGGGACGGTGACGCAGGTGCGCACCGGCGTGCAGGCGATGATCCGCTTCGCCAAGCAGACGGGCGCCGCCATGGTGCTCGTCGGCCATGTCACCAAGGAAGGCCAGATCGCCGGCCCGCGTGTCGTCGAGCACATGGTCGATGCCGTGCTCTATTTCGAAGGCGACCGCGGCCACCACTACCGCATCCTGCGCACCGTCAAGAACCGTTTCGGCCCGACGGACGAGATCGGTGTCTTCGAGATGTCCGACAAGGGCCTTCGCGAAGTCTCAAACCCGTCCGAACTCTTCCTCGGCGAGCGCAATGCGAAATCGCCGGGCGCGGCGGTCTTTGCCGGCATGGAGGGCACGCGGCCAGTGCTGGTCGAGGTGCAGGCCCTCGTCGCCCCCACCTCGCTCGGCACGCCGCGCCGTGCGGTCGTCGGCTGGGATTCGGCGCGGCTTTCGATGATCCTCGCCGTGCTGGAGGCCCATTGCGGCGTGCGCCTCGGTCAACACGACGTCTACCTCAATGTGGCGGGCGGCTATCGCATCTCGGAACCGGCTGCAGACCTTGCGGTCGCCTCGGCGCTCGTTTCGTCGCTTGCCGGTCTTGCCCTTCCTGCCGATTGCGTCTATTTCGGCGAAGTCAGCCTGTCGGGCGCAATCCGCCCGGTGGCGCACACCGCCCAGCGCCTCAAGGAGGCGGAAAAGCTGGGTTTTTCGCAGGCCGTCCTGCCCGCCGGTTCCGCCGATCTGCCCAAGGGCAATGGCGGCCGCTGGAGCGAGATCGACAGCCTGCCGGATCTGGTGGCGCGCATTGCCGGTTCGAAGAGCGCCCTGAAGCGGGAAGACGAGGACGTTTGACGCCCTCCGGCAGACGGCAATGGCCTGTGGGAAACATCGGTCGCCGGCGTGCCGAACTGAGACGGCGAAGACGCCTTCCGCTAAGGTGCCCCCGCTTGAACGAGGCGGGGCCCGGCGACATTTCGGGTTTGGAGTAGGACGAACATGCCCATCACAATTCTCGACGGTATCGTCATCGGCGTCGCGCTGTTTTCCGCCGTACTGGCGATGGTGCGCGGTTTTTCGCGTGAGGTGCTCTCCGTCGCCAGCTGGGTGGGTGCCGCGGCAGCCGCCTACTTCCTCTATCCGGTCCTCGTGCCCTATGCGAAGGACTACACGACGAGCGATACGGTCGCCATGGTCGGCTCGGCCGCCGCCGTCTTCCTCGTCGCGCTCATCGTGATCTCCTTCATCACCATGCGCATGGCCGATTTCATCATCGACAGCCGCATCGGCGCGCTGGACCGTACGCTTGGCTTCCTGTTCGGTGCAGCGCGCGGCATCCTGCTCGTCGTCGTCGCCATGCTGTTCTTCAACTGGCTGGTCGCGCCGCAGCAGCAGCCGTCCTGGGTCACCACGGCAAAGTCCAAGCCGCTGCTCGACAATCTCGGCTCGCGCCTCGTGGCGCTCCTGCCGGAAGATGCCGACGCGACGATCCTCGACCGCCTGCGCGGCAAATCCGCCGAAGGCGCGCCCACCGAAGGCGGCACGGAGGATCCGGATGGCGCCTCCGGCGGCACGAACCAGGCGCCCGCCGAAGAGACGCCCGCCACAAACGGATAAATCGATCAGGGGAGCTGATACTCGCGAGAAATGGCGAAGGCAGGCTCCCCGATTTTTTGGTAGGATAGACCATCAGCCACTGACGCTTCCGGGCCTCGGTGGCAAATGCTTTCGGCAATACCCATATGGGCCTTGCCGAATGACCCAGAACCCCGTGCAACCTCTTACGGTCCCGAGCAAAGGCTTGCAGCAATGAGCGACTTCCAGTTCCCCGGCCGCCACGACGACGATCTCGATGGCGACACGCTTCACGAAGAGTGCGGCGTCTTCGGCATTCTCGGTCATCCGGAAGCCGCAACGCTGACGGCGCTCGGCCTGCACGCGCTCCAGCACCGCGGCCAGGAAGCCGCCGGTATCGTCTCCTTCGACGGCAAGCAGTTCCATACGGAAAAGCATATGGGCCTCGTCGGTGACCACTATACGAACCCGGTAACGCTCGCCAAGCTGCCCGGCAACATGGCGATCGGCCACACGCGCTACTCCACGACGGGAGAAGTGGCGCTGCGCAATGTGCAGCCGCTCTTTGCGGAACTGGAAGTCGGCGGCATCGCCGTCGCCCATAACGGCAACTTCACCAACGGCCTGACGCTGCGCCGGCAGATCATCGCGGGCGGCGCCATCTGTCAGTCGACGTCGGACACGGAAGTGGTGCTCCACCTCATCGCCCGCTCGCGCTACACCTCCACGACCGACCGCTTCATCGATGCGATCCGCCAGATGGAAGGCGGCTACTCGATGCTCGGCATCACCCGCACCAAGCTGATCGCCGCGCGCGACCCCACGGGCATCCGTCCGCTCGTCATGGGCGAGCTCGACGGCAAGCCGATCTTCTGCTCGGAAACCTGCGCGCTCGACATCATCGGCGCGAAGTACATCCGCGACGTCGAGAACGGCGAGATCATCGTCTGCGAAATCCAGCCGGATGGCTCGATCACCATCGAGGCGAAGAAATCGGGCAATCCGCAGCCGGAACGCCTCTGCCTCTTCGAATACGTCTATTTCGCCCGCCCCGATTCCGTTGTCGGTGGCCGTTCGGTCTATGTCGCACGCAAGAACATGGGCATGAACCTTGCCAAGGAACACCCGGTCGAGGGCGACGTCGTCGTTCCCGTCCCGGATGGCGGCACGCCCGCGGCACTCGGCTACGCGCAGGAAAGCGGCATCCCGTTCGAATACGGCATCATCCGCAACCACTATGTCGGCCGCACCTTCATCGAGCCGACACAGCAGATCCGTGCCTTCGGCGTGAAGCTGAAGCATTCCGCCAACCGCGCGATGATCGCCGGCAAGCGCGTCATCCTCGTCGATGATTCGATCGTGCGCGGCACGACGTCGCTGAAGATCGTGCAGATGATCCGCGATGCAGGCGCCAAGGAAGTGCATATCCGCGTCGCCAGCCCGATGATCTTCTACCCCGACTTCTACGGCATCGACACGCCCGACCGGGACAAGCTGCTCGCCAATCAGTACAACGACGTCAAGGCGATGGCGAAGTATATCGGGGCGGATTCGCTGGAGTTCCTCTCCATCGACGGGCTCTACCGCGCCGTCGGCGGCGAGGACCGCAACCCGGCCCGCCCGCAGTTCACCGACCATTATTTCACCGGCGACTATCCGACGCGCCTCCTTGACAAGGAAGGCGAGACGATGGGACGGAAGGTCTCGGTAATGGCAAGCAACGGATAATCGAAGATAGTATGAGCATCGACCTGAAAGGCCGCCTCGCGCTGGTCACCGGCGCGTCGCGCGGTATCGGCTATTTCACCGCCCTCGAACTCGCAAAGGCCGGCGCGCATGTCATCGCCTGCGCCCGAACGATCGGTGGCCTCGAAGAACTGGACGATGCCATCAAGGCCGCCGGCGGCGCGGCAACGCTGGTGCCCTTCGACCTCGCCGACATGCCGGCGATCGACAAGCTCGGAGGCTCGATCTTCGAGCGCTGGGGCAAGCTGGACATTCTCGTCGCAAACGCCGGCGTGCTCGGCACGATCTCGCCGATCGGCCATATCGAAGCGAAGGTGTTCGACAAGGTGATGGCGATCAACGTCACCGCCACCTGGCGGCTGATCCGCTCGCTTGAGCCGCTGCTCCTGAAATCGGATGCCGGCCGCGCCGTCATCCTCTCGTCCAGCGCCGCACACAAATGCAAGCCCTTCTGGGGCCCCTACTCGGCCTCCAAGGCCGCTGTGGAAGCGCTGGCGCGCACCTGGGCCGGCGAGACGCAGCGCACCGCCCTGCGCATCACCTCGCTCGACCCCGGCGCCACCCGCACCGCCATGCGCGCGCAGGCCATCCCCGGCGAGGACCCTTCGACCCTGCAGCATCCCTCGGAGGTCGCCAAGGTCATCCTGTCGCTGGTGGCGCCGGATTTTGCGGAGACGGGCAAGCTCTTCGACATGCGCCAGGGGCGGCTGCTGGATTATCGCCTGCCGGAGTGATCCCAGGAAGTTGCCCCTCATCCGGCCTGTCGGCCACCTTCTCCCCGCAAGCGGGGAGAAGGGATATGCCGCACCGTTTCCTCAGACAATGCCCCTTTGCGGGGCAAGTCCCCTCTCCCCGTTTACGGGGAGAGGGTTAGGGTGAGGGGCAGTCACAGCAGAACCCGGCAGTACGCGCCGAAGTTTCCTACTCCCCCACCACCGTCTTCACCACCACCGAAAGCCCCGGTGCGAGGCGCTTCGCCATGTCCTGCCCCTGGTCGATGCTGATGCGCACGGGCACGCGTTGGGCGATCTTTGTAAAATTGCCGGTGGCGTTGTCGGGCTTGATCACGCTGAACTCCGAGCCGGCGGCAGGCGAGAAGCGCTCGACATGGCCGGTCAGCGTCGCGTGCTTCAGCGCATCGACGCTGACCTCGACCTTCTGGCCGGGCTGGATATAGGCGAGCTGGGTTTCCTTGAAATTGGCGATGACCCAGGTGTCATGCGGCACGACGGCCATCAGCTGTGTGCCGGCGGCGACATACTGGCCGAGCTTGACGCCCACCTCGCCCACGGCACCGTCACGCGGGGCGGTGATGACCGTGTTGGAAAGATCGATCCTGGCGAGCTCCACCGAGGCCTCCGCACCCGCCACCGCGGCGCGCAGGGAATCACGGCCGACGATGATCGTCTGCAGGTCCTGCCGGGAGACTTCAAGATTCGCCTGCGCCTGCGCAATGGAGGCTTCTGCCTGGTCAAGCGTGGTGCGGCTCTGCTCGCGATCGCTCTGGGTGGCGATGCCCTTGTTCGACAGCTCCTCGATGCGGTTCCAGTTTTCCTCCGCCCGGCGCTTGGCGTAGGTCGCGCTGTCGAGTGCCGCCTCGCTGGCGCCGATGCGCGCCTTGGCGGCGTTCTCCTGCTGCTCGGAATTGGCGAGCGCCGCCTTCTGGCTGGCGAGCGTGGCATTGGCCTGCTCGACCTTCTGGCGGAAGATGCGGTCGTCGAGCCGGGCGAGCACCGCGCCGGCCTTGACCGTCTCGTAGTCCTTCACGGACACTTCGGTGACGTAGCCGGCGAGCTGCGGGCTGATCAGCGTCACGTAGCCGCGCACATAGGCGTTGTCCGTCGTCTGGACGTCGCTGGCAAAGGGCGGCAGCTGCCAGGCGTAGAGCACCGCGCCGATGCCGGTCACGCCGAGGACGAGGGCAAGCGCCGTGGCGGTATTGCGGATGTAAGTCTTCATTTCGGTCAACCTTCAACGGCCGACGGCTCGCCATTGCGAGCGCTGGCCTCTCTGATACGGATGTAGAGCATGTGGATGGCGAGCGCCGCGGCGGCGCCGACGGCAAGCAGCGCGATGACGAGGAAGGCATCGTTGTGGGCGAGCACATTGGCCTCCCGCGTCACCTGCTGGCCGAGCAGCGCGACGCCCTCTGCCTTCAGCACGGCCGGATCGATGATCGTGCGGCCATAGGCGGCGGAAAGCTGCGCCACGCGGCCGGCAACGAGCGGATCGGCAAGCGTCATCGCCTCGGCGAGGATATTCGAGTGGAACTTCTCGCGCAGCGTGATGAAGGAGCCGAACAGTGCCGAGCCGGCAAGGCCGCCGAGGCTCTGCGTGACCAGGAAGACGACGATAAAGCTGAGGATGTATTGCGGCCCCTTGCGCAGCGCCAGCGTGAAACCGGAGGCGATGGCCGGCGGCAGAAACAGGCTGCCGCCGGCGGCGATCATCGCCTGGCTGACATACATCTGCTCCGGCCGCGTCAGGTTCGTCGCCCGGCTGTCGAGAAAGGCGCCGGCGCCGATCAGCAGCAGTGCCACCATATGGATACCCGGCTCCCGGCCGGGCTTCAAGATGGCCGCACAGAGAAGGCCGCCCGCGGCGGTGGCGAGCGCCACCATGCCGTAGAGCCCGGCCAGCTGATCGTTCTGCAGACCGGTGATCTGGAAGAAATTGCCGGCGACGGCGGTCTGTTCGGCCAGCATCAGCCGGAACAGTACCAGCACGGCGGCAAAGTGCAGCATCTCGCGGCTGAACAGCCAGCGCAGGTCGATCAACGGCCTTTCACGGTTAAGCTCGATGACGGCGGCGATGGTGAGCGCGCCGACCATGACAACGAGCAGCGTGCCGATCCAGGGGGCCTCCAGCCACCAATATTGCCGGCCGAGCACCAGCACGACGGCACCCGAGCCGAAACCGACGGCGATGAACAGGTAGCTGACGATATCGAGCTTCTCGATGACCTTTGCCCGCGGTGGCGGCGCCAGCGGCAGGAGATAGATCGCTGCGAAGGAGAGCATGGCAAGCGCCAGCTCGAAATGCAGCAGCGCCCGCACACCGCCGAGATCGATGAGCGCCGGCGAGATGAACCGGGTGAGCGGGGCGGCAAGACCGATATTGGTCAGCGCGAGCGAGATGCCGATCGTCAGCTTGCGCGCCGGGCTGAAGGCCTCCAGCATGTAGAGGAAGCCGAGCGAGGAAAGCGGTGCCGCCGCGATGCCGGCGAAGAAGCGCAGCACGAGGGCGGACTGCAGGTCCGTGATGAAGATATGCGCCACCGACACGAGGAGAAAGGCGGCGATGCCGAGTTCGGCGAAGGGGCGCAGGCCAAACTGGTTGCGGATCTTGATGAGCGCCAGCGAGAGCGAGGCGTTCGGCGCCATGTAGGCGGCCATCAGCCAGGCCGCCTCGGCAGCGGTGGCGCCGAATGGGCCCTGGAGCTGCGGGATGTTGGCGGCGACGAGGTTCAGGCCGAAGCCCTGCGTCATGGCGAGCAGGGTGGAGGCGATCATGTAGGCGGCAGCCCGTGGCGGCGCCATGGGCGGCGGCGGTGGCGGGGCGGCGGGTTTTTCCTCGGCCGGCTCCTGCGCCCCGGATCGCGGCGGCTCGCCCTCCCCTCCGCGCCCGTCGGCAGCGGGAACGGCGCTCATGCCTCGACGCACTCCCGACAGCTCTGCGCGATATTGTCGGACATGGCGGCGAACACCTTGACGGTGGTCGACATGTCCTGCGCCGAAATGCTCTTCAGCACGTCGGCGCGCAGCGAGCGGGCGAGCTCCAGCACCTCTCCGGCGACCTTGGCACCGCGCGGCGTCATGGCGATCTGCTTGGCGCGGCGGTCGCCCTCCACCGACTGGCGCTGGATGAAACCCTGCTTCTCCATGCCGTCGAGCAGGCGCACGAGCGTCGGCGTCTCGATGTCGAGTTCGTCGGCGAGCTCACGCTGGTTGAGATTGACGCCACGGCCGAGGATCAGAAGTGCGCGGGCGCGGGGCAGCGTCAGCCCCCGCTCCTTCACACGGGCGTCGAACAAGGCGCGCATCTTGCGCTGCACGCGGGAAAGGTCGTCCAGGATACGCTCGCGCGGATCGGGTGCGTTCATCTCAGTAGTCCAAATACAATTAGCTTGCTATCTATTTGATTGCTAGTTAATCGACCTGCAACAAAAAATCAAGCCCTGCCCACAGCATGTGGACAGGGCTTTCTGAAAATTCACATGGATGTGATGGGCGTTGCTACTGCCCGTCGGGATCCTCGGGGAACTCGCTGGCCCCCGGTGTCACTGGCGCCGTCCAGCCGCCATATTTACGCTGCCAGGAGCGGGCGCCGAACGGCAGGGTCGCCAGATAGGCGACGACCGTCACCACCATGGTTTCCCAGGTGAAGCTCATCAGCGTTGCGACATAGAGCACAACGAGCAGAATGCCCGGCAGCACGAGGTCACGACGGATGCGGCTGCCTTCCGACTTGCCGGACCAGACCGGCAGGCGGCTGACCAGCAGGAAGCCGATCAGCACGGTGTAGCCGGACGCGAGATAGGCAAAGAGCGGGCTCGGCGCGAGACCAAGGAAACCGAGATAGACCGGCAACAGCACCAGCATGGCGCCGGCCGGTGCCGGCACCCCGACAAAATATTCCGATTGCCACTTCGCCTTGGTCTCACGCTCGGCCATGACGTTGAAACGCGCCAGCCTGAGGCCGGCGGCGATGGCATAGATCAGCGCCGCGATCCAACCGAAGGAGCGCGCCTGGTCGAGGATGAAGACGTAGAGCACGAGTGCCGGCGCCACGCCGAAATTGACGATGTCGGCGAGCGAATCCATCTGGCCGCCGAACTTCGAGGTGGCCTTCAGGAGGCGCGCGATACGCCCATCGATGCCATCGAGGAAGGCGGCGAGCAGCACCATGCCGACGGCGAGCTCGTACCGGTTTTCGAAGGCGAGCCTGATACCGGTGAGACCCGCGCAGATGGCAAGCACCGTGATGAGGTTCGGGATGATGATGCGCAGCGGGATTTCCCGCAGGCGCGGACCGCGCGCTTCGTCGTTCGGTCCATTCGGCTCATAGGGCGGAAAGGGTGTGTCCATCGCTTTTCGCTTTGCTGTTTTCGGGCGGCAGGCAGAAAGGGTCGATGTTGCGAAACCCTGTTGGCGACTGCCTGTTGCCTCTCTTCTCGTTTCCTCAGCCGCGACGGCTGATGACCGGCCCCTTGGCCGAGCCGAATTCTGCCAGCACCGTCTCACCGGCGATCGCCGTCTGACCAACGCTGACGCGCGGCTGCACGCCTGCCGGAAGGAAGACGTCGAGGCGCGAGCCGAAGCGGATGAGGCCGAAGCGTTCGCCGGCCTCCAGGCTGTCGTTCATGTTGGTCCAGCACAGGATGCGGCGGGCGACGAGGCCGGCGATCTGCACGACGCCGATCGGCCCGTGCGCGCTCTCGATGACGAGGCCGTTGCGCTCGTTCTCCTGGCTCGCCTTGTCGAGATCGGCATTGAGGAATTTTCCCGCACGATAGGCGACGCGCGTGACGCGGCCACGCATCGGCGCGCGGTTCACATGGCAATTGAAGACGTTCATGAAGACCGAGATGCGCATCATCGGCTGGTCGCCGAGTTCCAGTTCGGCTGGCGGCGTCACCATGGCGACGGCCGAGACGCGGCCATCGGCCGGGCTGATCACAAGGTCGTCATCCTGCGGCGTCAGGCGCTCGGGATCGCGGAAGAAGTAGGCGCACCAGGCCGTGAGCACGAAACCGATCCACATCAGCGGTTCCCAGGCTGCGCCGAGGAGCAGCGAGGCGACGAAGAAGCCGGCCACGAACTTCCAGCCCTCCCGATGAATCGGCACCAGGGTGCTGCGTATCGTATCGACCAAACTCATCTTCCGACATCTCCTGATGATTTCACGCCATCGACCTAGCGTGAAATGGCGATGGGGGCAATGCGGCGTGGCGATTAGCCCCCAGGCGCACGGCCCTCTCCGGTGCCCGACCCACCAGGTGCAAGTGCGGTTCTCAACCGTCCGATCCCGTGCTTTCCCGCCCTGCGGTTGACAACCGCCGGGCGGTGCGGGCACACTTTCCGTGTTGCTGTAGGGCGCATCGGCGGGAGCCGAAGGGGCAATGCCCACCTACGACCGAAACCGTAGCAGCGCCCATGCCGAACATCGAAAACCTCCGCAAGCAGGCCAAGCAGTTCCTGCGCTGGCATCGTGAACGACACCATCCGGTGGCGGCGATCATCCGTGCCGGTCTGCCCGCTTTCCGGGATCTGACCGATCGGGAGGTGCTCGACGCCGCATTCTCGCTTGCCGATGCGCAGGCGCTCGTCGCCCGTCAGAACGGGTTTGCGGACTGGCAGGCGCTCAGAACAGGAGCCCCCATCATGAACAGCACGACCGAAAGCATGCAGCAAGGCCCGATCCTCAGCGGAGCGGAGCCGATCCTCTACGTCGCCGATTTCGCCGCCTCCCTCGCCTTCTTTACGGAAAAGCTCGGCTTTGCCGTCGATTTCGCCTATGGCGACCCGCCATTCTACGGGGTCGTTGTGCGTGACCGGGCACGGCTCTGCCTGCGACTGGTGCACGAGCCCGTCTTCGTCGGAGACATCCGCCAACGGGAAGAACTGCTTTCGGCCTCGATCACGCTCGACAGCGCGGCGGAGATCAAGGCGCTTTTCCTCGGCTATCAGGCGGCCGGCGTCGCGTTCCACAAAACGCTCCGGACGGAGCCCTGGGGGGCGCGGACCTTCATCCTCCTCGATCCGGACGGCAACCTGATCCTCTTCGCCGCGCCGGGAGCGTGATCACTCCGCGGCGGGCGCACCGCGCACGATAATACCGAGTTCGTCGCTTTCGCGCACCTGCTTCAGGCGCTCCTCGGCCTGCACGGCCTCGCGCTGGCGGTTCCACATGGAGGCGTAGAGGCCGTCGTCGCGCTGCATCAATTCGCCATGCGTGCCGCGCTCGGCAATGCCGCCGTCCTTCAGCACGATGATTTCGTCCGCCGCGATGACGGTGGAGAGGCGGTGTGCGATGACGAGCGTGGTACGGTTCTTCGAGACGACGTCGAGTGCCGCCTGGATTTCCTGCTCCGTGCGGGTGTCGAGCGCCGAGGTCGCCTCGTCGAGAATGAGGATCGGCGGGCTCTTCAGGATGGTGCGGGCGATGGCGACGCGCTGCTTCTCGCCACCGGAGAGTTTCAGGCCACGCTCACCGACCATCGCCTTGAAGCCTTCCGGCAAGTGGCGGATGAAGGGGCCGATCTGCGCCGCCTCAGCGGCGGCGGTGACCTCCTCGTCGCTGGCGCCAGGTCGGCCGTAGCGGATGTTGTAAGCGATCGTGTCATTAAAGAGCACGGTATCCTGCGGCACCATGCCGATCACCGAGCGCAGGCTCTTCTGCGTGACATCGCGCACATCCTGCCCGTCGATGGTGATCGCGCCCTCCTGCACGTCGTAGAAACGATAGAGCAGCCGCGAGAGCGTCGACTTCCCTGCTCCGGACGGGCCGACGACGGCGACGGTCTTGCCGGCGGGAACATCGAAGGAGACGCCCTTGAGGATCGGCCGCGCCGGATCATAGGAAAAATGCACGTCCCTGAAGGAGATCGCGCCATCGGCGATGATGAGGTCCTTGGCACCGGGCTTGTCCTGTACCTCTTCCTCCACTTCGAGCAGATCGAACATCTGTTCGATATCCGTCAGGCCCTGGCGGATTTCGCGGTAGACGAAGCCGATGAAGTTGAGCGGGATGGCGAGCTGGATCAGCATGGCGTTGATGAAGACGAAATCGCCGACCGTCTGCTCGCCGCGCTGCACGGCAAGCGCCGACATCGCCATCATGACCGCCATGCCGACACCGAAGATCAGCGCCTGGCCGAAATTGAGCCAGCCGAGCGAGGTCCAGACCTGGGTCGCCGCCTTCTCGTAGCGCGCCATGGACTGGTCGAAGCGGCGCGCCTCCATCTCCTCGTTGCCGAAATACTTGACCGTCTCGAAGTTGAGCAGCGAGTCGATCGCCTTGGTGTTGGCTTCGGTGTCGCTGTCGTTCATCGAGCGGCGGATCGAGATGCGCCAGTCGCTCGCACGCACCGTGAACCAGATGTAGAGACAGACAGTGACGGCCGTGACGAGAAGATACTGCAGCCCGTAACCCCACCAGAAGATGGCGGCGGTGAGCAGGAACTCGATGAAGGTCGGCACGCTGTTGAGGATCGTGAAGCGCACGATCGTCTCGATGCCCTTGGTGCCGCGCTCGATGACACGCGACAGGCCGCCGGTGCGCCGCTCCAGATGGAAGCGCAGCGACAGGCGGTGCAGGTGCACGAAGGTGCGGTAGGCGAGCTGGCGCACGGCATATTGCCCGACGCTGGCAAACAGCGCGTCGCGCAGCTGGTTGAGGCCGGCCTGCAGGATGCGCGCACCGTTGTAGGCAAGCACCAGCATGACGGCGCCAAGCAGGAAGGTCGGCAGAAGCGAGACGGCATCCGCCTTGCCGTTCAGCGCATCCGTTGCCCACTTGAAGAAATAGGGCACCAGCAGCAGCACGATTTTCGAGGCGAGCAGGAAGACCGACGCCCAGACGACGCGCATCTTCAGGTCGGGCCGGTCGGAAGGCCACATATAGGGCCAGAGGTTCACCAGCGTGTGGAGGGGATTGCTGCTGTCGGCCGAAACCGTCTTTTTCGTCGTTCTCGCCACGCTGGCCTCCGCCGGATCGCCGTCACGCCCCGGTCTTCGTTTCTTGCCGGACTTGCCGAATGAAAATGCGGCGCCCGGTAGGGGCGCCGCATCGGGGAGATAGGTCCTTGCCGGCCGCTTCGCAACGGCCGGCGGGAAATTGTCCTTGTGCAAGTCCGGCAAACTCCGCCCTGCCGGACCTGCGAGGGATCAATTGCCGCGAACGCGCTTGCGGTGCAGCTCTTCCGCCTCCGCATCGCTTTCCACCGTCTTGTCCGGCACGCCGAAGACCTGGCCGGGGATGATGCGGTCCGGATCGGTGATCTGGTCCTCGTTGGCGAGGTAGATCGTCGTGTAGCGTACACCCTTGCCGTAGATGCGGCGGGAGATCTGCCAGAGCGTGTCGCCGCGGCGGATGATGACCGAGGTCTTGCTCTGCTGCAGCGGCGCCTGCTCGACCGTTTCCGGCTCCTCGGCAACCGCCTGTCCGCTGCCCGTTGCGGCGGCTTCGCCCGAGGTGGCGGTGCCGCTCTCGCTGCCGGTCGCAGCCGCGGTGCCGCCGGCCGTCGTGGTTTCCTCCGCCGGGCTCGCAGCGTCGGCAACCGGCGCACCGCCCACCGCTTCGCTGCCCGACGCAACGGCGTTGGCGGCGGCCGTCAGCGAGGGCATGCCTTCCAGCGCCACAAGCGCCTGCTGATAGGCCTCCTTGCCGGCGCCGGCCGAAACCGCGGCGAAGCGGTCGAGCGCGGTCGAGGCCCAGCCCTTCAGCTTTTCGATGGCCGCCGTCACATCCGCGGCCGTGCCCGCCGGGGGCGTGAAGCCGGTGATGCCCTTGAGGGCGCCTTCAAGCGCGGTGCGGGCGGTCTGGATTTCCGCCGACGTCGCATTTCGGCCGTCGGAGAACAGCGCAACGAACTGCTGCTGGAGCGCCGTCGCCTGGCCGGCCAGCGCCTCGATGGAGCTGTCCGCCGCGGCCGACGCCGCGCCGACCACGGCCTCCGCCTTCTCGATGGCCGGAGCCAGCGCATCGGCAACGGCCGTCTCGATCGAGCCGAGAGCACCGCCGACAGCGGCAGCGTCCTTCGGCAGGGCCTGGAGGCGGGCGAGCGCCGTGGCCGCAGCGGCCGAGGCCTTGGCGGCCATGTCGCGGGCCGCATCGCCCTCTTCCGGGCCGGGCTTGAACTCCGATAGCGACTTCAGCGCGATCTCCGTCGCGGACCGGGCAGCCGCCAGCTCCTCGACGGTCGGCAGGCGGCCATCGGCATAGAGGCCCTTGAGCAGCGCCAGCGCCTTGTCGGCCTCGGTGCGCAGCTTGTCGAACGTGCCGCCGCCGATGAGGCCGAGCGCCGGGGCGGTATCGCCGGTGGCATTCTCCTGCGCGACAACGGCGACCTGTTCGCCTTCCGGCCGATCGAACGGAACGGAAGCGCGGAATTCGACCTTGCTGCCATCCGGGCTCATCACGTCGGCGCGGACGGTGTGGCGGCCGACCGACAGGTCGATCGTGCCATCGGCCACGTAGCGGCCCTGATCATCCGCCTTCGCCTCGCCGACGAGCGTGTCGTCGGCATAGATACGCACAAGCGCGCCCGGCTTGGCCGTGCCGGCAATGAACATGCGCTCGCCTTCCAGCTCGACGGCCGAAACACGGGCCTGGGGCTTGGCCGCCGTTTCCGTCGCCGCGCTGCCGGCTGCTCCCGCCGTCTCCGTCGCAGCGGCCGTGGCGGTTTCGCCCGTGGCTGCCGCATTGCCGCCGCTCGTCCCGGCCGTTTCCGTCCCGGCAGGCTGTTCGCCCGCGGTGCCGGCTGCGCCCGCATCGGTGGCAGCGGCGGTTTCGCCGGCTGGCTGGTCGATGGTCTTTTCCGCGGTAGCGGCAGCCTTGTCCGCGGTGTCCGGCACCGTGATCAGGCGGCTCGCCTCGCCGGGCTTGGAGACCATGGCCAGGAGCTCGCCGCCGGCATCCTTCGGCACGGAGACGGTCGCCACCTCGTCCGAGGTCTTCGAGACGCCCTTGTCGTCCTTGGTGTTCAGGGTGAGCTGATAGTCGCCGGCCGAGAGCGGCTGATCGAAGACGGCCGCGAAATCGCCGGACGGGCCGATATCGGCCGTCGCGACGACGGTCTCGCCATTCTTGATCTCCAGCTTGGTGTTCGGCTGGCCGCGGCCGGCGATCACCGTCGAACCATCGGGCTCGACGCGCAGGAGATCGAAGGCAGGCGTGACCCAGCCGGCGGTCGGATCGGCCGGCGTCGTTTCCGCCTTGGCGACCTCCTGGGTCGCGGTCGCAGCCTCGCCTGTCGTCGCATCGGCCGGCTTCTCGCTTCCGGCAGCAGAGCCCGTGCCGGTCGCTTCTCCGCCCGTCGCTGCCTCGCCGGTTCCCGTCGTCGGACGGGCCTGCTTGCCCTCGGCCGTCGTGGTCTCGCCGCCGCCTTGCGTCGTCGTATTGGTAAGGCTCGCGACCGGGGTTTCGGCCGGCTTGTCCTTGTTCATGTTGGGCAGCACGAAGAAAACCATGAGCAGCGTTGCCGCCGCCAGCACGATCAAGGCCACCAGACCGGTCTTGTTCTTCATCATCAACTCTCTCTCTGTCCCGGTTTCCCGGGGGTCCCCTCCTGAAATTGCTATCGATTCCCAATGTTTTGCACAAGGTTCCCGGGACGTTCCGGAGCCGCCGCCCCGCGCTTTTTCGTCATTATCCTTGACGGGCTGCCAGCCGGGTGGCTGAATCCCGTCATGAGCGAACAAACCCTGCCGATTCGATCCGTCTGCGTTTACTGCGGCTCCCAGCCGGGCCGCGAAACCACCTATGTCTCCGCCGGGCGACGCCTCGGCAAGGCGATGGCCGAAAACCATCTCCGCCTCGTCTATGGCGGCGGCACGAAAGGCATCATGGGGGCGGTGGCCAGCGGCGTGCTCTCGCATGGCGGCCGCGTCACCGGCATCATACCGCAGTTTCTCATGGATATGGAGGCCACCCGCCATTCGCTCGGCCAGCTCTCCGAGCTGATCATCACGCCCGACATGCACGAGCGCAAACACAAGATGTTCGAGCGCGCCGACGCTTTCGTGGCGCTGCCGGGCGGCATCGGCACGCTGGAGGAGATCGTCGAGGTGATGACCTGGGCACAACTCGGCCGCCACCGCAAGCCGATGGTCTTCGCCAATATCGGCGGCTTCTGGGACCCGATGCTCAAGCTCATCCGCCACATGGCGGACGAAGGCTTCATCCACACGGCCCATCTCGTGCAGCCGATGGTGATCGACGAACCGGAAGAGATCGTCGCGGCGCTCGTTGACCATTGGGCCGGCCAGGTCGACCGCGAAGGCGAAGCCGACATCATAGCCAGGCTCTGATCTTCTCAAGAGAAACGGAAGCTCGCCTTACGGGCGGTCGAGTTCGTACCACACTTCGCCGTGCTCACTGCCCGCGATCGGATCGGGAAAATCGCCGGACACCGTCCGCGCATGCCTCATGCCGATCTTTTCCATGACGCGGCGCGAAGCCTGGTTCACGGTCATCGTCGTCGCCACGATCTTTTCGTATCCGGCGGTTTCAAAACCCCAGTCGACGAGAGCCTCCGCCCCCTCTGCGGCCAACCCCTGGCCCCAGTTCACGCGATGCAGGCGATAGCCGAGTTCAGCCAGCGTCTCGCTTTCCGGCCAGAGGCAGAACCAGCCGACAAAGACGCCATCGGCCGTCCGACGGGCTGTCCAGACATAGGGCTCCGTGCCGGTCGGCATCAGAAAGGTCGCGTTCGGCGCGACCGTCTCCCGATCGACGGCATATCCCCCGTTCAGAAAGTGCATCACCTCCGGATCACGCTCCAGATCGATGAAGTCCGCGCGGTCGCCTGGCCGGCAAGGGCTGAGCGTCAGACGCGCCGTCTGCAAAACGGCCATCGTCTATTCCGCCGGCTTGAGCTCCATGGCCGCAAGACGCTTTGCCCGCGCCGTCCGTAGCATGGAGCTGGAATAGAGGAGAAGCGCGGCCCAGATGAAGGCGAAGGCGATGAGCTTCGTCGTGCCGAAAGGTTCGTTGAAGGCGAAGACGGCGATGAAGAAGATCATCGTCGGCGCGATGTACTGCATGATGCCGATGGTGGACAGGCGCAGCAGCTTGGCGCCATTGGCATAGATCATCAGCGGGATGGCAGTGACGACGCCGCAGGCGAGCAGCCAGAGAACATCGGCGGCACCGGTATCACCGAAATGGCCCTGCCCCGAGGATTCGAGCCAGAAAATATAGCCGAGCGCCGGCACGCTCAACAGCAGAACCTCCAGGAAGAAACCCTGATTCGGACCGATCGGCAGCGTCTTGCGGAAGAAGGCATAGAAGCCCCAGGAGATGCAGAGGCTAATGGACACCCACGGCAGCCCGCCGGCGTCGAAGGCAAGGATCCCCACCGCCAAGGCCGCAAGCCCGATCGCCAGAATCTGCGTCCGGTCGAGTTTTTCCTTCAGGAGGACGGCGCCGAGGAAGATCGAGAAAAGCGGGTTGATGTAATAACCGAGGGCCGTCTCGATGGCCCGGCCGGCGCCGATGGCCCAGACATAGATGCCCCAGTTGATGGTGATCAGCACCGCCGTCAGCGTCGCCATGGCGAGCATGCGCGGCGAGCGCAACGCCACCTTGATATCGGCGGTGCGGCCGAGCCAGATCAGCACCAGCCCGGCGAGCGGCACCGACCAGACGATCCGGTGCGCCACCACCTCGGCAGCGGGAATGTGGGCGACGGCCTTCATGAAGAAGGGCAGGAACCCCCAGAACACGTAGGCCGTCAAGGCGAAGGCGAAACCGCGCGGCGAATCGCCGGTTTCGGGGCCGCTGGTGGATTTAGCGTCGGCCATGGCGTGGTATCCCGTCATTTCATGGATTTTTCGACGGGATACTCCAAAGGAAGGTTATGCACCAATTCATTCCGGTGAAGGGACGATGAGCGGCGCTGAACCTCGCCCCGCTACTCCGCGGCCACCCGCCCCGCCTCCCCGCGGTTCTTCAGGAGCTTGTAGATGATGGAATCCATCAAGGCCTGGAAGGACGCGTCGATGATGTTGTCGGAAACCCCGACCGTCCACCAGCGCGCGCCGCTGGCATCAGTGGATTCGATCAGGACGCGGGTGATGGCCTCGGTGCCGCCGTTGAGGATACGCACCTTGTAATCCGCCAGCTCCAGGTCGGCGATCTCGGCCTGATACTTGCCAAGGTCCTTGCGCAGCGCGAGATCGAGCGCGTTGACCGGGCCGTGACCTTCGGCAACGGACATCATCGTCTCGCCATCAACGACGACGCGCACCACGGCCTCCGAGACGGTCTTGAGCTGGCCGTTGGCGTCGTAGCGGCGCTCCACCATCACGCGGAAGCTTTCGACGTGGAAAAACTCCGGCACCGTGCCGAGCGTGCGGTAGGCCAGCAGCGCGAAGCTCGCATCCGCGCCCTCATAGGCATACCCGGTCGCCTCGCGTTCCTTGACGATCTGGATGAGACGATCGAGCTTCGGGTCATCCTTGCCCACGGTGATGCCGCGCAGCTTGAGCGCATTGATGAAGTTCGCCTTGCCGCCCTGGTCGGACACCATGACCTTGCGCAGGTTGCCGACGCTTTCCGGCGTCACATGTTCGTAGGTGCGCGGGTCTTTCAGGAGCGCCGAGGCATGGATGCCGGCCTTGGTGGCGAAGGCGGAAGCCCCGACATAGGGCGCCTGATGGTCCGGCGAACGGTTCAGCAATTCATCGAAGGTATGGGCAAGCTTGGTGAGGCCCGTCAGGTCCTCCGTGTCGATGCCGATCGAAAAGCGCGTCGCATAGGTCTCCTTCAGCGCCAGCGTCGGGATGAGCGTCACCAGATTGGCATTGCCGCAGCGCTCGCCGATGCCGTTCAGCGTACCCTGGATCTGGCGCACGCCGGCTTCGACGGCGGCAAGCGAATTGGCAACGGCCTGCCCCGTGTCGTTGTGGGCGTGGATGCCGAGATTGTCGCCGGGCACACCGGCGGCGATCACCGCCCGGACGATCGCCTGCACCTCTGACGGCTGCGTGCCGCCATTGGTGTCGCACAGCACCACCCAGCGGGCGCCGGAGGCATAGGCCGTGGCGGCACAGGCCAGCGCATAGGCCGGATTGGCCTTGTAGCCGTCGAAGAAATGCTCGCAGTCGACCATGGCTTCGCGACCGGAGGCGGCGACGGCCTTGACCGATTCGGCAATGCTCTCGAGGTTCTCCTCGTTGGAACAGCCGAGCGCCACGCGCACATGATAGTCCCAGCTCTTGGCGACAAGACAGATCGCGTCGCTCTTCGAGTCGAGAAGCGCGGCAAGGCCCGGATCGTTGGAGGCGGAAATGCCGGCGCGTTTCGTCATGCCGAAGGCGACGAATTTCGCACGGCCGGTGCGCTTCTTCGAGAAGAAAGCCGTATCCGTCGGGTTGGCCCCGGGATAGCCGCCCTCGACATAGTCCAGGCCGAACGCGTCCAGCATGCCGGCAATGGCGATCTTGTCCTCGACGGAAAAGTCGATGCCGGGCGTCTGCTGGCCGTCACGCAGCGTGGTGTCGAAAAGGTAGATACGGTCTTTTTTCATCTGTTCCCTCCCTGGGAACTCATTGAACACTTCAATCCGCCCCTCATCCGGCTGCCGCCACCCTCTCCCCGCAGGTGAGGAGAAGGAATATGCCGCGCCGAAAACCTCGAACCCGAATCCTGCATTCGACAGGCCCCCTCTCCCCGCATGCGGGCAGAGGGTTGGGGTGAGGGGCAGTCTCTCAAACTTTCCCCGCGAACTTGTCCGTCGCGTAGATCAGCCGGTCGAGAATGCCCGGCTCGGAATAGGCGTGCCCCGCCCCCTCGACGAGGTAGAATTCCGCCTCAGGCCACGCCTTGTGCAGGGCCCAGGCCTGTTTTGCCGGGCACGGCATGTCGTAGCGCCCGTGCACGATGAGGCCGGGAATGCCCTCCAGCTTGTGCGCATCGCGCAGGAGCTGCCCCTCGTCCAGCCAGCCGGCATTGACGAAGAAGTGGTTCTCGATGCGGGCAAAGGCGTGGGCGAACTCGTCCTCGCCGAACTTGTCGCTCGTCGAGGGCTCCGGCAGCAACGTGATCGTCTCGCCTTCCCACAGGCTCCAGGCAAGAGCCGCGGCGATACGGGTCGCCTTGTCATCGCTCGTCAGGCGGCGGTGATAGGCATGCATCATCTCGTGCCGCTCTTCCGGGGGAATGGGCGCGATGAAACGCTCCCACTTGTCGGGGAACATTTCCGAGACGCCGAACTGGTAGTACCAGTCGAGCTCGCCCTTGGTGAGCATGTAGATGCCGCGCACCACGAGCTCGGAGACGCGCTCGGGATATTTTTCCGCATAGGCAAGCGCCAGCGTCGAGCCCCAGGAGCCACCGAAGACCAGCCATTTTTCGGCGCCGGCCATTTCACGCAGGCGTTCGATGTCGGCAACGAGATGCCAGGTCGTGTTGGCCTCCAGCTCCGCATGCGGCGTGGACTTGCCGCAACCGCGCTGGTCGAACAGCGTCACGTCGTAGAGGGCGGGATCGAACAGGCGGCGGTGGGCGGGCGAGAACCCGCCGCCGGGGCCGCCATGCAGGAACACCGCCGGCTTCGCACCGGGCGTTCCGGCGCGCTCCCAGTAGATGACATGCCCATCGCCGACGTCGAGATGGCCGGAGGCATAGGGTTCGATTTCGGGATAGAGGGTACGCAGGGTCTCGCTCATAATTTCATTCCGTGGGCAGGCCAGTTTTCTGTTTCGTGGTCGGGGTGCTGGAAGGAGATGATCTTCTCCTGCTGGCTGTAGTAATCGGGGTCCTTGTGGGCGGGCGCGGAAAAGATCGCCTCGACCCAGGGAAGCCGTGCGTCGAAATTGACCTGGATCTGCGGCGCGAGGTCATCGCGCCTGTCGAAGGCGCCGATGGCGATCTCCAGCCCGCCGGGATGCTTGTAGGCCAGCGGCGTGCCGCATTGCTGGCAGAAGCCGCGGGCGATGTTGATCGAGGACTGGAAATAGGCCGGCTCGCCGCGCGACCACTCCACCTCGCCCTCGACCGTGACGAGCGGGCCGAAAAAACCGCCGAACTGCTTCTGGCACATGCGGCAATGGCAGATCGACGGGCGGCCGAGCCCGCCCTTGATACGGAAACGCACGGCGCCGCACTGGCAGCCCCCGGTTCTTGTCTCTTCCTGTTCGACGCTCATGGCAGCTCCTTCAACGATAGGCGGAATAGACGACGACGGCGACCACCACGGCAGTGATCAGGATCAGCTTGCCGGCGATGAGATAGAGCCACTTGCGCGGAAAACCGAGCTCCGGCCGGGTCTCGGTCATGGAATGTCCTCCGGCGGCCAATGGTCCGTGTCATAGTCCGGGTGCTGACGGTTGGAGGCGCGGACCACGATGTGACGTGCCGCGCCGAACTCGCCGTCCTCGCTCTCGCTTTCCGGCAGTTTCGCCAGCTGCGCGAACCAGACGAGCCGCGATTCGACGCCCGCCTGAGCGACCGGGCGGACATCGTCGGGATCGTCGAGCGAGCCGAGCGTCACATTGATATGGTCGGCGGCGAGCGCGTCGTAGAACAGCGGCGTGCCGCAATCGCGGCAGAAACCGCGGCGCACGATCTCCGAGGACTGGAACCAGCCGGCCTCGCCGCGGGTCATGGTGAAACGGTCGCGTGGCGCATTGGCAAGCGGCAGGAAATAGTTGCCGGCCGCCTTCTGGCACATGCGGCAATGACACAGATGCGGATCGCCGAGTGTGCCTTCCACCCGATAGCGCACCGCGCCGCACTGGCACCCGCCGGTATAGATGCGGGAAATGCTCATGGCTTGCGCTCCGGCGGCCATGCGTCCGTGTCGTGGTCCGGATGCTGGTAGGAGACAAGGTCGGCGAGAAAGGACGCCGCCTCCTGGTCCGCCATTGTCTCTTCCCCCGGCAGGTCGCAAATCGCGTCCACATAGGGCAGCTTCGCCTCGACGCCCCACTGGATGCGCGGGGCGATCTCCGCCGGGTCGTCAAAAGCGGCGATGGTCAGCGCCACGCCGTCCGGCGCCTCATAGGTCAGCGGCGTGCCGCAATCGGCACAGAAGCCTCGATAGCCATGGTTCGACGACTGGAAGCGCTTCGGCTCTCCCCGCGTCCAGGTCAGCTTGGCCTGCCGCACGGAGACCAGCGGCAGATAGAAATTGCCGCTCGCCTTCTGGCACATGCGGCAATGACAGACCGACGCATCGCCGAGCGCCCCTTCGACATGAAAGCGCACGGCACCGCACTGGCACCCGCCGGTGTAGAAGGGGGTGGTCACCTTTTCACCTCCCATGTCGTCACACGCTCGCCCGTCTGGGCGTCCTTGCCGTCCTTCAGCTGGACTCCCCTGGCGGCGAGGTCGTCGCGAATCTTGTCGGCTTCGGCGAAGTTCTTCGCCTTGAGCATTTCCAGGCGAAGTTGGATCAGCGTTTCGATGCTATCCTCGAGCGCCTTGGAGATCTCGGCCTTCTTCGGCAGGACGCCAAGAAGTTCGGCGCTGGCGGCGAAGACCGGCAGCATCAGCGGATCGGCATTGGCGCACTGGGCGAGCGCATGCAGCGCCTGCACGGCCGCGACGGTGTTGAGATCGTCGAAAAGCGGCGCACGCACGCTTTCATCCACCCGGCCCTCGGCCGGATTGCCGCCGGCGGGCCATTTGGCAAGCAGGCGCTCCGCCTCTTCCAGCCGCTTGACGGAAAAGTCGATCGGTTCGCGGTAATGCGTCATCAGCATGGCGAGGCGCAGCACCTCGCCCGGCCACTTGCGGCCGCCGAACTTCTCCTCGTGCAAGAGTTCTGCGATCGTGAAGAAATTGCCCTCGGACTTCGACATCTTGCGGCCTTCGACCTGCAGGAAGCCGTTGTGCATCCAGATATTCGACATGACCGGCGTGCCATGCGCGCAGCGCGACTGGGCGATCTCGTTCTCGTGGTGCGGGAAGATGAGATCGAGGCCGCCGCCATGGATGTCGAAGGTCTCGCCGAGATAGGCGGCGGACATGGCGGAGCACTCGATGTGCCAGCCCGGACGGCCGCGGCCCCAGGGGCTTTCCCAGCCGGGCTCTTCCGGCGAGGAGAGCTTCCAGAGCACGAAATCGCCGGGGTTCTTCTTGTGCACGTCGACGGCGACGCGGGCGCCGGCCTGCTGTTCGTCGAGGTTGCGCTTGGAAAGCTGGCCGTAGTCGGCCATGGACTGCGTGTCGAACAGCACCTCGCCGCCCGCCTGATAGGCATGGCCGCGCTCGATGAGGCGTTCGATCAGCGTGATCATGTCGACCTTGCCGTCGCCGCGCGGCTGGACGAACTCCGTGGCGCGGGGCTCGTGCGTCGGCTCCATGGTGCCGAGCGCGGCGATATCCGCGTGGAACTGGTTCGCCGTCTTCTCCGTCACCCGGCGGATCGCCTCGTTGAGCGAAAGCGTGCCGTCGCCGATCTCCTTTCCGAAATCGCGCAGTGCCCGGGCGTTGATCTTGTCGTCGACGTCGGTGATGTTGCGGGCATAGGTGACGTGGTCTTCGCCGTAGACATGGCGCAGCAGGCGGTACAGCACATCAAAGACGATGACCGGCCGCGCATTGCCGATATGGGCGAAGTCGTAGACCGTCGGGCCGCAGACATACATGCGCACATTGTCGGGATCGATGGGAGCGAAGGGCTCCTTCGAGCGCGTGAGCGTGTTGTACAGCGTCAGGACCGGCTTTTCGGCCATAGAAATCTCCCCAAAAGGCGTAAACCCGGCTGGCCGGGTCGTTGTCATCCGGGGATTTTGAGGGACGAAAACGGCCGGGCCAGCGCGTGCGCTAGCGAATAATGCTCCGGCGAATGCAGAGTACCGTTTTCATGGCCTGCTTTATCGCGCCGTGCGGGCGTCCGGTCAAGCGGGCGCGGCCCGTTCCCGGACGAAATTCTCGCCAGGCCTCCTGTTCCCGCGGTGACACGGCCGCCCCTGCCCGCATGGGAAAAAGAAGGGGTGAGACCGGCAGTGCCCGCCGGCAAACCGAAGGGACAGCATCATGACGACCCGGAAGACAGAGACACGCCCCGAGACCGATCTTGCCAGCCGCTACAATCCGATCGGCATCCGCGCCGTCATCGCGGCCTTTCTGATGATCAAGGTGCGGCAGGTTCCGAGGAAATGAATGTTTGCGGCCGTCACAATAGTTGATCTCGAAAACCTGTGTTTTCAGTCGCTTGCCGCAGATCGATCAAAATTTGAGCAGAATTTGGCCGAATGGGCCGCGTAAATGCATAACGCATCGGGGGTAGCAACCGGGGGATCGAAACGGGGCTGCCTGACAATTCAGGAGAAAGACAATGTCGACCGCACGAAAACAGCCGCCGCAGAACCATGCGGCAAACGAAAACCTCCAGGCGCGCTACAAGCCGCTCGGCCTGCCCGCCGTCGTGGCCGCCACGCGCTGCAAGCCCGAGGCGAAGACAGAGGACAAGCGCTCCAAGCGCGATATTCCGGCCGTGCTCCAGCCGCTCTACGATTGAGCCGCTCCAAGGCGGCCTCGCCGGCGCGATTTCAGAACAGCGACAGCTGGCCGGACGATGATGGGGGCGCTTCCGCGCCCTTTTTCTTTTCCGCCGGCGCTTCGTCGGCCCGCTCTTCCACCGGCTCCAGGATATCCGGCCCCATATTGGCGACCTTGCCCACCTTGTCGGAGACCGGGATCGCCTCGAAGAAACCGTCGTCGATCGGCGTCATCAGGTCGGCCACCTCACGCGGCTCCTGCGTCTTGCAGTCGAGCCAGCGCGAAAAGTCCTGCCTGCGGATGACAACGGGCATGCGGTCGTGGATGCGGGCAATGTCGTTGTTGGCCGCTGTCGTCAGGATCGCGCCGGTATCGACCTCCGAACCGTCGGCGGAAGACCACGTCTCCACCAGTCCGGCAAAGGCGAGAATCTCGCCCTTCTTCGGGCGGATCCAGTAGGCCTGCGCCTTGGCGCCCTTCCCTTCCGGCCGGCGCCATTCGAAAAAACCGGAGGCCGGCACGAGGACGCGGCGATGGCGCATGGCGGCACGGAATGAGGCCTTGCCGATCGCCGTCTCGGCGCGCGCATTGATGAGCAGCGGAAAGTCGCGCGGGTCCTTCACCCAGCCGGGCATGAAACCCCAGCGCACCAGCATGGCCTTGCGCTCCGGCAGGTTGCTGCCGGGCTCCTGCCTTTCCCCCGCGACGACGACCAGGATCGGCTGCGTCGGGGCGATGTTGTAGCGCTCGGGCAGGTCGCCCAGCTCGGCGAGATCGAGATAGTCGCGCGCAAGATCCCGCTTGGCCAGCAATGCAAATCGTCCACACATGGCATCGTCATCGCACTTTGCCTATAAGGGGTCAATCGAGCGCAACCGAACCGGACCGCGATGAAGAAATCCAAGACGCCCCAGCCCGCCTCCTCCGCCATCATCGAACGCGACGGGCGCTATCTCCTGGTCCTGCGCAGCAACCCGCCCTCGGCGGACATGTATGCCTTTCCCGGCGGGCGCGGCGAGCCGGGCGAGACGCCGGCCGAGACGGCGCTGCGCGAACTCTTCGAGGAAACCGGCATCCGCGCCGAAAAACCGCTGCTTTTCGCGACCTACGACCTGCCCGGCCGGGAAGACGGCCCCGGCAGCCCGTCGTTCCGCCTCTCCGTCTTCAAGGTAAAGGCGGATGCCACGGCCATCGCCGTCGCCTCGGACGATGCGGCGGCCGTCGGTTGGTACACGGCCGGGGAGATCGAAAAGCTGCCGGCGCCGGACAGCGTGCGCGAATGCATCCGGCGCCTCGAGGCGGAACGCACGGGGCAGACCGCATGACGGTGATTCGGCTCGCCCTCCTTCTCACCCTGACGCTTTCCGCGCCCGCCTTCGCCCAGAAGGCAAAAGGTGACGCGAAGGAAATACCGCCCGCGGCGGCCATCGAGGAAAAGCCCGCACCCTATGACGAACGGCTGGAACGGCTCTCGGAAATCCTCGGCGCCGTGCACTACCTGCGCAATCTCTGCATGGACAAGCCGGAGGACGGCTGGCGGGCCTCGATGCAGCGCCTCATCGAGCTGGAAGCCGCTAACGAGCCGAAAAGACAGGAGAAACTGACCGCGGCATTCAACCGTGGATATCGTTCCTTTGCGGCCATCTATACCACTTGCACCGACTCGGCTGTTGTCGCAGAAGAGAGATACCGTAACGAAGGTGCAACACTTGCCACAGAAATTACCGCACGCTTCGGAAATTAGCGGTTAATTAACCTCTTTTTACAGGACCCAGTGCCGTTTTGGGAAAAGGCTGCTAAGGTCGTTAACAGTCAAGTAAGAACTGAATGCCCCGCATGGACCGATCAATGGAACCTACTCTCAACGATATCGACGAGATGATCGTGCACGAGAAGATGCAGGCCGCTCTGGAATACCAGAACGAGGCCTGGGCCGACGGCATGGCTGATGGCATCGAACCGGAAATCATCGCCGATGCCGCCATCGCGCTCGCCATGCGCGAGACGATTCGCATTCACGGCGAACGTGGCGCGGAGGCGATGCTCGAATCGCTGCGCGAGCGCATGCTGGCTGGAGAATTCTCCCCCGAGCGCATCCTGCAATAGGCTGGAAAGACAAGTCATGCAGACGTCGCCTGACGGCAAAACGCTGTTTCGCAGCAGCCTCATCGTCTTGTCCGTGCTTTTCACGACGACGGCACTGGTGGCACCCGTCCGTCCCGCCTTTGCGCTCAGCGAGTTGAAGAACGAGCAGGGGCAGGTGCCGCAGAAGCCGGCCGAGGACGGCCAGACGCCGCCCGTCGAGGAGGAGCAGGAAGAAACCGGCCCTCTCGAACTGCCGCTGCCCGATCCGCTGATTCGCCGTAACCAGGCGGTGACAGAACCCTCCGACGACGCGCCCGCCACCGACGACAAGGCTGACGACGAACCGGAGGTTCCGGTAGAGTTCTTCTCCGACATCGCCAAGGCGCCGGAACCCGTGCGCCGCATGCGCGAACTCATCGTCGAGGCTGCCGCCTCCGGCGATATCGAGCGCCTGCGCCCCCTGCTCGGCAAGGGCATGACGGAAACGCAGGTCTCCATCGTCGAGACCGACGAAGGGCCAGTCGAAACCCTCAAGGGCCAGTCGGGCGACGAGGAAGGCATCGAGGTTCTGGCGATCCTGCTCGACGTGCTGGCGACCGGCTTCGTGTATGTCGGCAAGGGCACCGCGGACGAAATGTATGTCTGGCCCTATTTCGCCGAAAAGTCGCTCGCCACGCTGACGCCGCCGGAAAAGGTGGAGCTGCTGCGCATCGTCACCGCCGGCGACTTCGCCGACATGAAGGAATTCGGCAGCTACAATTTCTATCGCGTCGGCATCACGCCGGACGGCCAGTGGAAATTCTTCGTCACCGGCGACTGAGCCTTACAAGACCGCGCTCCAGGCATGATCCGGATAGGCCTGCGCGAGGCACGCCTGCAACCAGCACCTTTGCTTTGCGTCGAGCCGCGGCAACGCCTTGGCGAAATCCGCCTCGTCCTTGTCGCGCCGGTATTTTGCCTTGAACAGCAGGACGATCTCCGGCGCGAGATAGGCGATGCCACCGCCCGTCCTGCGCACGGCATCGGCGCGCGGCAGGCGGATCGACGGATCGCGCTTGTAGACCCAGGTCTCGGGCGTGCCGTCCTCCAGCATCATGTCGACACGCCAGCAGCCCGCCGCTACATCCTCGCACCAGACCTGCGCGATGCCTGAAGGCAGCACGTCCTCCGCGCCGAGCGGCTCGACATGGCCGTCGCCGACCGCATGGAGACGCAGGCCCGGCAAGGCTGCGCGGAAATCCGCAAAATCGGTGCGCAGAATGGTGAATTCGAGGTCGTCGTGCGGCCGCATCTGCTCCCCGTGCCAGAGATCGAGCGCCCAGCCGCCGACGATGCACCAGGGCCGTGTGACGCCGGCTAGCCGGTGGGCGAGCTCCTGCGGGTGCCAGGCGGCCCATGCATCGTGGGGAAGTGTCGGCGTTGCCGTCATCATGGATCACCTTTCTTCGCGCGGCGTCCTTCTCCGCCATCCGGACGTACAGCGCAAGGCGGCACGACCTTGCGAAAGGCGCCCGGCCGTTCTACCTCTGTTTCAACGGGTGCGATCATGCACCGCCCGCTGCCGCATGGTGCCGGCGGGCGCACAATCTGGATCGAATCATGCCTTCCGTCACACTTTCCGGCCGCGCCTTCCTCCGCATTTCCGGTGCCGATGCCGAGACCTTCCTGCAATCGCTCATCACCACCAACCTGCCCGACCTTGCGACCGGCGAGATTCGTCCCGGCGCCCTGCTGACGCCGCAGGGCAAGATCCTGTTCGACTTTCTAATATGCCGCGACGGCGACGGCGCCTTCCTGATCGAGACGACGGACGCGCAGCGCGATGCACTCCTGAAGCGCCTGACCATGTACAAGCTGCGCGCCGCGGTCGACCTTGCAACCGTCGAGGGCGACACGGTGGCGATCGCCTGGGACGCGCCCGAGGCCGGCGCGCCGCAGGACGGTCGCTTCGCCAAGGCCGGCCTTCTCCTTTCGCGCCGCCCGGGCACCGGCGGCGAGGACGACCCGGCGCTCTACGACGCCCTGCGCATCGGCACCGGCCTCGTCGAAGCCGGCCAGGACTATGCGCTCGGCGATGCCTTCCCGCACGATATTCTGCTCGACCTCACCGGCGGCCTTTCCTTCCGCCAGGGCTGCTATGTCGGGCAGGAAGTCGTCTCCCGCATGCAGCACCGCGGCACCGCGCGCCGCCGTCCCGTCATCGTCAGCGCCGAGGCCGACCTTCCCGCGACCGGCACCGAGCTTCTGGCCGGCGGCAAGCCGATCGGCACGCTCGGCAGCGTGTCCGGCACGCGCGGCCTTGCCATCGTGCGCATCGACCGCGCGGCCGACGCCATGCATGGCGGCACGCCGATCACCGCCGACGGCATGCCTGTCACCGCCGTCCTGCCGCAATGGACGGGTCTTGCCTTTCCGCAGGAAACCGCCGAGGTGCCGGCGCAATGAGCGGAGCCGCCCGCGCCAAGACGGAGCCCAGGGCCTGGCAGCGCATGCTGTCGGGCCGCCGCCTCGACCTGCTCAATCCCTCGCCGCTAGACATCGAGCTGTCCGACATCGCGCATGGGCTTGCCCGCGTCGCGCGCTGGAACGGCCAGACCAACGGCGACCACGCCTTTTCGGTGGCGCAGCATTCGCTTGTCGTCGAGGCGATCTTCCGCCAGCAAAACCGCTGCAATGCCGACGAATGCCTGATGGCATTGCTGCACGACGCCCCGGAATATGTGATCGGCGACATGATCTCGCCCTTCAAGGCGGTGGTCGGCGGCGGCTACAAGACGGTGGAGAAACGGCTGGAGGCGGCCGTGCATCTTCGCTTCGGCCTGCCGTCCGCCACGCCCGCGAGCCTGAAGGCGAAGATCAAGAAGGCCGACCAGGTCGCCGCCTTCTTCGAGGCGACGGAGCTCGCCGGCTTCTCCCATGCCGAGGCGGTCAAGTTCTTCGGCGCGCCGCGCGGCATCACACTCGACATGATCGAGATCGCCCCGCTCACCGCGCCCCTTGCGCAGCAGCGCTTTGCGGATCGCTTCGAAGCGCTGGAACGGGAGCGCGGCCCGCTCGCCGCGGCGGTGTGACGATGGGCACGATCGTCGTCGCGCCCATCGGCAAGATCGCGGAGCTCGCCGTGCGGCACCGTTGCCGCGACATGCTGAGCCTCGTCGCACCGAAGCAGAGTTTCCACCGCCCGGCCGTCATCGCCGCCGATCGCCACCTGATCCTCGGTGTCAACGACATCGCCTTTGCCGGCACCGGCAACCTTGTCGCGCCCGGCGAAGAGCATGTGGCTGCGATCATCGGGTTCGCCCGCGGCTGGGACCGGCAGGCGCCGCTGCTTGTCCATTGCATGATGGGCGTTTCCCGCTCACCCGCCGCCGCGCTGATCGCCGCGCTCGCCGTGGAACCGGACCAGGACGAACACGAGCTTGCCACCCGCCTTCGCCACGCCTCCGTGCAGGCGACGCCGAACGCCCGGCTGGTCGAAATCGGCGATCATGTGCTGTCGCGCGGCGGGCGGCTCGTCGCCGCCGTCAAGGCCATCGGCCGCGGGGCGGACTATGTCGGCGACAGCCCCTTCGCCTTTTCCGCAGCGCCGGAGACGGCGCAGCCATGACGGAGAGCCGCGTCCGTCCGCCCGTCGAGATTGGCCTCAACGCGGCGGTCGTCGCGATTTCCGGCCGCACCCCCTGCATCCTCGCCATCGGCGGCGGCGCAGGCGGCCGGGATGCCCTGCCCTTCGGCCCCTTCGATCCCCACCAGCACCGCACCTTCGAGACGAGCCTGCGCGCCAGCGTCGAGGCGCAGACGGCGCTGAAGCTCGGCTATATCGAACAGCTCTACACCTTCGGCGACCGCGGCCGCCAGAAGCTGCCGGACGAGGCCGGCACACACATGGTCTCCGTCGGCTATATCGCGCTCACCCGTACAGATGCGGAGGCGAACGAGCGGCTGGCGGAAGCCGGCGCCGCCTGGCGCGACTGGTACACCTACCTTCCCTGGGAGGATTGGCGGCAGGGCCGGCCGGCCCTCATCGACCAGATCATTCTCCCCGCCCTGAAGGCCTTCGCCGCCGATACCACGCGCGAGGAGCGGGTAAGCGCCCTGCCTTCGATGCGCACGCGCCTGCGCCTCGCCTTCGGCCTCGACGATTTTCCCTGGGACGAGGAGCGCGTGCTGGAGCGCTACGAGCTGCTCTATGAAGCGGGCCTTGCCGAGGAGGCGGTGACGGACGGGCGCACCGGATCGTGCCATCCCGTGCCCGGCATCGCCATGCGCCACGACCACCGCCGGATTCTTGCGACCGCGATGGCGCGGCTGCGCGGCAAGATAAAATACCGTCCGGTGATCTTCGAGCTGATGGCGCCGGAATTCACGCTCACCGAATTGCAGGCGACGGTAGAGGCAATCTCCGGACGACACCTGCACAAGCAGAACTTCCGCCGCCTGGTCGAGGGTGCCGAGCTGGTCGAGGCGACCGGCGGCTCCACCGCCGCCACCGGCGGGCGCCCCGCCGCACTCTTCCGCTTCCGCCGCCGCATTCTCGAGGAGCGCCCGGCCCCGGGGCTCAAGGTGGGCATGCGCTAAAGCATTTTGTTTCTTCCGCATTGTCCGACGCCGAAGCGATCCCGCTTCGGCTGGAAATGCTCTCGCCGGAACTTATCCTGCATCCTGCCATTCCCCCTTTGATATCAATGGGGAAAGCTTTCATGGAACAACAGGCAACCGACATCATCGTCGCAACACGGGCGGCGCTGGCTCAGGCGAGCGCGCTTGCCGTGCAATATTCCTTCTCGATCCTCGGCGCGCTCGTGCTGCTCGTGCTCGGCTGGTTTCTCTCACGGCTGCTGCACCGCTGGGCGCTGACGGGGCTTTCGCGTGTGCGCGGCATTGATGCGACGCTCGCGCATTTCTTCGCGAACATCCTGCGCTATGCGGTCCTCGTGCTGGTCTTCGTCACGGTGCTCGGCCAGTTCGGCGTGCAGACCGCCTCGATCATCGCCGCCCTCGGTGCCGCAGGCCTTGCCATCGGCCTCGCCCTGCAGGGCACGTTGCAGAACATCGCGGCCGGCATCATGCTTCTGGTGCTGCGGCCCTTCCGGGTCGGCGAGTACATCGAGACGAAGGACGTTTCCGGCGAGATCACCGAGGTCGGGCTGTTTGCCACCGAACTCAAGACCAGCGACGGCCTCTATCGCCTGGCGCCGAACGCGACGCTGTGGAACACGCCCGTCACCAACTACAGTCGCGAACGCACCCGCAAGCACGATCTCCAGGTGAAGGTGCCCGACGATCGCGATATCGACGGCGAGATCGACCGGCTTTTGTCGATCGCACAGAACGATCCCGCGATCGAATCCGCGCCGCCGCCGCAGGTCTTCGTCGACAGCCTGGAGGAAAGCGCCGCCACCCTGACGCTGCGCTACTGGGTGGCGACGCCGCAATGGTTCAGAACGACGCGGGAGATGAACCGCCGCGTGCGAATCGCCTTCGGGCAGAAGCGCACGGGGCCAGCGCGGGATGCAGCCCCGGCCGAATAGGCCTATTCAATCACGGCGCAGGCGAGCCGGTCGCCCGCGCCGCCCGTCGGATCGGTGCGGTAGTCGTCCGAACCGGCATGCACGATGAGCGCACGGCCGCGGATACCGCGTTCCGCATCGTCGAGACGGACCAGCGTCGAATAGACCTGCGCCCGCAGCACGCCGTCCTCGGCGATATACTGGTTCGGCAGGTCGCCGGCATGGGGACCGTCCGCCGAGATGAAGCCGTGGCTCTTTTCATCCGGGTTGAAATGCCCGCCCGCCGATGCGTGGCCGCCAGCCGGATCGCAGCTCCCGCTTTCGTGGATGTGCAGCGCCACCCATTTGCGCGGCTCGAGGCCGGAGATCTCCACTTCGAACAGCACGCCGTCGCGCCCTGCGGTCACCTGTGCACGGCCGGTTTCCTTGCCTGCGCGATCGACGAAATCCGCCCGGGCCGTGTCCGCCGCCTGCTGGGCGGCGGCGGGCAGGCTGATGAGCGGGGCGGCCAGCACGGCGCGTGCAACGATCTTCCACATGGATGCGTCCTTCCGATTGCCATTGTCCATGGAACCGGAACGCATCGTCCGCCGGGGTGTTCCGGCCCGATCAGCTCACAACGACATCGAGGCCGATGTCGAGCGTCGGCGCAGCCATGGTGATCTTGGAGGTCGAAATATAGTCGACACCGGTTTCGGCAATGGCGCGGATCGTCTTCAGATTCACGTTGCCGGAGGCTTCCAGCTTCACGCGGCGCAGGGCGGCGGCGTAGGTCGCCTCGGTCAACCCCGCACAGTCGCGGTTGATCTCGACGGCGCGGCGCAGGAGCTCCGGCCCCATATTGTCGAGCAGGATGACGTCGGGCTGCGCCTCCAGCGCCTCCTCCAGCTCCTCCAGCGTCGTCACCTCGACCTCCACCTTGACGAGATGTCCGGCAAAGGCGCGGGCGGCCGCAATGGCGCCCGCAACACCGCGGGACACGGCGATATGGTTGTCCTTGATGAGGATCGCGTCATCGAGGCCGTAGCGGTGCGACGAGCCGCCGCCCATGCGCACGGCGTATTTTTCCAGCGCCCGCAGGCCCGGGATGGTTTTCCGCGTGCAGCAGACCCTCGCCTGCGTATGGGCGATCTCGGCGGCGAACCGCGCCGTGTAGCTCGCCACGCCGCAAAGGTGCATGAGAAAATTCAGTGCCACCCGTTCGGCCGACAGCACGGCGCGGGCGGGGCCGGAAACCTGCGCGATCACCGTACCCGGCGAAAGCCGGTCGCCATCCTTCACGAAGGCCTCGAAGCGGATCGCAGGATCCATCAGCCGGAAGGCCGCGCGGGCGAGATCGAGGCCGGCGACGACCCCTTCCTCCCGCGCATTCAGCTCCGCCCGCGCCAGACTGCCCGGTGCGATCGTCGCCTGACTGGTGATGTCGCCGGCGCGCCCGAGATCTTCCGAGAGTGCGGCGCGCACCTGATCCTCGACCATCAGCGGGGAGAGGACGGGGAGATGAGGGGTGGTCATGGCGGAGAATCCTTCTCTGGACTGTTGGCATCGACGAGCCGCTTCAACGGCTCCATGCGTTCATGCAGAACGCGGAGAATGACGATTTCCTGTGCCTCGTCCGCGCCTGCTACGAGGTGGTAGTAAAGAACGTGCGCAGCAGCATGGCGCCGGGCTGCCGCACGGGAAAGATGCATGGAGCGCACGCCGGGGCGGAGCTCGTCGCGTGCCCGCGACGCCGGCCGGAGCGGGTTTTCGGCGAGAAGGCTCATGGCATGCTCGATCAACGCGGCATCGTTCATGGCCTGGACAACGCCGAAGGTCGTCACCGTGTAGCGCGCGATCTCGGTAAGATCCCGTTCGGCCTCAACCGTCAGCCGAACGATCATTTTTCGCCGATTGAAGCCGTAAAAATGTCCGTGACGGAGCGCCGGGAAAACTCGCCCCGCTCCGACTGCGCCAGCCCGGCATCGACCGCCTTGCGCAGGAGCGCGAGTTTGGCCGCCTCGCTTTCCTGTTCCTGACGCATCAAACGCAACGCATCACGAACGACCTCGCTTGCAGAGACGTAGGAGCCGCTTGCGACGGCGTCCTCGATAAAGTCGGTGAATTCCGGGGTGAGACTGACATTCAGCGTCGGCATGGCGCGATCCTTTCGCCCGATTCTAGTGCGCAAAGAGCGATTGTCAATTTTTGCCAAACTTCATGCCGCCACCGTTTCCGCAAGGTCCGCAACCACCTTCTCGGCATCGGCAAGGGTGAGGAAGGTGCGGTGCTTCCAGCCGGCCTTCTGCTCGGAGAAATCGGAGCGGAAGTGGCCGCCGCGGCTTTCCTCGCGCAGATACGCACCCGTCGCGATGAGCTTTGCCGTGGTGACGATGTTGTGGAAGCGCATGCGACTGTTTTCGCGCTCCAGCGCAGCGATCTCGCGGATTGCCGTCTTCAGACCGTCGCGGCTGCGGATGACGCCGACATGGTCGCTCATGATGCGGCGCAGGCGCTTCAGCGCCGGGCTATCCTCGATGGTGACGAGGTCGTCGCTCTCGCCGGCATTCTTGCCCCAGTCGTTGATCTTCGGCTCCGGCAGCATGCCCTTGATGTTTTCCGCGATGCGGGCGGCGAAGACCACCGCTTCAAGCAGCGAATTCGAGGCAAGGCGGTTTGCACCGTGCACGCCGGTGGAGGTGACTTCGCCGGCGGCCCACAGGCCGTCGATCGAGGTGCGGCCTTCCGCATCCGTCAAGACGCCGCCCATGTGGTAGTGCACGGCGGGCACGACGGGGATCGGCTGGGTGACGGGGTCGATGCCGGCGGCGATGCAGGAGGCATAGACCGTCGGGAACATTTCCGGGAAATGCGCACCGACCGCCTTGGTGCAATCGAGGAAGGCGCCGCGGTCGGCCTGCACCTCCGCAAAGACGCCGCGCGAAACGATGTCACGCGGGGCGAGTTCGCCGTCCGCGTGGATATCGAGCATGAAGCGGTGGCCGGCGGAATTAATGAGGTGCGCACCGTCGCCGCGCAGCGCCTCGGTGGCGAGCGGTGCAGGATCGCGGCCGATATTGATGGCGGTCGGGTGGAACTGCACGAATTCCGGATCGGCGATGATCGCCCCGGCGCGCGCGGCCATGCCGACCCCCTGACCGCAGGCCTCCCACGGATTGGTGGTGACGGCATAGAGATGGCCGACGCCACCCGAGCAGAGCACGACGGCGCGGGCCGGGAAATGAACGCGGTTCTTCGACTGGCCGGCATCGGGGCGGGCGACGACGCCCGAGATGAAGCGGCCCTCGCGCACCAGCTCCTCGACGACATAGCCTTCGAGCACCCGGATCGACGGCGTCTTGCGAACCGCAGCGATCAGCGCCTCCATGATGGCCTTGCCGGCCATGTCGCCCTTGACGCGCACGATGCGGCGTTCCGAATGGGCAGCCTCCCGGGAGAGCAGCAGCTTGCCCTCGAGATCGCGATCGAAGGGCACGCCGTATTCGAGCAGGTCGTGGATGCGCGCCGGGCCTTCGGAAACCATGAAGCGCGCCATCTTCTCATCGACGATGCCGGCACCGGCTTCGAGCGTGTCGGCGACGTGCTTTTCGAACGTATCGCCGGGGCTCATCGCCGCCGCGATGCCGCCCTGCGCCCAGGCGGAGGACGCGCCCTGTCCGATCGGCGCAGCCGCGAGAATGGTGACGGGACGCGGCGCGAGTTTCAGCGCGCAGAACAGGCCGGCAAGCCCGCCGCCGACGATGACGATATCGTCGATGCCGTTCCAGGATTGCGGACGAAAACTATCAATGGGCATGTCTTACTCCTCCGACGCGCCGCCGAACTGCGCCCCTCACCTGCCTGCCGGCATCCTCTCCCCGCAAGCGGGGCGAGGAGCGCTGGGCTCGCCGTTTTCCCCTTCTCCCCGTTTACGGGGAGAAGGTCCCGGCAGGGGGATGAGGGGGCGCAGGGCCTCCTGCGCCTCTACTGCTTCAGGTTCACCATCCGCTCGACGGCAAGGCGGGCGCGATCGGCGATCGCCGGATCGACCACGACCTCTTCCGTCATGTTGACCAGGCTGTCGAGGATCTTCGGCAGCGTGATACGCTTCATGTGCGGACAGAGATTGCACGGCTTGACGAAATCGACGCCCGGCAGCTCGGCCTGGATGTTGGAGGCCATGGAGCATTCGGTGACGAGCAGCACGCGCGAGGGACGATTGTCCTTCACGTAGTTGATCATGCCGGAGGTGGAGCCGGCGAAATCGCAGACGGCGATGACGTCGGGATGGCACTCCGGATGGCCGATGATCTCGATACCGGGATGGGCCTCCTTGTAGGAAAGCAGCTCAGCTGCCGTGAAGCGCTCGTGCACCTCGCAGTGCCCTTTCCAGGTCAGGATCTTCTTGTTCGTCTGCTTGGCGACGTTCATCGCCAGGTACTCGTCCGGGATGCAGAGCACGGTGTCGCTCTCCAGGCTCTCGATCACGGCGAGCACGTTGGAAGAGGTGCAGCAGATGTCCGTCTCCGCCTTCACATCGGCCGAGGTGTTGACATAGGTGACGACCGGCACGCCGGGATAACGCTGCTTGAGCAGGCGTACATCTTCCCCGGTGATCGAATCCGACAGCGAGCAGCCGGCCCGGGCATCGGGGATGAGCACCGTCTTTTCCGGGTTCAGCAGCTTCGAGGTCTCGGCCATGAAATGCACGCCGCACTGGATGATGATCTCGGCATCCACCTTGGTGGCGTCACGGGCGAGCTGCAGCGAATCGCCGACGATATCGGCGACGCAGTGGAAGATTTCCGGCGTCTGGTAATTGTGCGCGAGGATGACCGCGCCGCGCTCCTTCTTCAACCGGTTGATGGCGGCGACATAGGGCGCGTAGACCGGCCATTCGAAGGCGGGAATGAACTGTTTCACCTTCTCGTAGAGGTGTTCCGTCTCGCGGGCGATCTCGGGCGTGAAGGTCAGATCCGGTTTCTCGACGACGCCGAAGCGCTCCGCGGCAGTCAGCGGACGAGCGGCTTCGGCCATCCCCGCATGCTGGGCCAGAACGGTCATGGAACCCTCCCTTTCTCCCGCCATCCTCCGGCGGAAAGGCTATTTTGCTCAGTTTGAGCATAATAGCTCCAAAACAAAGCCGGCATTGCCGGTGGTTCAGATTTAGAAACTTTTGTGACTGTTTGCAAGAACCGCCGCCCGAATTCCTTCGGGCGGCGGTACTGTTTTAGGTCAGGCGACGGCCGGGCGTACGACGCCCCTTTCCTCGATCGGCCAGTGCACGATCGCCGCGAAGACGCCGAGCGCCGCGCCGAGCCACCAGACCGGATCGTAGGTGCCGAAATGATCGTAGAGATAGCCGCCCATCCACACGCCGAGGAACGAGCCGACCTGGTGCGAGAGAAAGACGATGCCGCCGAGCAGGCCGAGATGTTTCGTGCCGAACATGATGGCGACGAGACCGTTGGTCGGCGGCACGGTGGAGAGCCAGAGCAGGCCCATGACGATGGCGAAGACGATGACCGAGGCCGGCGACTTCGGCAGAAGGATGAAGGCCGCCACCGCGACCGAGCGCGCGAGATAGATATAGGCGAGGAAATAGGGCTTCGAGTAGCGCTGGCCGATGAAGCCGGCGGCGAGCGAACCGATGATGTTGAAGAAGCCGATCAGCGCCAGTGCGATGACCGCATAACGCGCATCGATGCCGATATCGCCGAGATAGGCCGGGAAATGCGCGGTGATGAAGGCGACCTGGTAACCGCAGACGAAGAAGCCGGCGACCAGCAGCAGGTAGCTGCGATGGCCGAGCGCCTCGCGCAGCGCCTCGCCGATGGTCTGCTTGTATTCGTTTGCCGACGTGATGCCGGAGGAGGAATTGCCGCGCAGCGGAATACCGAGCAACGGCACGATGAGCATCAGCATACCGAGATAGACGAGACTGTCCGACCAGCCATAGGCGCTGATGAGGCCCTGCGACAGCGGCGCGAAGAGGAACATGCCGGCAGAGCCTGCGGCCGTGCAGATGCCGAAGGCCATGGAGCGCTGGTCCGGCGTCACATTGCGCGCGAAGGCAGACAGCAGGATGCCGAAGGAGCCGGCCCCGACGCCAAGCCCGACCAGCACGCCGCCGCCGACATGCAGCCAGAGCGGCGACGTGCCGAACGACATGAGGACCAGGCCAAGCGCATAGACGAGACCCGAGACAAGCAAGACCCGCCAGGTGCCGAACTTGTCGGCAATCGCGCCGAAGAACGGCTGGCTGACGCCCCAGGCAAGGTTTTGCAGCGCCATGGCGAGGCCGAACGTGGTGCGGTCCCAGCCGGTATCCTGCAGCATGGGCAGCTGGAAAAAGCCCATCGCCGAGCGTGGGCCGAAGGTGAGCACGGCGATCAGCGAGCCGGCAAGAATGATGAGCCACGGCATGGGCCGGCTCGCGGCAGGCGCCGCAACGACGGATGGGGTGGACATGGTGGGTCTCCGGGAGTGTGTGGCCGGACACTACGCGGCGCCATGCATTAACAAAAGCGAATTTAATTGACCGGACGATCAGCCGGATTGATGAAATCCCGGCACCGGGCATGGCGCCGGATGTGCTTGACGCCACGGCATTTTGAGCGCATGTCCCCTCCAGGCGTCACACGGCGCCAACCGAACCCGGATAAGATCATGGACCCCGACAGTCGACTATCGAGAGCAATCGAGCGACCGATCCGGTAAGAGGCCCGAAAAGGCTTTGCTCCGGACGGCGAGAATGCCTCCAAGGAGTAAAGCATGCTGCAAATCTATGCCCGCAGGGCAGACCGCTTCTGCCTGCGCGAAATTTCCAACCCGGCCATCGAGCAGGCAATCGCCCCTGCCCTCTGGTACGATCTCCTGAGCCCGACACCCGAAGAGGTGGCGGACGTGGAGGCGGCGCTCCGCATTTCGATCCCGACGCGGGAGGAAATGGAGGATATCGAGCTGTCGGCCCGCCTCTACCAGGAAGACGGCGCGGAATTCATGACGATGACGGCGCTCACCAATCTCGACGGCGACGAACCGATGAAGATGCCGGTAACCTTCATCCTCACCGGCCCGACGCTGGTGACGGTGCGCCATGCGGATGCAAAGCCCTTCGTGACCTTCTGCAATCGGGCGCTGCGCGGCAACGGCCACAGCTACGAAACCGGCGAGGACGTGATGCTCGGCGTCATCGAGGCGGTCATCGACCGCATGGCGGACGTGCTGGAGCGGCTCGGCAACGAGATCGACGGCATCTCCCGCGAGGTCTTCCGCAGCAAGAAGGGCTCGTCCACCAAGAAGACGCGCGACCTCGAGGCACTGATCGAGCAGCTCGGCCGCAAGGGCGATTTCCTCTCCGGCGTGCGCGAAAGCCTCGTCAGCATCTCGCGTCTCGTCGCCTATCACGCGGCGGTGGAGAGCCCGGCCCGACGGCCGTCGAAGGACATCCGCCAGCTCGTCAAGCTCGTGCAGCGCGATGCCGCATCGCTCGGCGACCATGCGGCGTTCCTCTCGGGCAAGATCAATTTCCTGCTCGACGCGACGCTCGGCCTGATCAATCTCGAGCAGAACCAGATCATCAAGATCTTCACCGTCGCCTCGGTCGTCTTCCTGCCCCCGACGCTGGTCGCCTCGGCATACGGCATGAACTTCGAGCTGATGCCGGAGCTCCAATGGCGCTTCGGCTATCCCTATGCGGTCGGCCTGATGATCATCTCGGCTTTGATGCCGTTCCTCTATTTCAAGCGACGCGGCTGGGTTTGAAAGGCAGCATGAGCACGCCGGCCCGACATCAGGCTGTCACACGCCGACGATAGTCGGGCCGACATGGCACGATACAACTCGTATATCATCTGCACCTCTCCGCGCAGCGGAAGCACCCTGCTGTGCAAACTCCTGGCGGCGACTGGCATCGCCGGAAACCCGGCCTCACTCTTCTACCGTCCGACCTTGCCCGACTGGCTGACGAGGCTTGGTCTCATATTGGTGGAAACAATGGCGGCGCGCGAATTGCTCGAAACGATCTTCGAGGCTGCGAACCGCAAGGGACGCGGGGATACAGCAATTTTCGGACTTCGCCAGCAGAGGCACGGCTTCGATTTCCTCTGCGAGAAGCTCGCGATCCTCCACCCCGGCAATCTCAGCGATTGCGAACGCATCCAACGGATCTTCGGCACGACGCTCTTCATTCACCTGACGCGCACCGACAAGCTCGCGCAGGCGGTTTCCTACCTTAAAGCAGAACAGACCGGATTGTGGCATCTCGCCCCGGACGGCACGGAACTGGAGCGGACCGCGCCGAATCGCGCGCCCGTCTACGACCGAGACGCCATCCGAGCCCACCTCGAGACGATGACGGCCTATGACCGCGCGTGGGAGACGTGGTTCGAACGCGAGGCGATAGCACCGCTTCGCCTTTCTTATGACGATCTATCCGACGATCCGCGCGCCACCTTACGGACCGTCCTCCTCCACCTGGGGCTGGATCCGGCAGCCGCCGATCGCGTTGCGCCCGGCGTGAGGAAGTTGGCCGACGAAACCAGCCGGGAATGGGGGGCGCGGTTTCGCGCGGAAAACACGTTAGCATGACTTCAAGCCCGTACCTTCATCGGCCAGCGCTCGGTGCGCGTCTTCGTCACGCGCACCGTATCGCCGAGGCGGATCTCGCCCTCGCCGCGGGGCACGGCGTTCCAGCCGAAGAGCACGCCGGGCACGCGGCGGTCGGCGGACATGCGCTTTTCGGCAAGGCCCTGGATCGGGTTGCCGCCGATGCGCTCGCCGGTCTTCTGGTCCTGCGTGGTCATGATGCAGCGGGCGCAGGGTTTGACGAAATCGAAGGTGATGCCGTTGATCTCGATCGCTTCCCACAGGTCCTCCACCCAGGGATCGTCACAGGAAACGAGGATGTTGGTGCGGAAGCGCTCCATGCCGACAGGCTCCTGGCCCTTGGCGACGAGGGTACGGTTGAGGTCGGAAAGCGAGCCGGTGGTCGTCACGAGAACGGGGAAGCCGTCGGCAAAACCGACAGGCGCCGGGCTGCCGGCCCACTCCTCACCCTCCAGTCGCTCGGCCCGCGCGTCCATGTGCACGAGCCTGACCGGACGGGCGAGCCAGTCCGACAGGACCTCGTTGACGGCCTCGTCGGCGACGGCAGCGTTGACCGGGCTGTCCCAGACGGTCACGTCGAGGCGGTCCTCCGGGTCAAAGCTCGCAAAAAGCTGGCGGCCTTCCATTTCGAGATGCAGGCTGTCGCCGACGGCCGTCGCCTCGACGCGGGCCAGCGCCTGCAGCTCGCGCTGGGTGATGAAGCGGCCGTCCGGCTCGACGACCATGAAACGCCGGTCGCCGGCAAGGCCGTCGAGACGCACGGCAGCGCTTTCGACGGGAATGGCCCGGCCGCTCTTCAGCGGGTGGATGTTGAGACCTTCGACCTTCATGCGGGCGACCTTTCCTAAAACTTTGATTCAACGGCCTGCCGATCGGATTCAATGCGGCGGCACAAAAGCATGTTTTTCTTCAGATTTCATCCAGCAGCATGGTGCGGATCGCCCGCAGGCGCTCCGTCCGCTCGCCCGCCATGCGCGCACCCGCCGCCGTCTGGAACCCGTCGGCCAGTTTGAAGAGCTTGACCTCGAAATGGTCGATGGCGAAGGCCTTGTCGTCGAGCGGGCGGTTTTCGCCGAGCGGGTCCAGCGGATCGTAGAGGCCACTGCCCATGCGGCCGGCAATGTAGAAGCAGCGCGCAGCACCGATCATACCGATCGCGTCGAGCCGGTCGGCGTCCTGCAGGATCTTCGCCTCCGGTGTCTTGGGAGCGAGATTGGCGGAGAAACTGTGCGTCAGGATGGCATGGGCGACGGAGGCCACGTCCGCTTCGCTCCAGCCTTCGGCGGCAAGCAGACCGGCCGCCTTTTCGGCTGCAAGGCGTGACGCTTCGGCGCGCAGCGGCGAGTTCTTTTCCACCGCCACGCAATCATGCAGCAGCACGGCGGCGGCCAGCAACCGTATGTCACCGCCCTCCTCCGGCTGGATGCGGCGCGCGCTCTTCCACACACGGATGAGATGCGCGGCATCGTGCGAGCCGTCATCGACAGAGAAGGCCTGCGGCAGCAGGCGTTCGGCAAGGGCCCCGAGGGGCGAGAAGGCGGCGGCGAGACAGGCGAAGGTCATGGGCAATCCATCATTGGTTGCCCTGACTATCCTGTCACGCCTCGGCGTTCAATTCCGCCTTTTCGCCGGTCCCGGACTTTCCCGACAGGATCTTCTGGTAGAACAGCCCGATACCGATCAGCACCGCGCCGAGCCCGATGAAGGAGAGCGCCCTGAGGATGCCTTCGAGATTGGCCATGTCGATCAGGAAGACCTTGACCACCGCGATCAGCACGAGACCGGCGGAGGCAAGGCGGATGCTCTTGGAATCGAACTTCGAGCCGACCACCAGCAGCAGAACGCCGAGCAGCAGCCAGACGACCGAATAGGTGTAGGTCTCCGGCTGGAGGAACCCCTTCCAGTCGGCAATGCCCTCGCCATGCCAGTAGCGGCGCACGCTGAGCGTGACCCAGGCAAAGGCGAGCGCCACGCCGGTCAGCGCCAGCATGATCACATAGGGCATCGGCCGCCGGCCGCGCGCATAGAGGGCAAGCCCGCCATAGGCGATGCCAGGCAGGAGATAGCCGACGAAAAGCAGATCCAGGAACGGCCATTTACCGAGCAGTTCGCCGGTGAAATAGGGGTTGAGGCCAACGAAATGGGCGCTGAGGATGGACAGGACCGAGAGCCCGCCGACCACCATGGAACCGTAGCGGAAGACCGGGCTCGGCGATTTCAGGTCGAGCGACATCAGGATACCCGCGGCGCCGATGACCAGCAGCGTGTAGATCGACTGCTCGCCGAGCGTCGGCACGGAGCTGTCCAGCACCCCGCCATTCATGCCGTGGCGCACGAGGATCGCCGCCGTCAGCAGCACGAACAGGCTGGCCAGCGCCTGCAGCAGGTTGCGGATTTTCTCGCCCGGCCAGCGGCGCAGTTCGAAGGCCGAGAGCGCGAGAAGAGCAGCCGGAATGCCGTAGCCGGCAAGCAGCTGGTTGAAGACCGGCGTCTTCGAAAGGTTGGCCGCGCCGACGATGGTCGGCTCCCAGCCGATGCGGCCGGCAACCACGGCCGCCGCCCCTGCCATCAGCCAGGGCAGGACCGGCCAGCGGCGAAGGCGCGTCGCGAAGACGGCGGCAGCGCCGAGGATCGCGATGCCGAGCGTGGTGGCAAGGCCGTCCGTCATGGCGTGCAGCGCCAGCACGAGGAAAGCAAAGCCGCCGGCAACGAGCGTCCATTGTGGAATGAACAGGCCCTCCTCCGCCCGTCCGCGCGAAAAGACCTCTGCCGCGGCGAAGAAGGCGAGACCGAGCGCCACGGCGAGAAGACCGTGCTTAAGGTCAAAGGAGAGATTGCCGAAATGGAGGAAGCTCAGGGCAACGATGGCAAAGGGCACGGCCGGGGCGATGAGGCTCCAGAGCGCGGCAAACGCGGAGGACCCCGTCATGCGCAGGCGCACCGCCGCAAGACCGACCGCCGCATAGGCGACAGCAAGGAGCAGCAGCAGGTTAACAGGCACGACGGCGATCATCGGCACCGGCAACGATGCCGGCGGCGGCAGCACCGAGGCATTGTCCAGTATCGGCGGGGCCAGGGAGGAGAAATCGTCGGACAGCAGGCCGCCGGGCCGGATCACCATCGCCCCGACGCCGACCACGGCCGTGACAGCGGAGAAGAGCGCGGGATAGACCGCCCAGCCGCGCAGCGCGCCGAGCAGGGCAAGCGCCATCACGATCGCGGCAAACCCATAGTCCGCCCGGGCCAGCGCCGGGACGGCATTGGCGAGAATCAGCGCCGGGAAAGTCAGTGCCAGTGCGCCGGCCAGCGATACGGCGACCGCTGGCGGGGCAAGCAGGCGGTCCAGCGGATCGGCGGCGGCGGCGGCCGTTGCGGGCGGCAGGTCGTCCGTCGTAATGTTGCCCGGCCAGATCAGCCCCAGGCCGAGCGCCATCACGAGCATGGCGAGAAGCATCGGCACGACCTCGACCGTGCTCGCCTCCGAAAGATAGAGCACCGCCCAGAGCGCCATGCCGGCACTGGCCAGCGCCGGAACGATCAGCCAGCGGCGGATGCGCGCGGCGGCGAAGGTGGCAAGCCAGGCGACGGAGAGGAAGCCGAAAAGGCCCCAGGCACTCGGCTCCTCGGTCGCGACCAGCGCAGGCGTCACGAGAGAGGCGAGCAGGCCGAGGCCGGCCAGCGCCTGCCCATGCAGGAGCGACAGGCCGATCGTCGCGAAGGCGACGCCGGCGAGCAGCACGAAGGCCGTCAGCGGGCCGAAATAGCCGTAGAACTCATAGGAGACATAGGTGACGGCAAACAGCGTTATGGCACCGGCAGCGGTCAGCACGCCGGGGATCATCGCGTTCTGGAAGGCATTCGCGATGACCGGCAGCGTGCGGCGGCGCACGAACTCGCCGACCGCCATGAGCACGAGGCCGAAGACGGCAGCCAGCGACAGCCGCACCGCCGGGCTGAGCAGCCCCGCCTCGATGGAATACTTGACCATGAAGATGCCGCCGAGCGCGAGCGCGATGCCGCCCACCCAGACGGCCCAGCGCGCGCCGATGCGGCTTTCGAAGCTTTCCTTCGGCTTTGCCGCGGCCGCGGGAGTGGCAGAGGCCGCCACAACGGCTTCGTCCAGCCTCTCGCTCGCAGCAACCGTTTCGGCGGGACCGGCGGGCGTGCCGCCAAAGATCGCCCGGCCCTTCTCGGCCTCGTCCGCCCCCGCCGCCTGCGACGCCGCCCAGGGGCTTGCGAAATCGGCCGGCACCGGCTCCTCGGCCGCCTCTTCGGAGATGACCTCGGTCGCTTCCACAGCCACCGTCTCCACTGGCGCCGTCAAATCTCCGGCCTTCAGCGCCTCGACTTCGCGCTTCAGCCGCATCACCTCCTCGCCGAGTTTCTGCGCGCTGTTTCGCGATGCATTGAGGGTATAGAGCGCCAGGCCGATCGCGACCAGGGAGAGGATTTCGAGCATTGCGACTCCAACGCGGGCATTGTCCGGGCGCGGAGACTACCCGGTTTTTTCCAAAGACTAAACGGGGTTACGTTTGAAGCCGGTATTCTCTTCGAGCTGTCGCATGGTTTTCATGCAAGGCGGGCACAATGACCTATTTCCAGGAGCAACCGGAGCCCGCCATGACCCAGACCCTTCGCAATGCCACCGCCACGCAGGCGGGCCGGCAGCCCCGGGACGGCTATGCGCATGCCATCGTTCGCGGCCTCGGCAATCTTCTCGGTCGATGCACCGCCGCCCGCACGGACGGACAGCCTTTGACGCCGGCCGCCGGCGGGGCCCCGGTAAAACGCCTGGCCCCCGCCGCGCTCCGCATGGCTTCAAGCCAGCGCATCGCCACCGCCGGCTGCCTTACCCCCTGGGGCACGCGGCTGATGGCAGAGGCGGATTTTCATGGCGACGCCCGTTGCTTCGATGAGGGATCCGGCGCCCCTGCGGGCTGGGTCGTCGAGGTCGATCCGCGGAATCCGGACGCCGCCCCGAAAAAACGGGCCGCCCTCGGCCGCTTGCGGCATGGCGCCCTCGCCTGCCTCGTCAACCGGGATGGCCGCGTGGTCGTCTATTGCGGCGATGCCGGCGAATCCGGGCATCTCTACAAGTTCGTCACAAACCGCACCTGGCAGTCCGGCAGCCGCGCCGACGGCCCGGACCTCCTCGACGACGGCGCGCTCCATGTCGCGCATTTTTCCGCCGACGCGGAAGAGGACTGGATGCCGGTCACCTTCGACGCGGCGCCGCTGGTGATGGAAAACGGCACGCTGACATGGATGCCGGTCGCTGCCGGAAAGAGCCCGCTGACCACCGCTTATGGCTATGCCACACCGATCAACGTGCAGAACGAAACGCGCCGCGCCGCCGCCCTCCTGCGCGCCACCCGCCTCGACGGAATTGCGGATGTGACCGGGGATCCTGCGGCCGGCACGGCCCGCCTCCGGCTGGCCGGCGAAAAAACGGGCGCCCGCGACCGGTTCAGCCATATCGTCGAGATCATCGAAGCCGGCGGCGATTTCGCAGCGCTGCACGCGCACTGGGAAGTGCTTTCGACCTGTAACGGCCATTGAGCCATCGGCAGCAGGGCCGATGGCTGCGGCCTGTCTGGAGCAACTTCGCAGCCCCCGGTTCAGTGGAATTGCCCCACATGCCTTCTGGCCGCCGCATCCGGCGCCGCTTCGGCTGGAGACACTAACGCATCAGGTTTTCGATCGGGAAGATGGCGCAGGTTTCAGTGCCATGGGCGAGCAGCTTGCCGTTTCCGTCGCGCAGCCATGCTTCGGATGTCGCAATGGTACGGCCGCGATGCACGATCCTGCCTTCGCAGAACACCTCACCCATGCCGGGCAGGACGGGGCGCACGAGATTCAGCTTGAACTCGATCGTCGTATAGGCTTCGCCCGGCTTGATGACGGAGAAGACGGCGCATCCGAGCGCCGAATCCATCACCGTTGCCGTCCAGCCGCCGTGCACCGTGCCGAGCGGATTGAGATGGTCGACAGACGGCAGGCCGGCAAAGACGACGCGGCCGTCCTCCACCTCCGTCATGCTGAAGGCGAGCGTCTTCGCCATCGGCGGGGCCGGCAGGTCGCCGGCCAGCATCGCCTGCAGTACCTTCAGCCCGCCGTCGCGCTTCACCACGTCGAGCGGCAGCGTACCGACGCCAGAAACCGTCAGCCCGGGGTAGATTTCGACCGTCATGCATGCGCCTCTCGGGGTTGATCGTGCCTCGGCGTGCCGAGCGCCTTCAGGGCCGCCTGGATGAAGCCGTCGCGGGCGCTGGCGAGTTCCAGCCCGCGCGGTTCGCAGACATGCCGGTTGAGGAAGAAGGCGGTCAGCCGGAAGCCGTCCGCGAGGGCGGCGGCATCGGCGGCGTGCCGGCGCTCGTCGCCAAGAAAGGCCGGCAGTGCCAGCATCTTGTCCGCCCAGGGTGCGCCGGCTTCGCGCGAAACGGCACGGCCGGATTTCGGCGACACGTAACAGAGGTTTTCGCGGCTGCCCGTTGCGACACATTCGAAAAGATCGAGGCCGAAGCCGAGATCGTTGAGCACGGCGAGTTCGAAACGCACGAAGAGTTCGCCGGCATCGGCCGGCTCGTGCAGGTGATCGAGGATGACGGAAAGCGCCTCGTAGAGATGGGGATGCGGGTCGCGCTCCGGCAGGAAGCGCAGCAGCGCCGCCATGGCCTGCACGCCGTAGACAGCGGTCGCCGTCTCCATCAGCCGCCCGGCGCGCAGTTCCAGCGGCTCGATGCGGAACTCGCCGAGATGCTCGTCGAGCCGCGCCCGCCAGGTGACATCGACGGAATTGCCGGGCTGGAGCACCGGCTGCATGGTCCGCGAGCGCCCGCCGCGCACCATGCCGAGGTGCCGGCCACGGCTGCGCGTCATCACCTCGACGATGACAGAGCTTTCGCCGTGGCGCCGCACGCCGAGAACGATGGCTTCCTCACTCCATTGCATGGCAAAAGCCTTACGCCCTCGCCCGCGCGGGAGCAAGCGGCATGGCATGTGCGACGGAACGACGCGTGGCCGCAAGGACACACCCAAGCCCTTGCCACAGTTTCGCTTTTTTCTCGCCGCGCCGATGCCCGCTTTGCCGACAAAGAACCCGCGCAAGGCTTTCAAGCCAGATTTCGGAATTGAAAAACGACAGGTGCCCCCCTCATGTGTGTGTCCCGTGCCCGCGCTTTCGCGGCTCTCCGCCCCCTCGCCCTCCTCGCCCTTGCGGCAACGCTCGCAAGCTGCGCCACCACCGCAAAGCCGGTGAAGAAGGGACCGGACCCGATACATATCGCCATGTACGGACCGCATCCAGAAGAGCGTTTTCCCCTGCCGGCGATGGACATCAGCAAGGTGAACCCGAAATATTTCCGCCAGTTGGTCGCCTACCAGACGGCCGAGCCGGCCGGCACCATCGTCATCGACACGCAGAACCGCTTCCTCTACCTCGTGCAGGGCGAAGGCATGGCAATGCGCTACGGCATTGGCGTCGGCAAGGCGGGGCTGGAATTCGAGGGCGGCGCACGCATCGGCCGCAAGGCGGAATGGCCGCGCTGGACGCCCACCCAGAACATGATCGAGCGCGAGCCGGAACGGAACCTGAAATGGGCCGGCGGCATGGAGCCGGGCCTTACCAACCCGCTGGGGCCCCGCGCGCTCTATCTGCACAAGGACGGCAAGGACACGCTCTTCCGCATCCACGGCACGTCCGAGCCCTGGTCGATCGGCAAGGCGGTATCGAGCGGCTGCATCCGCCTCTTCAACCAGGACATCATCGACCTCTACGGCCGCGTGCCGACCGGCAGCCGCGTCGTCGTGCTGCAGCACCAGGCACCGGTCGACCAGCCGGTGCCGATGGCGGCCGCCGACGGCCTGACACCGCCCGCCGCCATCTGAGGCCTCGTTCGGGGACGGCCTTGCGCCCGTCCCCGAACCGTTTCATCACCAGGCGTCGGGCTCGCGCACCATGTGCACGATATTGGCCGGGTTCATCACCCAGCCGCCGCGAAAGCCTGCGCCCAGATCCTCGATCGGATCGCAGCGCACGACGCCGTTCTGCTCGAGATGGCCGAGAGCGACCGTGTGGTCGGGCGTGAAAAGTTCGAGCCAGACCTCCGCCTGGCTGTAGCCCGGCGCCTCGTCGATCCACAACCGGTTCGGGCCGAGCAGGAACCCCCTTGCCGGGGCTTTGTCGTCGAAGGGCTCGAGCCCGACGACGTCGCGGTAGAAGGCGAGTGTCGCCTCGTACTGGTGCGAGGGAACCTTCATGGCGATGTTGATGCCGCCCTTGATGTCAGCTGTCATTGCAAACCTCCCGTTTCAAGTGAAATCCTGCTGCTCGGAGGCGACGACGCCCTTGAGCTCGCTCGGGTAATAGCCCTCGCGCAGGTTGATGCCGTATTCGACATAGGCCTTCATACAGGCCAGCATCTGCGACCAGCCCTCGCAGTTCATGTAGGATGCTTTCTGGCCGCGGGCGTTGTCGCGCCAGCCGGTCTCGGCGATGGTCACCATCGTGCCGCCGTCCTCCAGCGGCTTGAAGCGCATCTCGACGCGCGTCCTGTAGGGCGCCTCCCCCTCGTCCACCATGGCATCCCAGCGGAAGACGATCAGGGCGTTCTCCTCCACCTCGTCGACGACGACCGGGGCCATGCCCCACCAGGTGACCGTCGTGCCCTCGACCAGCGGGGCGCTCGCCCCGCCGATGGTGGTGAAGTAGCCGCTGAGCTTCTTCGGATTGACCACCGCATCGAACACCTCGGCAACCGGCTTGCCGATGCGCCCGTTCACACGAAATTCCAGCGTCATGCCGTCCTCCTTCCGGGGCAGAAGCGCCCCTTTCGATCTTGTCTGCCGTCAAAATATGTTATAAAAATATAACATGTCAAGCGAATCGAAACAGGACGCCGTTTTCAAGGCGCTGGCCAATGGCAAACGGCGGCAGATGCTGGATGCAATCAAGGATGCGCCGCTGACGACGGGCGCACTGTGCGAGCGTTTCGGGGAAATGGACCGCTGCACGGTCATGCAGCACCTCAAGGTGCTGGAAGAGGCGGAGCTGATCGTCGCCCGCCGTGAGGGCCGCGAACGCTGGAACCACCTCAATGCCCTGCCGATCCAGGCAATCCATGACCGCTGGATCAGCCAGTATGCCGGCCATGCGATGAACGTTCTTTCAGCGCTCAAGGGCGACCTGGAGGACTGAGGCACCGTCGCAAGGGCGGCGCCTCGGCTTGAACCGTAACGTCTCAGACCTCGGCCGCGATGCGCCCGATCTCGGCAATGACGGCATTGCGCTCGTCGCCGGAAATGCCGGGGATTTCGCAGAAGGCTGCAACGATGATGGCGCCGCGGTCCGGCGACCAGGCGATGGCGACGTCGTTGGCATTGCCGGCCTTGTCACCGTTGGTGCCGGTCTTGTCGCCGGCCATCCAGTCCGCCGGAAAACCCGCGCGCAGCCGCGCGTCGCCCGTCTTGTTCATCACCAGCCAGGCGGCAAGCTGCGCCTTCGAACGCGCCGACAGCACGTCGGCAAAAACCAGCCTGCGCAGCGTCTCCACCATGGCGGTCGGTGTCGTCGTGTCGCGCACGTCGTCCGGCGTCTCATGGTAGTTGAGCGTCGGCTCCGTGCGGTCGAGCCGCGTTACCGCATCGCCAAGGCCGCGCAGGAACGCCGTGACGGCCTCCGGCCCGCCCGATGCGGCAAGCAGCAGGTTGGCGGCGGCATTGTCGCTGAACGTGATGGTCGCCTCGCAGAGTTCGGCGATCGAGATGCCCTTCCCGCCGACACGCGTTTCCACCACCGGCGACCAGTCCACGAGGTCCGCCTTCTTCACGACGATGCGCCGGTCCAGCGTCTCTTCGCCCCGATCCACCCGGGCGAGGATATGGCCCGCCAGCAGCGCCTTGAAGGTGCTGCACATCAGGAAGCGTTCATCCGTGTTGTGGCCGAGCCGCGCGCCCGTCGAAAGATTATGTATGGCAACGCCGATGCGCCCGCCGTGACGCGCCTCCAGCGCGGCAAGCCGTTGCGCGAGATCCTCGCCGGCGGCGCGGCTGGTGCCGGCCGTCAGCGCGGAAACCGCGGGAATGGCAAGGAGAGCGCCGGCCATGGCCTGGCGGCGTGAAATCGTCATCGTCATGTCTTGTTTCCTGTTTGCCGGACACCGGGCGCGCTTTGCAACGCCCGGCCCGCTTGAGCCCGCCCACACCGCGACTATGGGCGGTGAGGCGATTCAAGACAAACGACGATTTCTGCCGACAGCCATTAGGAAAACTAGGGCTTTGCCTTATTTTCGCTTCATCGCCTCGGCGAGCGCTGCACCGAAAGCGCCTTGCGAGGGCGCCTGCTGCTTGGGGGCCGCCTGGCTGAACTTCGGTTGCATCTGGGCATTCTTGTCGCCCCGCGGAGCATTGTCGCGGGCAGCTGGCGCGCCGCCGTCCTTGCGCATGGTGAGACCGATGCGCTTGCGCGGCACATCCACCTCGGTGACGCGCACCTTCACCACGTCGCCGGCCTTGACCACCTCGTGCGGGTCCTTGACGAAGCGGTCGGCGAGCTGGGAGACATGCACGAGGCCGTCCTGATGCACACCGATGTCGACGAAGGCGCCGAAGGCGGCGACGTTCGTCACCGTGCCCTCCAGGAGCATGCCGACCTTGAGGTCCTTGATGTCGTCGATGCCGTCGGCAAAGGTCGCGGTCCGGAATTCCGGACGCGGGTCGCGGCCGGGTTTTTCCAGTTCAGCAAGGATGTCCTTGACCGTCGGCAGGCCGAAGCGCTCGTCGACGAACACCTTCGGGTCAAGTTGCTTCAGCGCCGCGCTGTCGCCCATCAGCGCGCGCACGTCCCGCCCGCAGGCCGCGACGATCTTCTTGGCGACGCCATAGGCTTCGGGATGCACCGAGGACGCGTCAAGCGGCTCCTTGCCGTTCGGAATGCGCAGGAACCCGGCGCATTGCTCGAAGGTGCGCGCACCAAGGCGCGAGACCTTCATCAGCTCCTTGCGGCTTTCGAACGGGCCATTGGCATCACGATGCGCGACGATCGCTTCGGCGGAGGATTTGCCGAGGCCGGAGACGCGCGCGAGAAGCGGCGCGGAGGCGGTGTTGAGATCGACGCCGACGGCGTTCACCGCGTCTTCCACAACCGCATCCAGCGAGCGGGAGAGCTTTCCCTGGTCGACATCGTGCTGGTACTGGCCGACGCCGATCGACTTCGGCTCGATTTTCACCAGTTCGGCAAGCGGATCCTGCAGACGGCGGGCGATGGAAACGGCGCCGCGCAGCGAGACGTCGAGGTTCGGAAATTCGGCGGCCGCCGTTTCCGAGGCGGAATAGACGGAGGCACCGGCTTCCGAGACGATGACCTTGGTGGGCTTGGGTGCCGGCAGCTGGTCGAGCAGATCGGCGACGAGCTTTTCCGTCTCGCGGCTGCCGGTGCCATTGCCGATGGCGATCAGCTCGATCTCGTGCTTGCGGATGAGCGACGCTAGCTCAGCCTGTGTGCCGCGCACATCGTTCCTCGGCGGGAACGGGTAGACGGTCGTCGTCTCGAGCACCTTGCCGGTGTTGTCGATGATGGCGACCTTGACGCCGGTGCGGATGCCCGGGTCGAGGCCCATCGTGGCGCGCGTGCCGGCAGGAGCGGCGAGCAACAGGTCCTTGAGATTGCGGGCAAAGACGCGGATCGCTTCCTCCTCGGAGCGTTCGCGCATCTCGCGCATCAGGTCGAGCGACAGCGACATGGAGAGTTTCACCCGCCAGGTCCAGCCGATCACCTCGGCCAGCCACTTGTCGCCCGGCTTCGTGCCGATGGCATAGAAAGAAGCGATGATGCGTTCCACCGGCTTGACGGCCTCGGTGCTGTCCTGGTCGACGACGATGTCAACCGACAGGAACTCCTCGTTCCAGCCGCGCAGCATGGCGAGCGCCCGATGCCCCGGCACCGCCGCCCAGCGTTCGGTATGGTCGAAGTAGTCGGAGAACTTCGCCCCGGCCTCCTTTTTCCCCTCGACGACCCGCGAGCGCAGGAAGGCGTTGTCCTTCATGTATTCGCGCAGGCGCTTCAGGAGATCGGCATTTTCCGTGAACTGCTCGGCGACGATGTCACGCGCGCCTTCCAGCGCCGTCTTGACGTCGGGCACCTCGGCCGACAGGAATTTTTCGGCAAGCTCCGCCGGCACCAGTGCACGGTCCGTGAGGATCTGTTCGGCAAGCGGCCCGAGGCCGCGCTCGCGGGCGATCTCCGCCTTGGTGCGGCGCTTGGGTTTGTAGGGCAGATAGATGTCCTCGAGCTCCGCCTTGGTCGCGACCGTGGCGATCTTCGCCGCAAGCTCGTCCGTCAGCTTGCCCTGCCCCGCAATCGATTCGAGGATCGAGGCACGGCGCGCCTCCAGCTCGCGCAGATAGGTCAACCGTTCGGACAGCGTGCGCAGCTGCGTATCGTCGAGACCGCCGGTCACTTCCTTGCGGTAGCGCGCGATGAAGGGCACCGTCGCCCCCTCGTCGATGAGCGCCACGGCGGCGGAAACCTGCGCGGAGGTCGCCTTGATCTCGGCGGCGATCAGGTTCGCGATCTTGAGCGGTGTCGGGGCCATGTCGAATTCCTCTGGGTTGGCGCGGTCGGCGACCATAGTGTGCGGCCGGCTATAGGCCAACCACAGGCCCGGCAGCCCACGGCCACGTCCACAATATATATCACGACCGGCAAAAGCGGCAGGACTGTGCCAAGGTTGAACACCAGCGAATACAGGCTTAGAGGTTGTAACGCTTCATAAAGTCTTGCCGACTATCCTCACCGCACGTAACGGCAACGGGGCCTTCGGCATGCGCGGCGCTTTTCTTGCAGCAGTCTCACTGGCGGCCTTCGGCACCGCGGGCCCGGCGCATGCGGCCACGCTTAACCTGTTGATCTGGGAAGCCTATATCGACGAGCAGATCCTTGCCGACTGGACTGCCGAAACCGGCATCGAGGTGCGCCAGACCTTCTATGACAGCGGCGACGTGCGGGACAAGATCCTTGCCGATCCGAACGCCAATGTCGACGTCGTCGTGACCAATGAGAACGGCGCACGGCTCTACGGTAAACGCGGCGTCATCGCCACGCTGAGTGCCGACAACGTCCCATCGCTGAAGGACTATGCGGAAAGCTGGTCGGGCCGCTGCGGCGGCTACGGCGTGCCCTATCTGTGGGGCACGATGGGCATCCTCTACCGCTCCGACAAGATCACGACGCCGCCGACCTCCTGGGCGGACATGATGAAGCCGGCCGAAAGCCTACGCGGCCATATCGCCATGTACGGCGACCACGCCGAAGCCTTCGTCGCGCCACTCGCCCTGCTCGGCAAGTCGGTCAACGCCAATGACAACGAGACGCTGAAGGCGGCCTACGAGCTGATGAAGGCGCAGGCGCCCTATGTGCTCACCTACGACTATGTCGTCACCTCGGTGCAGAGCCCGGACAAGGGTCCGAACATCTACATGGCGCTCGGTTACAGCGGCGACCAGTACACGCTGAACGACAAGGTCTCCTCACCGGGCCTCTGGCGCTACGTCGTGCCGAAGGAAGGCACGCTTTCCTGGCTCGACTGCGTCTCCGTCAGCGAACGCTCGAACAACAAGGCCCTGGCGCTGAAGCTGATCGACTATATCAGCAACGCGAGGAACGGCGCCCGCAACGCTGTCAAGCTCAACATGCCCACCGCAAGCACCGCCGCACTGGCGCTGCTTCCGGAAGACATACGCTCCAATCCCGAAATCTATGCAGCACCGGAAATCCTGGCCAAAAGCCAGTTTCAGGAGGAACTGACCGTGCAATCGGTCCAGGCCCGCCGCCGCATCATCAGCAGTCTGGCCCAGATCAGTGACGCTCGGTAAACGCGCCCTTTCCCTCATTTTCCCGGTCGTGCTCGCAGGCTATGTGCTTGCCGCCTCGCTGATCTACTACGTGCAGAGCTCGTCCATCCTCGCACTGGAACGCGCCCGCCTGTGGCAGCAGATGGGCCTGCTCACCGCCGTCTTCCAGAACGAGGTGACGCAGAACCGCAGCTTCATCTACTCGCTCGTCGAGGGCGGCGCGGTTCGCCTCTTCGTCAACGAGCCCGATGCCGCCTACCGCAACACCGCGCTCGGCGTGCGCCTGCAGCAGAGCATCACCTCGCTCTCCGACGACCGCAAGCGCTTCATCTCCGTGGCGATCATCCGCCCGCCGCTGACCGTCGATTATTACTTCGAGGACAGCGACGATCCGTTCGCGGAGATCACACCGCAGCAGATCCAGCATGCAAGGCAGGTGATCGAGAGCCCACGGCTCTCCTCCTGGAGCTATCTCAACACGGCCGGCATCGAGCCGCTGATCGTGCATTCGGAGTTCATCGATCCTTTGACCTTCAACCGACCGGTCGCCAGCGCCAAGAACGGCGCGATCCTGGTGCAGACCGCGGTTCGGCCCAAACTCTTCCTCGACATGAAGCGGGCGCTGGAAAAGGAATATGGCACGACGATCGAAATCGGTCAGCACCAGCTTCTGGCGCAGGGCGGGCTTTCCGCGACCGCGACGCTCAGCCCCTCGCTCTTTGCGCGGCTGACGCCGGAACCGGCCTTCCTCGACAACCGGCTTTCGACGCTGAAATCGTTGCTCGCGCTCGGCGCCATTGCGCTCAGCCTGTGCACGATCATCCTCGTACTCGGCCTGGTGCGGCGCTACATCACCAACCCGATCGCCAAGCTCGACCGCCAGCTCACCGACGTGATGACCGGCAACCGCAGCGCCCTGCCCGAAATGAACGAGATCGGCGAGATCGGCCGCCTCTCGGCCAACGTCAAGCGGCTGCACGACCACTCCATGCAGTCCTTCGACCTCGTGCAGAACGCCTCGTGGACGGACACGCTGACAGGCATTTCGAACCGCGAATATTTCAATATCCGCTCCACGCAGATCCTGCAGGAGGCGGAGGCCGAGGATATCGGCTGCACGCTGCTCTTTATCGACGTCGACAACTTCAAGTTCGTCAACGACAAGCACGGCCACAAGATCGGCGACGAGCTGCTGAAGACGCTGGCCGACCGCATCTCGACCATCGTCGCCTGCGTCGTTTCCGAGCGCGGCCTGCCGGACGGCCTGTTCGCCCGCCTTTCCGGTGACGAATTCGCCATCATGCTGCGCTGCCAGCCGGGCAGCGGCACGATCACGGAGATCTCCGAAAAGATCCTCGCCCTCTTTGCCGAGGGGTTCGAGGTGCTCGACAAGGCCTATCCGGTCACCGCCAGCATCGGCATCGCCGTCTATCCGGAGGATGCCCGCACGCTGCCCGAACTCGTCGCCAATGCCGATGCCGCCATGTACCAGGCGAAATCCCAGGGCAAGAACGGCTCGGCCCGCTATTCCCGCTCGCTGCACGAAAAACGCAACCGCCAGCGCCGCATCGAAGAGGAGTTGCGCGTCCTCGACCCGGACCGCGAATTCCACCTCGTCTACATGCCGATCGTCGATGGCCACGGCAAGGTGACGGGTTGCGAGGCGCTGTTGCGCTGGACCTCGCCGGTGCTTGGCCGCGTGACGCCCGACGAATTCATCCCGATCGCCGAGACGACCGGCCTCTTCAGCAAGATCGACTGGTGGGTGATCGACCGGGCGATGGCCGAATACGGCCAGATCCGCAAGCTGTTCGGCACCGAGACGATCCTGTGCATCAACATCTCGTCCGCCGAGCTCTACACGAAGTCGATCAGCGACCATTTCTGCGACAGCGCCGACCGGCACGGCATCGATGCCCGCCTGATCGAGATCGAGCTGACCGAGACCTTCGCCGTCAAGCTCGGCGAGCAGTCCCGCCGCAACATCGAGATCCTGCGCGCCCGCGGCTTCCGCATTTCCATCGACGATTTCGGCGCGGGCTACACGTCCGTGCAGCAGATCATCGAATACCCGGCCGAGACCATCAAGCTCGACCGCGAGCTGGTCGAGAGCCTCACCCGTTCGGCGGCGCTGCCGACGCTGCGGGCTCTCGTCGCGCTTTGCCATGCACAGGACATGTCGGTGATCGCGGAAGGCGTCGACACGACCGAGAAGATGGCGCTGCTCGCCGCGGCCGGCTGTGACCTCTATCAGGGTTATCTGATCAGCCGCCCCCTCACCCTCGAGGAGATCGGCATCTGGGCGATGCAGCGGCTTGTCGAAAAGGCCCGCGAGGCCGCCCAGAGCCCCGACCGCCGCGCCCGCGCCTGATACTTTCCACGACTTGCCGTCTCTCCGGCGAGCCCCTATCCCTATGCCCGGGGCCGCAGGAGGACTTTTATGCGAAACGCGCCGATCTTCACGCTGGGCCTCGCCCTGCTCATCTGGTCGTTCAACAGCTCGCTGATCGCGAGCACGCCGGATGGCGCGACGAAGCTGATGGCCCATCGCGGCGCCCACCAGACCTTCAGCCATGAGGCGGTCGACGACGACACCTGCACGGCAAGCCTCATCGACCCGCCCAAACACGATTTCCTGGAAAACACGGTCGCCGGTATGCAGGCAGCCTTTGCGGCGGGCGCCGAGGTCGTCGAGATCGACGTGCACCTGACGCCCGACAAGAAGTTCGCCGTCTTCCACGACTGGACGCTCGACTGCCGGACGGACGGCAAGGGCGTGACCGAGGAGACGGACAGCGCCACGCTGAAGACGCTCGACATCGGCTACGGCTATACGCCCGATGGCGGCAAGACCTATCCGTTCCGCGGCAAGGGTGTCGGGCAGATGCCGATGCTGGAAGAGGTCTTCGCCGCCAACCCGGCGGGCAAGCTGCTGATCAACTTCAAGAGCCGGCGGGCGGAGGAAGGCGCGGCGTTTGCCACGCTGCTGGCGGCAAATCCAGCCTGGAAGGACAAGATCTTCGGTATCTACGGCGGCGCGGAGCCGACGGATGCGGCGCTTGCCGCCATACCCGGCCTCAAGGGTTACACAAAGACCTCGGTGAAGAGCTGCCTGCTGCGTTATCTCGGCACAGGCTGGATCGGCTATGTGCCGGAGGCCTGCCGAAACACGCTGGTGCCGGTACCGAGCAACTATGCGTTCCTGCTCTGGGGCTGGCCGAACCGCTTCCTGACGCGCATGGAGGATGCCGGCAGCGATGTGGTCCTCATCGGCCCCTATTCCGGCGGCGGTACGGTCGGCATCGATACGGCCGAACAGGTGGAAGACCTGCCGGAGCCCTTCCCCGGCTATGTCTGGACCAACCGCATCCTGGAGGTCGGCCCCGCCATCAAGGCGCGGCCGTAGGCCCTTACGAGGTCGGGAAGTCGAGGCCCATTTCGCGGAAGCGGGCCGGGTCGTCGCCCCAGTTCTCGCGCACCTTCACGAAGAGGAAGAGGTGCACGGGCTGTTCGAGGATTTCCGACAGCTCCTTGCGCGAGGCCATGGAGATCGCCTTGATGGCGTCGCCGTTCTTGCCGAGCGCGATCTTCTTCTGGCTGTCGCGCTCGACATAGATGACCTGCTCGATGCGCACCGAGCCGTCCTTGCGCTCCTCCCACTTCTCCGTCTCGACATGCGAGGAATAGGGAAGCTCCTGGTGCAGGCGCAGGAAGAGTTTTTCGCGGGTGATCTCGGCGGCGAGCTGGCGCATCGGCAGGTCGGAAATCTGGTCCTCCGGATAGTACCAGGGGCCTTCCGGCAGAGCGCCCGCCAGATAGTTCATCACGTCGTCGCAGCCCGAACCGTTCAGCGCCGAGATCATGAAGGTGCGTTCGAACGGAACCACGGCGTTCACCGCTGCCGTCAGCTTCAGAAGGTCCTCCGGATTGACCCGGTCGACCTTGTTGAGGACAAGGATCTTCGGCTGATGAACCTCTTTCAGGCCCTCCAGGATCGTCTCGGCATCGCCCTTGAGGCCCCGCTCGCTGTCGATCAGGAACATGATGAAATCGGCATCCTTCGCCCCACCCCAGGCGGTCGTCACCATGGCACGGTCGAGCCGGCGGCGCGGCTTGAAGATGCCGGGCGTGTCCATGAAGACGATCTGGGCGTTGTTGTGGATGGCGATGCCGCGCACGATGGCACGCGTCGTCTGGACCTTGTGGCTGACGATCGACACCTTGGCACCGACGAGGCGGTTGACCAGCGTCGACTTGCCGGCATTGGTCGCGCCGATGAGCGCGACGAAGCCCGAATGGGTCGGGCCCTCGCCGTTCGTGCTGCCTTCGGCGGGGTTTGTGTTTTCTTCGTTCATGATATCCGTCAATCCGCGGTTTGACCCTTGGGCCAGACGCCTTCGCGTTCCAAAATCTTCGTCGCGGCCACCTGTTCGGCGGCCCGTTTCGAACGGTCGATGCCGGTTTCCGGTGCGACGCCCCTGATCTCCACCGTCACGGTGAAGCGGGGGTCGTGGTCCGGTCCCGAGCGCTCGTCCACCCTATAGTTCGGCGTCAGGCCGAACCTGGCATGCGCCCATTCCTGCAATTCGGTCTTGGCGTCGCGCCGCGCGCCTTCCGCACGCGCCGCCCTGCCCTGCCAGTTGGCGAGGATGAAGCCGCGCGCCGCTTCCAGCCCGCCATCGAGATAGATCGCGGCGATCAGCGACTCTACCACATCGGCCCGCACATTCAGCATGGCTTTTCCGGTGAGTTTCTTGACGTCCGCGCCGGTGCGGATGAAGCGGTGCAGACCAAGATCATCGGAGACCGCCGCGCAGCTTTCCGCGCTGACAAGCTGGTTCAGGCGAACCGAAAGCTCGCCCTCCTTCGCCTCGCGGAAGGTGCGGAACAGCATCTCGGCGACGCACAGGCCAAGCACGCGGTCGCCCAGAAATTCCAGCCGCTCGTAATTGCTGCCCTTGCCGGGCCGGGCGCTGGCATGGGTGATCGCCCGGTCGAGACGGTCCTTGTCGGTGAAGGCGTAGCCGATCAGGTCCTCGAGGGCCTTGCGGTTGACGTCGTTCAGCGGAATGGCGCCCTTCATTCAACAACCTTGAACAGGCGGTCCCAGCGAAGATTCGTCGGCCACTTCCAGATCTCGGAGAAGGACGTGTCGTTGCCGAGCGAGAAGAAGATGAGGCTGGCGCGGCCGATCAGGTTTTCCGCAGGTACGAAACCGACATCGAAGCGGCTGTCGGCCGAGTTGTCGCGGTTGTCGCCCATCATGAAATAGTGGCCTTCCGGCACGATGAACTCGCGCGTGTTGTCGCCGACGGTGCCCGGACGAGTGTCCAGCGTGTCGTAGGCGACGCCATTGTCCATGGTTTCGCGGAAGACCGGAACATCCTCGCCGGTGTCGTACTGGTCGTCGGCACGGAAGAAACCGTTGTGTTCGCGCTTCACGGCAACGCCGTTCACGAACAGCTCGCTGTCACGCACCTGGATGCGGTCTCCCGGCAGGCCGACGAGACGCTTGATATAGTCGATGTCGGGGTTCGGCGGGAAGCGGAAGACGACGATGTCGCCGCGCTCGGGTTCACTTGCAAAAATGCGGCCGGAGAACAGGTTCGGCGAGAACGGCAGCGAATATTTCGAATAGCCGTAGGAGAACTTGTTGACGAAGAGATAATCGCCGACGAGCAGCGTCGGCATCATCGACCCGGAGGGAATGGTGAAGGGCTGGAAAAGCACGGTGCGGATCACGACGGCGAGCAGCAGCGCCTGGATGATCACCTTGACGTTTTCCCACAGGCCGCCTTCGGCCTTTTCAGTCTTCTCTGCCACGCCGGATCTGTCCTTATCTGCAAACATGGGGCCCTCTATAGAGGAAAGGTTGCCTGTTGGAAATCGTGTCGGTCAAAAAGACGCTGGGCGCCTGTTATCCGGGCGTTCCGGCCGGCAGCGCCTCGATGATCACGAAAGCTTGAGCCAGCGGAAAATCGTCCGTGATGGTGATGTGGATGCGCGCTTCGTGGCCCGCGGGAAGCATCTGCGTCAACCGTTCCAGCGCGCCGCCCGTCAGCTTCATGGTGGGCTTTCCGCCCGGCAGGTTGACGACGCCCATGTCCCTCCAGAACACACCCTGTGCGAGGCCTGTACCGAGCGCCTTGGAACAGGCCTCCTTGGCAGCGAAACGCTTGGCATAGGAGGCCGCGCGGTTCTTGCGCCCGTCGGACTTCGCCTGCTCGATCTCGGTGAAGCAGCGCCGGGTAAAGCGCTCGCCGAAGCGTTCCAGCGACTTCTCCACCCGGCGGATGTCGATGAGGTCGCTGCCGATGCCGATGATCATAGGGATTTGTCTCCGCGGGAAAGGGCAGGATGAGCCGCGGCAAGGCCGGCGCGCTCGAGAAGACGGGCATGGCGGCGGGCCTTGAAGGAGCGCACGGCGAAACGCGTGACGCCATAGGCAAACACGGCGGCCACGATGCCGAGAACGCCGGCGCCGGCAAGCATGGGCTTCAGCACGGGCTGCCAGAGCTCGGACAGTTGCAGATGCTCCAGCCGGTGAAACAGCTCGGCCGCCGTCACCGCCTCGGCGGATTTGATGCCGAGCAGCGCCTCGCCGACGCGAAAGGTCGCAAGCGCGATGAGCGGAATGGTCAGCGGATTGGCGATGGTGGTGGCAAGCGCGGCGGCCAGCAGATTGCCGGCCATCAGATAGGCGAGCGCAAGCGCTAGGATGACGTGAAAACCGATGAGCGGCGTGAAGGCCGAAAAGGCACCGGCTGCAACGCCCGCGGCCACCGCATGCGGCGAGGCGGACAGGCGCAGGATTCGCTTGGCGAGGTAGCGCGCCGGACGCGTGAAGCCTTTGCGCGGCCAGAAGAATTCGCGCAATCGGTCAGGCCAGCTTGTCTTCTTTCGGCGTCGGAACAACATGGCTCAGACATAGCCGATCCGTTGGTGGCATTTCAATGGCGCCCTCATGACGCCAGACAAGACGGTCGCCGTGGCGCCGGAGGGGCGCCACACGGATCCGCGGAGCTTAGTAGGACTTGCGGAAGAGGCCGCGGTCGATCTGACGCTGGCGGTATTCCAGGTCGATCCGGTCGATGGCACCGTTGAGATAGGCCATTTCGCGGTCTTCAGGAGTCGGGATGCGCAGGGCGCGGGTGAAATTCTTGATCTGCTTCAACATTGGTAAACCTCTTTCGGTTGACCTCCCGATGCAGAAGATAGGGATTTCACCCCAAAGACACCAGCGACACTATGCCAATACAGCCATGCAACAGGCGCATAATGACTGGTCAAATCTTGGGCAAACCTGCCTTATTCAAGGCAGGATGCCACATTTTTGCATAGAAACTGTCATGTAAAGACGCGATGGATCGTCGAGACGGACTGAAGTTCCTTCAACTGGCTCATCAGCTGGTTGAGCTGGCGCAGGTCCCAGACCTCCAGATCGATATGCACCTCGGTGAAGTCGGCCGCCACGCGCGTCATCGACATCGAGCGGATGTTGACGTCGCTGGTGGCAATCGTCTGGGTGACTTCGGCGAGCGTGCCCGGCTCGTTCAGCGCATTGATCATGATGCGCGCCATGAAGCGGGTGTTGTTCGCCTCATCGAGGTCCCAGCGCACGTCGATCCAGCGTTCCGGCTCGTCGTCGAACTTCTGCAGTGCCGGCGACTGGATCGGGTAGATGGTGATTCCCTTGTCCTTCTCCATGATGCCGACGATGCGATCGCCCGGCACGGCACCGCCGACGGAGAAATGCACCTCGGCATTGCCGGAGAGGCCGCGGATCGGCAGGGCTTCAGGGCCGGTTTCGCTCGCCCCCTCCTCCAGCGCCGTCTTCGCCTTGCCCGGCAGCTTGAACACCATGCCTGCCGCGCTGCGCATGTTGAACCAGCCGTCGTCCGAGCTCGGCTTCACCGTGACACGCTCGTCCTGGTAGTCCGGGAAGACGGCGCGCAGCACGTCGAGCGAGGAAAGCTCACCGCGACCGACGGCGGCGATGGCGTCCTCCACTTCCTTCTGGCCCAGCCGGTGCAGGACAGGCTTCAGGCCGTCGCGCGAGAAGGACTTGCCGGCGCGATCGAAGGTGCGCTCCAGAATGCGGTAGCCGAGGCCGGAATATTGTTTGCGCACGGCGGCGCGGGTGGCGCGGCGGATCGCGGCGCGCGCCTTGCCGGTGACGACGATCTCTTCCCAGGCCGGCGGCGGCACCTGAATGCCCGAGCGGATGATCTCCACCTCGTCGCCGTTGCTGAGGCGGGTGACGAGCGGCATGATGCGCCCGTTGATCTTCGCGCCGACGCAGGTATCACCGATATTGGTGTGCACCGCATAGGCGAAATCGATCGGCGTCGCACCACGCGGCAGGGTGATGAGCTGGCCCTTCGGGGTGAAGGTGAAGACCTGATCCTGGAAGAGCTCGAGCTTGGTGTGCTCGAGGAACTCTTCCGGATTGTCGCCTTCCGCCAGCGACTCGATCGTGCGGCGCAACCTGGCATAAGCGTTGGAGCCCGGCGAGCGGGCAACCTCGCCATTCGCCACTTCCTTGTCCTTGTAGAGCGAATGGGCGGCGATACCGTATTCGGCGATCTCGTGCATGCGCTTGGTGCGGATCTGCAGTTCGATGCGCTGGCGCGACGGGCCGACGATCGTCGTGTGGATCGACTGGTAGTCGTTCTGCTTGGGCGTCGAGATGTAGTCCTTGAACCGGCCCGGCACGACACGCCAGCGAGTGTGCACGATACCGAGCGCCGCGTAGCAGGCGGGAATGTCGTCGACGAGGATGCGGAAGGCGTAGACATCGGAAAGCTGCTCGAAGGAGAGCGACTTTGACTGCATTTTTCGGAAGACCGAATAGGGCGTCTTCTGCCGGCCCTTGACGAGCGCGTCCGGCAGGCCGTTGACAACAAGCAACTCGCGCAGTTCGTCCTCGATCTTGCGGATCAGGCCTTCGTTGCGCTGGGACAGGTCTTCCAGCTTGCGCGTGACGGTGTCGAAGGCTTCCGGGTTGATATGGCGGAAGGAGAGGTTTTCCAGCTCCTCGCGCATGTCCTGCATGCCCATGCGGCCGGCGAGCGGCGCATAGATGTCCATCGTCTCCTCGGAGATGCGGGCGCGCTTTTCCGGTGTCATGTGGTCCAGCGTGCGCATGTTGTGCAGCCGGTCGGCGAGCTTGACGAGGAGCACGCGCACGTCGTCGGAAATGGCGAGCAGCAGCTTTCGCAGGTTTTCCGCCTGCTTGGCCTTCTTCGAGACGAGATCGAGCTTCTTGATCTTGGTCAGGCCCTCGACCAGCGCGCCGATATCCTCGCCGAACAGCTCGTCGATTTCCGCGCGCGTCGCGCTGGTGTCCTCGATCGTGTCATGCAGCAGGGCGACGGCGATGGTCGATTCGTCGAGCCGCATCTCGGTGAGAATGGCGGCCACTTCGAGGGGATGCGAAATATAGGGATCGCCGCTCGCCCGCTTCTGCTGGCCATGTTTCTGCATGGCATAGACATAGGCCTTGTTCAGCAAGGCCTCGTTGACGTCGGGCTTGTACTTCTGAACCCGTTCGACGAGTTCATATTGACGCATCATTCTCGATCGGCTCCCTCCCCGGCACGGCGGGGCAAAAAAAAGTGCGCCCCGACCTTAAGAGGGGCGCACCGACATTCGCAATATCAAAGGCTTCGGTAAAGTAACCGAAATCAGTAATCGTCGCTCTTTTCCGGCGGCACGAGGCCTTCGATGCCGGCCAGCAGCTCTTCTTCCGACATGCGGTCGAAGGCGATGGTTTCCGGCTGGTCCTCGTCCTCTTCGATCGCAACCGTACCGGTGGCGGCATCGACGACCATGCTGGCCGGATCGGGCTCGGGCTCGTCCACTTCAACATGCTTCTGCAGCGAATGGATCAGGTCTTCCTTGAGGTCATCAGGCGAAAGGGTTTCGTCGGCGATCTCGCGCAGCGCGACGACGGGGTTCTTGTCGTTGTCGCGGTCGATGGTGATGGCGGCGCCCTGCGAGATGAGGCGGGCACGATGGCTTGCAAGAAGAACCAGCTCGAAGCGGTTGTCTACCTTGTCAATGCAATCTTCAACGGTGACACGGGCCATTGCCTGTCCTTTGTGATCGAGAATTTCATGAGTTTGCATGCCCGATACAGGCAATGGACGGCAAATTCAAGTTTTTCCTTCCCCAAGGCGCTGTGGCGCGTGTCGTAAGGCTGCCCATGTAACTTCTGATTTAGCCCTCACGTTACGGAAAGTAAAAAGCCGAAAGATCGGACAAATAGGGTAAAGCGCGGGAACTATTCCCCAATTCCGACGCCTTTGATTTTTCTGAAACGATGCCGGGGGGAAAAATGGCCTTCGCAACCTAGGTTTGCTTGGAAAGCCGGGCCCTCTGCCCTAAATGAAGATTATATGAAAAAGAGTTAATTCAACCGGATAGTGCATCCGGCCACCTCGGCACTCGGCCAAAACTCAACCGTTTGTATCCACTTCTATTTAAAAGGATTGCACAGTATGTTCGACCCCCGCGAGAAAATCGCCCTCTTCATCGACGGTGCAAATCTCTATGCGGCTTCCAGGACACTCGGGTTCGACATCGACTACAGAAAGCTCCTGAAGGCCTTCCAGAAGCGTGGTTATCTGCTGCGCGCCTATTACTACACGGCTCTGATCGAAGACCAGGAATACTCTTCGATCCGCCCGCTGATCGACTGGCTCGACTACAACGGCTACAAGGTCGTCACGAAGCCTGCCAAGGAATTCACCGACTCGCTCGGCCGCCGCAAGATCAAGGGCAACATGGACATCGAACTCGCCATCGACGCGATGGAGCAGTCCGAGACCGTGGACCACCTTGTCATCTTCTCAGGCGACGGCGATTTCACCACGCTCGTCGAGGCGCTGCAGCGCCGCGGCCGCAAGGTTTCCGTCGTCTCGACCATGCAGACACAACCCCCGATGATTGCCGACGACCTGCGCCGCCAGGCCGACTACTTCATCGACCTCGGCTCACTGAAGGCCGAAATCGGCCGCGATCCTTCTGAACGCCCGCAGCGCGTCGTCGAGCCAGTGGAAACCGTTGGCGAATAAGGCAGCCCTCCGCCCTTGTTCCAGGTGCAGATGTCAATCCCCGGCACAGGGCCGGGGATGACGGCAACGAGCGGGGCGATGCTCACCTGACAAGGATTTCGTCTGTGGCCGCACGAGGGAGAAGTGCCGAAATCCGGCCTTTTCAAGCTTTCCTTAAACATTGAATCAAATACCCTTGCCGGGTCTTAAGGTTCTTCAAGACTCCCCTGCTATTCCCGATATCGGACAGTCATTTCGCATTGGGACATCGGGACGATGGTGGACGCAGTATCGCTTTCGGCAAACAGCTACCGGGGAGCATCGAGCACGCTGGACGCGCGCGCACCGGCCATGGCGGCGGAAACCCGCCCGGCGGTCTCGGCCCTTGCCGCGCTTGCAGCGCCGCAGCCGGTCACCCAGGTATCGACCCCGTCCGACATCGCCGAGGAGATTGGCGATCTCAGCTTCCTCTATACGTCGAACGGGCTACCGGGCATCTCCGCCCTGCCCTCCTACGCCGTCCCACCGTCGCAGGCGGCGGCGGATGAGCGTGTTGCCAACGGCCGCAACCCGACCGCACGCCTTGCCATCGAGAGCAACGATCTCAACAGCCTGATGGCAAGCTTCCTGACCGCCCGCACGCCGAGCGCCAACCCGGCCGCGTCGCCGGACGTGCCTGCGGATACCGGCAACCAGCAGGCCGCCCGCAGCGCGCACCAGTCGGTCATCGCACAGCTCTACAGCCAGTTCTAAGGAAAAGACGTCGAAGAAGAAGGGTCGCCTCAGCCGCGTTCGCGCAGCAGGCGGCCCTTCTGGCGATTCCAGTCGCGTTCCTTCTCGGTCTCGCGCTTGTCGTGCAGCTTCTTGCCCTTGGCAAGCGCGAGTTCGAGCTTGGCCCGGCCGACATCGTTGAAGTAGACCTTCAAAGGCACCAGCGTCATGCCCTCTCGGTTGATCGCGATGCGCAGGCGATGGATCTCACGCTTCGAAAGCAGGAGCTTGCGCCGCCGGCGGGTCTCGTGGTTGAAGCGATTGGCCTGCAGATATTCCGGCAGATAGGAATTGATCAGCCAGATCTCGCCGCCCTCGTCCGAGGCGTAGGATTCCGCGATGTTCGCCTTGCCTTCGCGCAGCGACTTGACCTCCGTGCCGGTCAGGACAAGACCGGCCTCGTAGGTGTCGATGATCTCGTAGTTGAAGCGGGCCTTTCGGTTCTCCGCTACAATCTTCTTGACCGTCGTCGGGCGGGCTTTCGTCGCCATGTCAGTTCAAGAGGCCGGCGTGGCGAAGCGCCGCGTCGATGGCCGCCTCCGTCGCCGGCTCCAGCGAGGACAGCAGCGGCGAACGGACGAACCGGTTCATGCCGCGCGTGCGGTTCAGCGCATATTTCGCACCGCAAAGGCCGGGCTCGAGGAAGATCGCCTTGTGCAGCGGCATCAGCTTGTCCTGGTATTCCAGCGCCGTTGCATAGTCGCCGGCAAGCGTCGCCTGCTGGAACTCCGCGCACAGGCGCGGGGCGACATTGGCCGTCACCGAGATGCACCCCGTCCCGCCATGGGCGTTGAAGCCGAGCGCGGTCGCGTCCTCACCGGAGAACTGGATGAAATCCTTGCCGCAGGTGATGCGCTGTTCGGACACACGCTCGATCTTGCCGGTTGCGTCCTTGACGCCGACGATCGAGGGATAGGCCTTGTGCAGCGCGCCCATCGTCTCCGGCGACATATCGACCACCGAGCGGCCGGGAATGTTGTAGATGACGATCGGCAGCTTCACGCTTTCGGCAATCGCCGCGAAATGCGCGAAGAGCCCCTTCTGCGTCGGCTTGTTGTAATAGGGCGTGACGACGAGAATCGCATTCGCGCCCGCCTTTTCGGCGTGCTGGGCGAGGTCGACCGCTTCCTTCGTGTTGTTCGAGCCTGCGCCGGCGATCACGGGCACGCGGCCGGCCGAGACCTTGATGCAGAGTTCCACCACCCGTTTGTGCTCGTCATGCGACAGCGTCGGCGATTCGCCGGTCGTGCCGACCGGGACGAGGCCATGGCTGCCTTCGCCGATCTGCCATTCGACATGCGCGGCAAAGGCGTCTTCATCGACGGCGCCGGCATCGGTGAACGGGGTGACGAGAGCGGGAAAGGATCCCTTGAGCATCGAGAACTCCTGAGGCCAGAGCCGCCCGTGGGCTTACATGCTTTGGCCGTATTCCGTGGTTAAAAACGCCCGCACAATAATCATGTGACAGTCATGCGGCAAGCGGCGCGAGGGGCGTTTTTCATGCATGATCAAGGCGGAAGGGCGGCGGATGCGCGAATATTCGCGTCCCCTGATCCGTCGCCTGGAAAGCGGACGCCTTCACGGCTTAGTGAGCGCGGCGCTTAAGGTTTCGTTAAGGCAACAAAGGGTTAACTGATTGTCAAGGATCTGGCGGAAAATGACGGTCGAAATGCACCGCCGGTCAGGCACCCGGGATGTGACATGATCTCGCGAAACAGTTTTGCCCTTTGCGCCTTGCTCCTAGCCGGTGTGGCCGGCTTTGCGCTGCGCTCTTCGCCTGTCGAGGCCGACAACGCCGGCGTGCCGGCGGTGAAGCCGCTCGGCTTTGCTGCGGATATGCCCTCGAAGGACATCATCACCAATGCCATTCCGCGCACCGACAGCGTGCAGCCGGCAAGCATGGAACTGCGCGAAGGGCTCGATGCGCTCTCCAACCGTGACGCGGCCACCGCCATTGCCGCCCGCAACCGCCTGCCGAAGGACAACCTCGACCGGCATATCCTGACCTGGGCGATCGCCGTTTCCGGCCAGCGCGGCGTCCCCTCCTGGGAAATCGCCGCGGCCCAGAACGAACTGAAAGGCTGGCCGGGCCTGAAGGCGCTGCGCGCCAACTCCGAGCGGGCGCTTTCCCGTGAGAACCCGCCGACCGCTGACGTCATCGCCGCCTTCGGCACGACACGCCCGGAAACGGTGGACGGCGCCATCGTGCTCAGCCGCGCGCTCGTCGCGAGCGGCAATGCCGCGCGCGCCGGCGAGGTGCTGCGTTCCTTCTGGCAGAAGGAAACACTTTCCAAGGATGTCGAGACGAAGATCCTCGACGAGTTCGGCACGCTCCTGACGGCGGGCGATCATAAGATGCGCATGGAGATGCTGCTCTATCGCGACCGCGCCGACCAGGCGCAGCGTTTCGGCGATCTCGGCAAGGCGCAGTCGCTCTACCGCGCCTGGGCGGCGGTCATCCGCAAGAACAAGACGGCGGGCACGCTGATCAAGACCGTCGATGCGAGCTGGCAGAAGGACCCGGCCTACACGTTCCTGCGCATCCGCCACCTGCGCAACAACGAAGAATACCGCGCGGCCGGCAAGCTCTTTTCCGCCATGCCGGAGGACCCGGCACGACTGGTCAATCCCGGCGCCTGGTGGAACGAGCAGCGCATCGTCAGCCGCGGCCTCGCCGATCTCGGCGACGCCCGCGATGCCTATCGCGTGGCGGCACGACACGGTGCGGACGATCCGGCCGATATCGTCGAGGCGGAATTCCATGCCGGCTGGTATGCGCTGCGCGACCTCGACGATCCCAAGACCGCGGCCGGCCATTTCCAGCGCATCCTGCAGGTCTCCGACCGGCCGCTCTCCGTCTCCCGCGCCTGGTACTGGCTGGGGCGGACGGCGGAGAAGGGCGATGCGAAGGCGGCGAAGGACTATTTCGCCAAGGCGGCAAATTTCCCCGGCACCTTCTATGGCCAGCTTGCCGCCGCACGGCTCGGCCGCACGGCACTGAACGTCGCCTATCCGAAGCCGAGCGCCGAGGAGCGCACCCGCTTCAACCAGCGCGAGGCGGTGCAGGCGATCGCCCGCCTGCAGGCCGCCGGCCACGGTTGGCGCGGCGACAGCCTCTATCGGGCGCTCGCCGGCGAGCTGATGAGCCCGGGCGAACTCGCCCTGCTTGCGGCGCAGGCGGAGAAGGGCAGCAATCATCAGCTTTCCCTGCAGATCGGCAAGATTGCCTTCGGGCGCGGCATCGATGTGGCCGCGCTCGCCTTCCCGATCGGCGTCATCCCCGAAAGCGCCAACATTGCCGGTTCCGGCAAGGCGCTGGCCTACGCCATCGCCCGGCAGGAGAGCGCCTTCAACCCGGCGGCCGTTTCTCCCGCCAATGCCCAGGGCCTGCTGCAGCTGATGCCCGGCACGGCGCAGGGCGTGGCGAAACGCTATGGCCTTGCCTATTCCAAGGAGCGGCTGACGACGGATGCCGCCTACAACGCCACGCTCGGCGCTCACTATCTCGGTGAGCAGATCAGCGATTTCGGCGGCTCCTACGTGCTGACCTTCATCGCCTACAATGCCGGTCCCCGCCGCGTGCCGCAGTGGATCGCCCGCTACGGCGACCCGCGCGGCAAGCCGATCGATGAGGTCGTCGACTGGATCGAGCGCATCCCCTTCTCCGAAACCCGCGGCTATGTGCAGCGCGTGATGGAGAACTACCAGGTCTACAAAACCCGGCTCGGCCAAAAGGCCGATATCGTCCACGATCTGAGTGTCGGTCGCTGAGGCGGCCGGCCGATCGCGCACCTGCCTTTGTCGGTCCGCTCCCGCATGCGTGCGCTGCCGCTCGGATCGTTAAAGCGCTTCGCCCGTTTGCGTATGGCTCAGACGCGGTTCATGCCCCCGCAGCGGCGGGAGCTGCCGCCGCAACGCATCTTTTCCAAAGTTATCCAAAGCCACGGCGATCCCGTTTCGCCTGGAACTAGGGTCTGTCAACTTCATACTCAATCTGGCAGACTCCAACGTTCTTTGTTTTCGTTTGTTTTTTCAGGAAAACCGGGTTTCACTTTTCCCTAACAAACTCTAGGCTTCCCTTCCCTCACCCGTTCGACGCGCACCACGCTCGAACGCCCCTCCCTGACCGCAAGGCGAGTGCATAGCGATGGATGGATTTGAGAGCCGCTTCTTTTCAGCTGAAGACGGACTGCGGCTGCATGCGCGCGACTATGCACCGGTAGAGGCGGGCGACCGGCTGCCGCTCGTCTGCCTGCCCGGCCTCAGCCGCAACGGGCGCGACTTCCATCCGCTCGCCCTGCGCCTTGCGCGGGATGCCGAGCGGTCCCGCCGGGTCATCACCCTCGACTATCGCGGGCGTGGCCAGTCCGGCCGTGACAGCGATCCTGCCAACTACAACGTGGTGATGGAGTGTCGGGACGTCCTGACGGTCCTCTCCGCTCTCAATCTCCCCTGCGCACTCTTTGCCGGGACCTCGCGCGGCGGCCTCATCCTGCATGTCATGGCGGCCGCGCAGCCCGATCGCATTGCGGGTGCTGTTCTCAACGATATCGGGCCGGAAATCGAGGCCGATGGACTAAGGGACATTCGCGACTATCTCGTGCGCGCGACGGCTCCCGCCAGCTTCGACGCGGCGGCCATGGACCTGAAGGCGATTCACGGCTCCACTTTCCCCGCTTTGTCCGATGGCGACTGGCGCGACATGGCCGACGCGATCTATGCCGAGCGCGAGGGGCGGGTCGTTGCAGACTTCGACCCCAGGCTGACCGAACAGTTGCAGGCGATCGACTTTTCCAAGCCGCTGCCGACGCTCTGGCCGCAATTCGAGCTTCTGGCGAAGACACCGCTGCTCGTGGTGCGCGGCGAGCATTCCCGCCTGTTCTCCCGCGAGACGCTTGCCCGCATGGCTGCCCAGGCGACGACCGTGCAGACGATCACCGCGCCCGGTCAGGGCCATGCCCCGCTGCTGCATCACGCCGATGTCTTCCCATCGGTCAGGGCATTCCTCGCCGGCCTCGGCTGACCCCTTCCCGATTTCCCGGATCCATCCACCTTACGCAAGGCGCAGAAGAGCTGTGCACATTTTTCAATCACGTATTCCAAAACGAAAAAAACCCGGCTCGAAAGCCGGGTCTCCCGTCACTGACAGAGGTCAGATCAGATTAGAACGAACGCTGCAGACGGACGAAGCCGCCCCAGTTGTCGTCGCCAGCGCCCTTGTTGCCAGCGCCGTTGTCGATGTCCGTGTACTGCAGGCTGACCTTGGTGGTCAGGTCCGTAACGATCGTGTAGTCGAGCGTCAGGCCAGCGCGCCATGCATCGCGGCTGCCGCGGTAGTCGCCAGCTGCGTCATAGTCGATCGTGCCCCAGTACTGGAAGCCGGGGGTGATTGCCAGCTTGTCGGTCAGGTTAGCCTTGTACGAGGCAGCAACCGACCACTCGGAAGCGTCCCAGTAACGGCTTGCGCCCGACGACCAAACAACTGCGCCCTGCAGGGTGCCCGGACCGACGTCAGCGGAAACGAGACCGCGGATCGCGCCGTTTTCGTTGTCGAAGTCGTAGGAGCCGAGCAGGTCAACGCTGACAGCGCCGAACGAGCCGGTGACAACACCAGAGATGCCGAGGCCGTCTTCGAAGCGAACGAAGCCAGCATTGGCGTTGGTGAAGGACTCGAGAGCGACCGTAGCGGAGAAGGCGCCGCCTTCATACTTGTACGATACAGCGTTCAGGAGGCTTTCGCCGCCGATGACATTCAGGAAACCGCTGTCGAGAGCGTCGGTTTCGCCGTTGATGCCCTTATCCCACTCGGTGTAGAAGTAACCAGCCTTGAAGCCGCCGAGCTGGATCCATGCGCCGTCGAGGAAGACGTCCTGGTGGGAGTCAGCCTGGAGGTCGATGTGACCGGTCAGCGTGCCGAGCTCGGTGTCGCTCTTGGCGTCAAGCGAGAGGTAACCACGGGTACGAGCGCGGTAGCCCCAGTCGTCGCCACGCGTGCCGGCCGAGTCTTCTTCGAAGTTAACCTGGAAACGGACGTAGCCGCTGATCTGCAGGCAGGTTTCGGTGCCCGGAATGTAGAAGTAACCCGTGCCGAATGCGTCGCAAACGCGAACGTATTCCATCGGCTCCGGCTCGGCGGCAACGATAGCGTCGGCGGCCTGAGCGCCGGAGACTGCTGCGAGAGCAGCAGCGGAGCCGATGAGAAGGCTCTTGATGTTCATTTTCTGACCTCCAGTCAAAAAGTTTCAAACGGGTCTGGGTTTTTTGCTGAAGGACAGCGTTCCCTGCCCCATCCCCAAGTTCAGGAAGCGGACGATCAACCGCCCCTGCTTCCGAAAGTGAAAATACAAGACGCGCTTCCGTAAGCAATCTCCAAACTGAAAGGAGGCAGGGTTTGTGTCAGCCTTCGCCCAGCGCTGTTGCGGAAAGGACACAAAATGGCGGGGCAGATCGCTAAAAGTTTATGGATCATTAACAAAAGGCCTTATGAAGCGGGCACTTAGCAAAGAGGCACCCTGCAATTGCCCTGCCACAGACCGGGCAAAACAGGGGCAAGGACCGCTCTTTCGCATGGCATTTGGGCGATTTCCGCGCTGTCCCTTCCCTGCCGGGGACGCGGCGGCAGCCCGAACCGGAGGGCGAGGCGCTCGCTTTTCCCACGTCGATTCGGGGAATCACGCGACGGGATTTCCGGCCATGGCCGCGAGCCCAAAACAAGTCCTCCTCTGCAAGGCCCTATATATAGAGTACGCCAGCCACGTCCCCACCGAGTTGGAAAACGCAATCTGCCGGCCTTGCTCTCATCGGGAATCACGCGCTCGCGACCGCCACCATCGATCCGCCTTGCACCGTTTTTACAAACGGCATCACGAGGAGAAGCTCGAATTCGGCTGCAGCATCACACGGCTTTCAACCCGAAGGCCCGGTCCTGTCATCAAAATGTGGGCGAAAAACAAAAAGCCCTTGCAATCGCAAGCTCTGCCGCATAGTGAAACCGCGAGCGGAGAGGTGGCCGAGTGGTCGAAGGCGCTCCCCTGCTAAGGGAGTATACCGGAAACGGTATCGAGGGTTCGAATCCCTTCTTCTCCGCCAGTTTCCCCCACAGGAATAGGACCTTGCGGCACGAGACGCACCAGACGGTGTGCCCGCGCCTCTTCCCGGAAGCCGCGCCACACCAGCGGCCTCCCAAAAAGCGAAATTCCCTGAATATGCCGGCTGCCCCGATTCCCCGGGAATTTGCCGATTCGCACACCGTTTGATGGGCCTTTGCCGGCTTGCGCCCTCAATTTTTTTTCGGCCGGCCTCGAAAATGCCTTCTGCCTCCCCATTTTGTTCAACGGCGGTTCAGCTTGCCGGCGCTAAAAGTCGGACAACAGCACGTGGTACAGAAAGGAACGAGGACATGGCCTATGTATACAAGGGCACGAATGGAGATGATTACGTCGTCCAGAACTCCCGCACCGAGGTGGAAATCTACACCTATGGCGGCGATGACGAAATCGTTCTGAACCGTACCGACAGCCGGGGCGGCCTCAACTATGTGGAAGCCGGCAGCGGCAACGATCTCGTGCGCAACAGCTTCGAAGGCGGCAACGATATCTTCCTCGGCTCGGGCGACGACGTCTACAAGCACAGCGGCGCGGCCAAGGCCAGCGGCGAGTATGACAAGGTCAGCGGCGGCGACGGCAACGATCGGTTCGAAGTGAAGACCCTGTCCAGCGACTACTGGGGCGATAGCGGCAACGACACCTTCTACTCGGTCGGCTACCGCAACGCGTTCAACGGCGGCTCCGGCACCGACACGGTCAACTATTCGCTGCAGGATTCCTCCAGCGAGAAGGGCCTTGGCATCTATGTCGATCTGGACAAGGGCTTCGCGAAGGCCGTCGATGGACGCAACGAGGAACTGACGAGCATCGAAAACGCCACGGGCACCCGCTCCAATGACACGCTGATCGGCACCGGCGGCAACAACACGCTGCGCGGCGGCAACGGCAACGACCGGCTGGAAGGCCTCGGCGGCAACGACCGGCTCTATGGCGGCTCCGGCAAGGACATCCTCTACGGCGACAGCGGCAATGATGACCTTTACGGCGACAGCGGCAATGACCGGCTCTACGGCGGTTCGGGCAATGACGACCTTCTGGGCGGTTCGGGCAATGACCTGCTCGTCGGCGACAGCGGCAACGACTTCCTCGTCGGCGGCACCGGCGCCGATACGTTCCGCTTCATCAAGACATCCGACAGCAAGGTCGGCTCGCAGCGCGACGTGATCGACGACTTCAAGCCGGAGAGCGAAGACGACGTCATCGACCTCAAGAGCATCGACGCCGACACCGGCCGAAGCGGCAACAACGCCTTCCACTTCATCGGAAAGAGTGCGTTTTCCGGTGAAGCGGGCGAGCTGCGTTATTCGGGCACGATCATCTCCGGTGACGTCAATGGCGACGGGCGGGCTGATTTCGAGATTGACGCCGGCCTCACACGCTACTATTCGAGCGACTTCCTGCTCTAAGCTCCGCCCCTGGCACAGGGGGCGCTCCCGAGCTTGTCATGCCGCACGCGCCAGCAACGCGTGCGGCATTTCTGTTTCAGGGCCGCGCGGACGGCAGCGCATGCAGCGCCGCGTTCAACCAGCTCCATGCCTTGTCCGATGCAGCCGTATCGACGTCCCCGCGCAGGACGGCGAGCAGCTGCCGGTAGCGGCCCATGCGGCCAGACTGGTTGTCATACTGGGCAAAGTGCCAGTCGAGAAACGCCCCGTCGGGTACGCGGCCCATTGCCCGCGCCGATTCGATGAGCCAGGCGGACGCGATCGCCTGCCCTTCCCTGCCGGTTGGCGACTGATTCGCGGCGATCGCCGCCTGGACGGCCTCATAGGCGCGCAGCGAAGCCTCCCGGTATGCATCCGAATCAAGGGCGCCGTCCCAGAACGCAGCCATCTGCGCCTGCAACTGGTGACCGAAATCCTCGTCTTCGAGCATGCCCGCAAGATCCGTCCAGGCCACGACCTGCTCCGGCGTCGGATCGTCGGGCAGTTCCGGAACGCTCGTTTCGATCATGCGCTGGCGCCATTGCGCATCCATCTTCGCGCCGTCGGCGATTCGATCGACGAATCGCTCGACAAGGGCCTGCATCTGTCTGTTGCTCACATTCGCCATGGTCCAAAGCCTCCTCAGGTCATCATCGGCGGGATTGGGCAGACGAAGTGTTGCACGAAACACGGCGGCCATGCGCCGTTTGGCTGATATCTCCGCCTCGAGAACATCGAGCCGGGCGCTCAGCACATCCGACAGGGTCAGCCGGCGGGCAAGCAACCGCGCGATGGCGGCAAGGCCGACGCCCGCTTCGCGCAGGGCGCGAATGAGGTCGAGCCGGGCGACATCCGCCTCGCTGTAGATCCGGTAATTGCCAGCCGAGCGATCGCTTGGCGGCAGGAGACCCTTGTCGGAATAGTAGCGGATGCGGCGGACGGATTGCCCCGAAAGCCGCGCCAGTTCACCGATCGTGTAAAACTTCGTTCCCATGGCAGTCCTATTGCGGCCTCCACCCGGTGGAGGGTCAACGGCGTTTCCTTAAGTGATTTTTCCCGCCAAACGAAAACCGCCAGCGCCCTTTCGGGCACTGGCGGTTTTCTTTCCGGATGCTGGGCCGGCGCTGTGTTTACGTGCGGGCGGCCAGACGGTCGATCGCGTTCTGCGTCGAGGTGCCGAAGTCGCCGTCGATCGGGCCGCTATAGTAGCCGCGATCCCTGAGGATCTGCTGGAACTCCTTGCGGAACTGCGGCGTGAAGTTCGCCGGCGAGCCCTTGAGTTCCTGCAGCTTGCCCTGGTCGCCGCCCTCGACGCTGGCGGCGGCCCAGCGGGCGGCCTCCTTGGCGTTGGCGCGGGTGCCGAGGCCCTGGTCGTAGAGGCGGGAGAGATTGCCCATGGCATAGGTGTTGCCGCCATTGGCCGCCTTCTCGTACCAGTCGCGTGCCTGGACGTAGTCCTGCTTCACGCCGTTGCCGACGTCGTAGAGCCAGCCGATCGAGGCCATCGAATAGTAGTCGTTGAAGGCCGCGGCCTTCTCGTACCACTTGCGCGCCTCGGCATAGTCGACCGCGACGCCGAGGCCGGACTGATAGGCATAACCGACGGAAGACATCGCGTTGACGTCACCGCCCTCGGCACCCTTCACGTACCAGTCGAGCGAAGCGTTGTAGTCGCGCGCCGTACCGAGGCCTTCGCGGTAGAACCAGCCCATGGTGGCCTGTGCATTGGCATAACCCTGTTCGGCCGCCTTGCGATACCACTTGATGGCCTCTTCATAGTCCTTGCGCGTGCCGTTGTAGCCTTCGCGGTAGAGCCAGCCGAGCGAGGCCTGGGCATAGGGGTTGCCGGCATTCGAGGCCTGCTCGAACATGCGCGTGCCCTTGGCCATGTCGACCGGGCCGTCCGTGCCGTAGATCGAATACCAGGCAAGATTGGTCAGCGCATAGAGGTTCCCCTCGTCGGCAGCCTTCTGGTAGTGCTCGCGCGCCTTCGGGAAGTTCTTTGCCGCGTCGTGGGCACGACCCAGCATGTTGCGGATCGAGTTGTCCGACGGGGAGGCATTGAGCGCCGCCTCGCAGACCGGAATCGCACGGCCGTAGTCGATCTGTGCGAAGAGCTTTCCGAGGAAGCCCGGGCGCAGGTTCGGTTCGCCGGCAAGTTCATAGCACTGGTCGGCGTCCGAACCGCTGAGGGTCACCGTCGACTGGCTGTTGTCGGTGGTGGTCGTGTTGGTGTTCGTCAGCGAGCTGCTGTCGTTGCGGCCGGTGGCCAGCTTGTCGATGGCAGCGAGCGTCGCGGCGCCGAACTCACCATCGGAGGAACCGCTGTAGTAGCCGCGCTCCTTCAGGAGGTTCTGCATTTCCTTGCGGAAGGCGACCGTGAAGTTGCCCGGGTTGTCCTTCAGCTCCTTCAGCTTGTTGGCGTCGCCGCTTTCGACCGAGGCAGCGGCCCAGCGGACGGCCTCCTTGGCATCGGCCGGTGTGCCGAGGCCCTGGTCGTAGAGGCGAGACAGGTTGCCCATGGCATAGGCGCTGCCGGCATTGGCGGCCTTTTCATACCAGTAGCGGGCTTCGACATAGTCCTGCTTCACGCCGTTGCCGACGTCATAGAGCCAGGCGAGCGAGGCCATCGAGTAGGAATCGCCGATATTGGCGGCCTTCTCGTACCAGACCTTGGCTTCGGCATAGTCCTGCGACGTGCCGAGGCCGTTCTGGTAGGCCCAGCCGAGCGAGGACATGGCGTTGGCGTCGCCGGCGTCCGCCGCCTTGCGATACCAGTTGAGCGACTGGACGTAATCCTGCGAGACGCCGAGGCCCTCGCGGTAGAACCAGCCCATGGTGGCCATGGCGTTGGCATAGCCCTGGTTGGCCGACTGCTGGTACCACTTCACCGCCTCGTTATAGTCCTGGCGGGTGCCGCCATAACCTTCGCGGTAGAGCCAGCCGAGCGACGCCTGGGCATAGGAATTGCCGGCCGTCGAAGCCTTTTCGAACATCGACAGGCCCTTGGCGACATCGACCGGGCCATCCGTGCCGTAGACCGAGAACCAGGCGAGGTTCGTCAGGGCATACATGTTGCCGAGCTCGATCGCCTTCTCGTAGTTGCGGCGGGCTTCGACATAGTTGCGGTCGGCGTCATGCGCGCGGCCGAGCAGGTTGACGAGCATGCCGTCGGACGGGTTCTCGTTGACGGCCTGCGCGCAGGCGGCGAGTGCCCGCTTGGCATCGATCTTCAGGAAGTTGACACCCATGAAGCCGGGCAGCGACTGCGGCTCGCCGGCAAGAAGGAAACAGTCGCGCGAGGCGGGTGTTTCCTTGCCGGCCACGTTGACGCTCAGGCCTTTTTTGGGCTCCAGCGCGGCAATCAGCGTTTCGGCGTCGCTGCGATGGCGGCTATCGGGATAGCGCTCGATGAAGCGCTGCAGGGCGGCCGCGTCCGTTGATTCCTTCAGGGCCTCCCATGCGATGCCGGCCGCATCCTGCCCATCGTTCTGGGTGGCCTCCTTGAGGCTGGCGAGCTTCTTTTCCGCCAGCATCTTGTAGACCGGATCCTTGCCGTGCTTTTCGATGAAGGCGTTGATCAGGTCTTCGTCGGCGAGGTCGCGGATGTTCTGCCAGTCGGCAGCCGCTTCGGACTGGCCGTTGGGCGAGATCTCCTGCGTGTTGCCGCTGTTGGTGACGTTGATGTTCACTTCCTTGATGTTCAGGAAGATCTGCGCGCCGCCGAGAGAACCATAGACGAAGGGTTCCTGCTCGCGGTTGGTGGCTTCCACCACCTCGTCGCGCACCTTGCCGAGCGCGATGCGCACGTCGAGGCCCGGTTCCGTCAGGTATTTCGAAAGCGCGGTGGCAAACGGGCTGTTCTTGCCCTCGCCGTCCAGCGCCACCGTGCCGGCCTTGGAGGCGAAGGCGATCAGCGTGTCGGCCGATTCGGGCTCGACCCGGGCAAGGCCGCGCGTGACGGCGCGGGTGCCGATCGAGCGCGTCATCGAGGCGGAGAACGGATTGTTGCGGCAAGCATCGAGGATGAAGAGCTTGAGCTTCTTGGCGCCCTCCAGCGAGCGCTGCACGCGGTCGATGGCGACGCTCTCGTCCTCGACGTCGCGGTCGCTCTTCAGCGCTGCATCGACGGGGATCAGGTAGTTGATCCCGTTCATCTCCATGGCGTGGCCGGAGTAGTAGACCACGGCCATGTCCGCATCGACGGACTCGTCCTCGAACTCGCGCAGCGCCTTCACCATGGCGGAGCGGTCGAGATCCAGAACGGTCTTGACGTAATCGAAGCCTGCGCTCTCGAACGAGGCGCGCATCAGCTCCACATCGTTCGCAGGATTGTTGAGCTGGGCGGTCTCTTCGTATTTCTGATTGCCTATCAGCAGTGCAACGCGCTTCGCCTCTGCGGCGTTCGCGTTGAAAACGACGACAGCAATCGAGACGAAGAGGACCGGCGCCCAGCGTCTCTGTATTTGCTTTCTCATGCCCTTCCCTCCGGCATTATTGCCGAGAGTATTACGTATGGCCCCCACCGTTTCAATGTGCGGGCGGCCGGATTTTTTTGGTCCGGCCGCCGAAAGGTCACGCTGCGGCGATCTCGACCCAGCGGCTTTCGCGGAAAGATTGCGCCATGGCATGCACCGACTTCTCGATGCGCAGGCCGTGGTTGAAGTCGATGGAATGCGAGGCCATGCCCGCGATGGCGGCAACCAGCTCGCGGCACTCGATGATCTTGAGATCGTTGAAGCCAAGGCCATGGCCGGGGGCCGGAATGAACCGGTCATAGGGCTTGTGGTGCGGGGCCGTCAGGATTGTGGAAAAGCCCTGCTCGGTGGCACGACCGTCCACCGTATAGAGCTGGAACTCGTTCATGCGCTCCTGGTCGAAAAGGATCGACCCCTTCGAACCGTAGATCTGCAGCGCGATGCGGCCCTTGCGTCCCCAGGCCGAGCGGTTGGCCATCAGCACGCCGGAAATGCCGCCGGGAAGGCGCATCAGCACGCTGGCGATATCGTGGTTCTCCACGGCGCGGCGGCCGCCCTCCTTGAGCGGACGGTCGGCATAGGGCTTTGCCAGCGAGGCGATCACCGCCTCGACATGGCCGAACAGGCTCCAGAGCAGCGAAAGCGGGTGCACGGAAAAATCGTCGAGCGCGCCATACCCGGACGAAGCCTCGCTTTTCCAGTAGAACGGCGCCTCGGGATCCGCCATGAAATCCTCGTCCATCTCGACGCGGACATGGTTCACCGTGCCGATCACGCCCTCGTCGATGAGCGAGCGGATGTGCCGCAGGACCGGGTTCTGGATATAGTTGTAGCCCATGACCGCGACCTTGCCGGAAGAACGCTGGGCGGCAAGCATGCGCTCGGCATCGGCCAGCGCCGGCGCCATCGGCTTTTCGCACCAGACGTGTTTTCCCGCTTCCAGCGCGGCGATCGCCATCTCTGCGTGGAACTGGTTCGGCGTCGTCACCGAGATCACGTCGACGTCGGGATCGGCAAGCAGCGCGCGCCAGTCGGCAGTGGATTTCGCAAAGCCGAATTCGCGGGCGCGGCTGGCGGCAAGCTCCGCATTGGCTTCCGCCAGATGCACGAGACGCGGGCGCTCAACATCGCCGAAGACCGCGCTGACATTGTTCCAGGCGAGCGCATGGCACTTGCCCATGTAGCCGGTACCGATCAGTCCTATTCCCAAGGCCTTCATGCCGTCTCCTCCACCTGCCAGGGTTGCCTTTCCACGCGAATGCGGCCGCAAAACCGTTACGCATTCGCGCCGGATTTGCTCTATATCTCGCCGCATGGCGTCTTCGGCTCCATGCATAGCGGGAAAGATTTGGAACGAAAACTATCTTTTCTAAAAATATGGAATATTTATTTCGTTTGTCGCAGAATGGCCGCACGAGGGAGGATAGAACCATGAACAGCACCGAAGCGGCCCTTGCGCGTGTACCGCGCGATTTCGACAGCCTGCGCAGCGTCATCATCGAGCGCAAGGTGAGCATGCCCAAGCGCCTGGCGCAGGTGGCGGCCTATGCGCTTTCCAACCCGGACGAGATGGCCTTCGGCACTGCGGCAAGCATCGCGACGGCGGCCGACGTGCAACCTTCCACGCTGGTACGTCTCGCCCACCATCTCGGCTATGAAGGCTTTTCCGACCTGCAGAACGTCTTTCGCGCCCGGCTGCGAGACCGTACGCTCTCCTACGAAGAGCGCCTGCTCTCTCTCGAGGCGGGGCCGGCATCCAACAGCGACACGGAGCTGCTTTCCGGCTTCCTGACCGCCGCCAGCCAGTCCGTCGCGCGGCTTGCCAGCACCATCGACGGCGAAACCTTTTCGAGATCGGTCGATCTCCTGGCGCGGGCCGAGACAATCTATCTCGTTGCCAAGCGCCGCTCCTATCCGCTGACGGCGCATATCGCCTATGCTCTCGGCAAGCTCGGCATCCGCCATCAGATCATCGCCTCGCCGAACGGCATCGATGCCGAGATGGCGCAATTCGCTACCGGCAAGGATGCGGTGATCGCCGCGAGCTTCGCCCCCTATGCCGCCGAAAGCCTGACGCAGGCACAGGAACTGGCCGCCCGTGGCGTGCCGATCGTCGCCATCACCGACTCGGTCTTCTCCCCCCTCGCCGCGTCGGCCACCCACTGGTTCGAGGTTTCCGAGGCGGACTATGCCGGCTTCCGTTCGCTCTCGGCCTCCATGGCGCTTGCCATGGCGCTGCCGGTCGCCATTGCCGAGAAGCGGCGCAGCCTCATGCGATCCTCGAAGTGAAATGCTGCAGAATGGAAACGGAATGAATATTCCGAATTGACATAATAATGGAATTCATGTTTCATTTTCTTCACGGACCGCCGCACTCCGAATGACGGCGCCGCGAGACCGGGAGGAAGACATGCCGCACACTGACCGCGACCAGGGCCAGGACAAGACGCTCGACGTCATCACGATCGGCCGCTCGTCCGTCGATCTCTACGGCCAGCAGCTCGGCACGCGCCTGGAGGATACCGCCTCCTTCGCCAAATCCGTCGGCGGCTGCCCTGCCAACATCGCCATCGGCACTGCCCGCCTCGGCCTAAAGTCCGCACTCATCACCCGCGTCGGCGACGAGCAGATGGGCCGCTTCATCCGCGAACAGTCCGCCCGCGAAGGCGTCGATGTCGGTGGCATCAAGACCGACAAGGCGCGGCTGACGGCGCTCGTGCTGCTCGCCATCGAGGCCGAAGGCGTCTCGCCGATGATCTTCGTGCGCACCGACTGTGCCGACATGGCCCTCGACGAGGGCGACGTCGACGAAGCCTTCGTACGCTCCTCCCGCGCGGTTCTCGTTTCGGGCACGCATTTTTCCCGCCCCAACACCGAGGCTGCCCAGCGCAAGGCGATCCGCATCGCCAAGGAGAGCGGCGGCAAGGTCATCTTCGACATCGACTACCGCCCGAACCTCTGGGGCCTTGCCGGCCATGCAGAAGGCTTCGAGCGCTATGTGAAGTCCGATCGTGTCTCCGCCATCATGAAATCCGTGCTGCCGGATTGCGATCTCATCGTCGGCACCGAGGAAGAGATCATGATCGCGTCGGGCGCCGACGACGTGCTTTCGTCACTGAAAGCCATCCGTGCCGTCTCGGCCGCGACGATCGTGCTGAAGCGCGGCGCCATGGGCTGCATCGTCTATGACGGCCCGATCTCCGACGATCTGGAGGACGGCATCGTCGGCCAGGGTTTTCCCATCGAGGTCTACAACGTGCTCGGCGCGGGCGATGCCTTCATGTCGGGCTTCCTGCGCGGCTGGCTGAAGGGCGAGGATCACAAGACCTCCGCCACCTGGGCCAATGCCTGCGGTGCCTTTGCCGTCTCGCGCCTGCTCTGCTCGCCGGAATATCCAAGCTGGGATGAGCTGACCTACTTCCTGGAAAACGGCAGCAAACACCGGGCGCTGCGCAAGGACGAGGCGATCAACCACATCCACTGGGCGACCAACCGCAAGCAGGACGACATACCGCTGCTGATGGCGCTTGCCTGCGACCATCGCATGCAGCTCGTCGACGTCGCCGACGAACTCGGCGTGCCGCACGAGAAGATTTCCGAATTCAAGCGCCTGACCGTCCAGGCCGCCGCACGGGTCGCCGACGGCCGCCCCGGCTACGGCATGCTGATCGACGAGCGCTTCGGCCGCGACGCCTTCTTCGACGCGGCGACCCAGAACTTCTCGTGGCTCGGCCGGCCGGTGGAACTGCCGGGCTCCAAGCCGCTGCGCTTCGAGTTCAGCCAGGATATCGGCTCGCAGCTCGTCGAATGGCCGCTCGACCATTGCATCAAGTGCCTGTGCTTCTATCATCCCGACGATCCGGCCGCGCTCAAGACGGAACAGCAGGAGAAGCTGCGCACGCTTTTCGAAGCCGCGCGCCGCGTCGGGCGTGAACTGTTGATCGAGATCATCGCGGGCAAGAACGGGCCGCTCAAGGATGATACAGTGTCGAGGGCGATGCAGGAGCTCTACGATCTCGGCATCAAGCCGGACTGGTGGAAGCTGGAACCGCAGGCGTCCAGCCGCGCCTGGGAGAACATCGAGACCGTCATCGCCGAAAACGACAGCTATTGCCGCGGCATCGTGCTGCTCGGTCTCGAGGCGCCGACGGAAGAGCTGGTGAAGGCCTTCGAGGCGACCAAGGTGGCGCCGGCCGTCAAGGGTTTTGCCGTCGGCCGCACGATCTTCGTCGATGCCGCCCGCGCCTGGATGGCGGGAAAGATCGACGACGAGGCGGCGGTGTCGGATATGGCCGACCGCTTCCGCGCGCTGACCGACGCCTGGCTGCGGACCCGCGGCCTTTAAAGACAGGGCAATCCCGGAAGACCCGAGGCGGTTCGCCCGGTCAGGGATTGCGGCAAGCAAGAGAATTCGGGAGGAACACCATGGCAAAGACGATCCGGCTGACGATGGCGCAGGCCATCGCACATTTCCTGAAGGCGCAGATGACGGTCGTGGACGGCAAGACGGTACCGATCTTCGCCGGCGTCTGGGGCATTTTCGGCCACGGCAACGTCGCCGGCATGGGCGAGGCGCTGTACCAGGTGCGCGAAGACCTGCCGACGCTGCGCGCCCACAACGAACAGGGCATGGCGCATGCCGCGGTCGCCTTCGCCAAGGCGAGCTTCCGCCAGCGCTTCATGGCCTGCACGACCTCGATCGGTCCCGGCGCCCTGAACATGATCACCGCTGCCGGCGTCGCCCATGTCAACCGCCTGCCGGTTCTGTTCCTGCCCGGCGATGTCTTCGCCAACCGCATTCCCGATCCCGTCCTCCAGCAGATCGAGAACTTCGGCGACGGCACCGTCTCCGTCAACGATGCCTTCCGCTGCGTCTCGCGCTATTTCGACCGCATCACCCGGCCGGAGCAGATCATCCCCGCGCTGAAGCGCACCATGCAGGTCCTCACCGATCCGGTCGATTGCGGCCCGGTGACGCTTTCGCTCTGCCAGGACGTGCAGGCCGAAGCCTATGACTATCCGGCAAGCCTCTTTGCGCAGAAGGTCTGGACGCAGCGCCGGCCGCGACCGGACAGCGACGAGCTAGCCGCCGCCATCGCCACGCTGCGCAAGGCGGAAAAGCCGCTGATCATCGCCGGCGGCGGTGTGCTCTATTCGCAGGCGACCGCCGAGCTGAAGGCCTTTGCCGGCATGCACGGCATTCCGGTCGCCGTCACCCAAGCTGGCAAGTCGGCGCTGCCGGACGACCATCCGCTCTGCATGGGTTCGGTCGGCGTCACCGGCACCTCGGCCGCCAATGCCTTTGCCGAAGAGGCGGACGTCATCCTCGCCGTCGGCACCCGTATGCAGGACTTCACCACCGGCTCCTGGGCGCTGTTCAAGAACGATGCCGTGACGATGATCGGCCTCAACACCACCGCCTTCGACGCCGCCAAGCACAACAGCCAGCCGCTCGTCGCCGATGCGCGCGAGGGCCTAACGCTGCTCTCCGAGGCGCTCGGCGGCTGGAAGGCCCCGGCAGCGGTGGAGGCGGCCGCAAAATCCCGCAAGGCGGAATGGATGGCCGCCGCCAACCGGGCAACCGCCGCCACCAATGCGGCCCTGCCCTCCGATGCGCAGGTCATCGGCGCGGTGCAGCGGTCGATCGGCGGGGAGAATTCGGTTCTCGTCTGCGCGGCCGGCGGCCTGCCGGGCGAATTGCACAAGCTGTGGCAGGCCGTGAAACCGGGCGGCTACCACATGGAATACGGCTTCTCCTGCATGGGCTACGAGATTGCCGGCGGCCTCGGCGTCAAGCTGGCACGGCCGGAGGCCGATGTCGTCGTCATGGTCGGCGACGGCTCCTACATGATGATGAACTCCGAGCTGTCGACCTCCATCATGCTCGGCCAGAAACTGACGATCGTCGTACTCGACAACCGCGGCTATGGCTGCATCAACCGGCTGCAGATGGCGACCGGCGGCGCGAACTTCAACAACCTCCTGAAGGACTCGATGATCGAGATGATGCCGGATATCGACTTCCGGGCGCATGCCGAAAGCATGGGCGCGGTCGCCGTCAAGGTCTCCTCCATCGCCGATCTCGAGACGGCCATCCAGCAAAGCAAGGGCAACGACCGCACCTCCGTCATCGTCATCGACACCGACCCGCTGATCACCACAAAGGACGGCGGCCACTGGTGGGATGTCGCGGTTCCCGAGGTGAGCGCGCGCGACGAGGTCAACACTGCACGCGAGGCCTATGTGAAGGCGCTCGAAGCCCAGCGGATCGGATAGGACAGACAACGCCCTCCCTCGCTTCGGTCATCCTCGGGTCAAATCCGGGGATGACCGAAGCGAGGGAGGGAGCAACAAGGACAAGGGAGGCCGTTGCCTCCTGCAAGGAGACGATAATGAAAGCCAAACTCGGCATGTCGCCCATCGCCTGGTGGAACGACGACCTTCCGGAGCTCAGCGACGACGTATCCCTGGAAGAATGCCTGCGGCAGTCGCGCAGCGCCGGCTTCACGGGCATGGAGAAGGGCCGCCGCTTCCCCGAGGACCCGGCCGTCATGCTGCCCATCCTGCGTGCGGCCGACGTGACGCTGTGCGGCGGCTGGTTCTCCGGCACGCTGGTCGACGAGGCGCTTTCGGCCAACAAGGATCGCATCCTGCCGATGATCGACCTGTTCAAAGCGGTCAATGCGCCCTGCATCGTCTATGGCGAAGTCGGCCGCTCCATCCAGGGCGACCGCTCCAAGCCGCTCGCCACCAAGCCAAAACTCTCCGACGACGAGATGAAGGCCTATGGCCGCCGCCTCACCGAATTCGGCGAATGGTGCGCTGACCAGGGCATGCCGCTGTCCTATCACCACCACATGGCCGCCGTCGTCGAGACCGAACCGGAACTCGACGCCTTCATGAAGAATTCGGGCGAAGGCATTCCGCTGCTGCTCGATGCCGGCCATCTCGCCTTTGCCGGCGGCGATGTGCTGCGCGCCATCGACAACCACCATGCCCGCATCAACCATGTGCATGTCAAGGATATCCGCCGTTCCGTCGTCGACGGGCTCGACCGCACGAAACAGTCCTTCCTCGATGCCGTGGCGCTGGGCGCCTTCACCGTTCCGGGCGACGGCTCGCTCGATTTCGGCGCCATCGTGCAGCGTTTCGCCGACTATGGTTATGAAGGCTGGTTCGTCGTCGAAGCCGAGCAGGACCCGCGCACGGCACCGCCGCAGAATATGGCCGAGGTCGGGTACGCGGAATTGATGCGCGTCATGACGGCGGCAGGTTATACCGTGGAGACGGAAGGGTTTCCGAAAGGATAACCCTTCCCCCGATGCCGACTGAAAGGAAGAAGCCCATGTCGACCCTGCTCATCAAACCCGAAGGCTACCATGGCCGCGTCAGCCATGTGACACCCGAAAGCGCCGGCTGGACCTATGTCGGCTTCGACGTGCACCGCATGAAGCCGGGTGAAATCCTGGCCGCCGAGACGGGAAGCCGCGAGGTCTGCCTCGTGTGGATATCCGGCAAGGGCAAGGCGACGGCGGCGGGCCAGGATTTCGGCATCCTCGGCGAGCGCACGAGCCCGTTCGAGGGCGCGCCGCATGCACTCTACATCCCGGCAGATTCCAACTGGTCGGTGACGGCGGAAACGGATCTCGAACTTGCCGTCTGCTCGGCCCCGGGCGGCGGCAACCACAAGGCCAAGGCCATTCCGCCGGGCACGCATCCAAAGGTCAGCCGCGGCAAGGGCTCGAATGTCAGGCATGTCCACAACATTATGCCGGAAGACGACAATTCGGCCCATTCGCTGCTCGTCGTGGAGGTGATCACGCCGAGCGGCAACACCTCGTCCTACCCTTCGCACAAGCACGACCAGGACAATCTTCCGCACGAAAGCTTCCTGGAGGAAACCTATTACCACCGCCTCAACCCGCCGCAGGGTTTCGCGTTCCAGCGCGTCTATACGGACGACCGTTCGCTCGACGTGGCGATGGCGGTGGAGGATGGCGACGTGACGCTGGTGCCGAAAGGCTACCATCCCTGCGCCACCATCCACGGCTATGACCTCTATTATCTCAACGTGATGGCCGGGCCGAAGCGCGTGTGGAAGTTCCACAACGCCAAGGAGCACGAGTGGCTGCTGGCGTAGGTGCCGCCTACCGCTTCCACTTGCGCGTCAGGCCCCAGGCTTTCGCAATCTCCAGCGTCGAGGAAAAGCCGGTTTCCAGCATGAAGGGTTCGATGGCAGCGGCGTAACCGCCGCCCTCGCCGCGCTCCACCGGCGTGCCGTGCCCCATGCCGTCGATCTCGTGGAAGGTGACGAGCGGCTTGCCCTCCTTGTCGGGCCAGATGCGCGTGCGACGGCCCTTCATGCGCTTTTCCACGAAGGCCTCCTTCGGCAGGCGGTAGAGGTCGCGCCATTGCTCGACCAGCGCGAGGCCGTTCGACAGCGCGACGGTTTCGTCCGCCGTGCCGTGCCAGATCGAGATGGCCGGCTTGCGCGCCATGCGCGGGGAGACGGCACGCACCAGATCGCTCCATTCGCGCGGGCTCCTTTCCGGCGCCTCGCCCATGGCGTCGAAGGCGCGGGTGGCGTCGCGCGCGGCACCGAAGGGCAGTCCGGCGATGATCGCACCGCCGGCAAAGAGCTCGGGATAGTTGGCGAGCATCGCCGCCGTCATCGCGCCGCCGGCGGAAAGACCGGTGATGAAGATGCGCTCCGGATCGCTTGTCGCGCGTTCGGCCGTATGGGCCACCATCTGGCGGATCGACATCAGCTCGCCGCGGTCGCGCGTCACCTCGCTCGGCCGGAACCAGGTGAAACAGAGCCGCGGGTTGTTCGCCTCGCGCTGCTGGGCATAGACGACCGAAAAGCCGCGCTCTTCGGCAAGCGACGCCCAGCCGGCTGCCCGATCATAACTTTCGGCATCCTGCCGGCAGCCGTGCAGCACCAGAACGAGCGGCCGGCCGGCCGGAAGCCCCTCCGGAATATGCTCGAACATCAGAAGGCAACCCGGATTGCTGCCGAAGCCGGTGACTTCGACGAGCCCGGAGGAGCCGGCCGGACGGCGACGGGTGGCGGGCGCCTTGCGCTCCGGACTGCGCTGGAACGGCCAGAACAGGTCACCCAGCCGCGCTTCGGTCGGCAGCAGCCGTTCGACCGATCGCTTGAAGCGGTCCCGCATGCTTGGCCTCTCTTTCGTGGAATTGCTCATCGTCAGGTTACTTGCTCATCCGGCGCGGCAGGATCAAGGCAAAACGGGAAAAATGCGGGGGACGGCTCATTCTCCAGGCTCATGAGGGCATTCATAAATAGCCAAAGCGTTTGCCGATCCGGTTCGTTCCCGGCCTTTCGGAGAGGGGCAAGCTGATGTAGCACTTCTGCAACGACAAAACCGCGACAGGAGGACATCCATGAGCGAGCATCACAGCGCCACCCCACAGCAGGCCCGCGCCAAGATGGCGCCCTTCGACTGGGCAGACCCCTTCCTCCTGGAGGACCAGCTCACCGACGAAGAGCGCATGATCCGCGACACGGCCCGCGCCTATTGCCAGGACAAGCTCGCTTCGCGCGTCACCGAAGCCAACCGCCACGAGATCTTCCACCGCGAGATCATGAGCGAGATGGGCGAACTCGGCCTGCTCGGCCCGACGGTTCCGGAAGAATATGGCGGCGTCGGCGCCAACTACGTCTCCTACGGCCTCGTCGCGCGCGAAGTCGAGCGCGTCGATTCGGGCTACCGCTCGGCCATGTCCGTGCAGTCCTCGCTCGTCATGCATCCGATCTTCGCCTTTGGCACGGAAGAGACCCGCAAGAAGTACCTGCCGAAGCTCGCCTCCGGCGAATGGGTCGGCTGCTTCGGCCTCACCGAGCCCGACCACGGCTCGGACCCCTCCTCCATGATCACCCGCGCCAAGAAGGTCGACGGCGGTTACCTCATCTCGGGTGCCAAGAACTGGATCACCAATTCGCCGATCGCCGATGTCGCCGTCGTCTGGGCGAAGTCCGACGCGCATGACAACAAGATCAAGGGCTTCGTGCTGGAGCGCGGCATGAAGGGCTTCGAGACGCCGAAGATCGAGGGCAAGTTCTCGCTGCGCGCCTCGGCGACGGGCATGATCATGATGCAGGACGTCTTCGTGCCCGAGGAAAACCTGCTGCCCGAGGTCGCCGGCCTTGCCGGTCCCTTCGGTTGCCTCAACCGTGCCCGCTACGGTATCGCCTGGGGCGCCATGGGCGCCGCCGAATTCTGCTGGCATGCCGCGCGCCAGTACACGCTCGACCGCAAGCAGTTCGGCAAGCCGCTCGCCGCCACCCAGCTCATCCAGAAGAAGCTCGCCGACATGGAGACCGAGATCGCTCTCGGCCTGCAGGGCGCGCTTCGCCTCGGCCGCCTCTTCGACGAGCACCGCGCCCCGGCCGAACTCATCTCGCTGATGAAGCGCAACAATTGCGGCAAGGCGCTCGACATCGCCCGCGTCGCGCGCGACATGCACGGCGGCAACGGCGTTTCGGACGAATACGGCGTCATCCGCCACGTCATGAACCTCGAGGCGGTCAACACCTACGAGGGCACCCACGACATCCACGCCCTCATCCTCGGCCGTGCCCAGACGGGTCTCCAGGCCTTCCAGTAAGCCATTCCGGCTTTTCCGGCTCCGACGGCCGCTTGCTCGAATGCAAGCGGCCGTCTTCACGTTTTGTCCATCCCGTTTCGGTACACTCGGTCACGAGCCACAGGAGCGGGAGGGAGCCATGCCCCTCGAACACATCCACGACCAGCTTCGCCTGCGCCACCCCAAGCGCAGCTTCGTCCAGTATCGCATCGACAGGCCGGGCTTCGTCACGCCGATCGGCCATCACCTCAGCACGGCGATGCGTTACACCTGCCTCATCCGCAGCATTTCCAGCGCCGGCGCGGTGCTTTCGATCAACAAGGCGCTGACCCTGCCGGAGAACTTCTATCTGGAGATCCACGGCATCCGCGACGAGATCCCCTGCACGGAGTTCAAGCGCGACGGCGAGGAGCTGGTGGTGCGCTTCAACATGTTCCTCGATGCGGATTTTCTCGACCTCGTGCTCGGCCGGACGCCCCAGGACCACGACGCCTGAGCGGCGGCTGTGCCGAAAAGCGGAACACTTAAACTTTTAAGCATTTGTTTTAACGAAACAAAATAATCGCCTGCGACACTCTGCCCGTCTCTGTCGGACATGACGTCCTCTTTGGGAGAAAGCGGCAATGAGTGACGACGCAAAGCAGCGCATAGGCGCAGGCCTCTACGAACGGAAATGGGAACGGTTCGCGGTCAACCGGCAAGGCATGCTGATGACGGTCGGTTTCGACCTGATGGCGCCCAAGACACGCACATGCAAGCTGATCGACATATCACTCGGCGGCGCGAGTTTCATCGTCAACACGACGATCGGCCTGCCGCTGCACTATTACCTTTCCATCGTCGGTGTCACCTCACGCATCGGCTGCGCGGAAGTCTACCGCAACGACAACCGCATCGGCGTGCAGTTCATCAAGGAGATCGACGAAGAACTCCTGCGCATGATCGTGCGGTCGGATTACTTCACCGGCGGCATTACCGGCCGCCTCAAGCAGCCGGAGCGGCGTTACATGACAGGCGTGGAGAAGAAGGCCGGCATCGGCTCGGCAGCCAACTGAGCGTTTCCCCGCCCCGCATTATTGGCTAGGCTGCCGCCGGGAAACCGATTCCGGCGGCGTGGTCTTGCGGCGCATCGGCAGCGGCCTCCCGCATCCGTGTCGATCGATCCCAGCAGGTCCCATGTCCGCATTCTCCCGCTTCACCGCCCTCGCCCAGTCCCTGCCCGCAACGGTGCCCTTCGTCGGGCCGGAAGCCATCGAGCGCAACCGCGGCCTTGCCGTGCGCGCCCGCATCGGCGCCAACGAGAGCGGCTTCGGCCCGGCACCGTCCGTGCTGGAGGCGATGAGCGCCGCCGCCGGCACCACCTGGATGTATGCCGACCCGGAGAATTTCGAGCTGCGGGAGGCGCTTGCCCTGCATCACGGCATTTCGCGCGACAACATCGCCATCGGCGGCGGCATCGACGGGCTGCTCGGCGAGATCGCACGGCTGGTCATCGAGCCGGGCACGCCGGTCGTCACCTCGCTCGGCGGCTATCCCACCTTTAACTATCATGTGAACGGGTTCGGCGGGCGGCTCGTCACCGTGCCCTATGTCAACGACCGGGAGGACCTCGACGGCCTGCTCGAAGCCGTGCAGCGGGAAAACGCGCCGCTGGTCTATTTCGCCAATCCGGACAATCCGATGGGAAGCTGGTGGGACGCCGACAGCGTCGTCTCCTTCGCGCGGGCGCTGCCGGAAACGACGCTGCTCATTCTCGACGAAGCCTATGGCGAGACGGCACCGATGGGCACCATTCCGGCGATCAGTGCACTGATCGGCCAGCCGAACATCCTGCGCATGCGCACGTTCTCAAAGGCCTACGGCCTTGCCGGCGCGCGGATCGGCTACGCGATCGGCACGCTCGGCAATGCGCAGGCCTTCGACAAGATCCGAAATCATTTCGGCATGGCCCGGATTTCGATCGAGGCGGCACTCGCCGCGCTGAAGGATCAGGCCTACCTTGCGGACGTCATCGCCCGTATCGCCGCGTCCCGCGAACGCATCTCGCAGATCGCGCGGTCCAACGGCCTCTCTCCCCTCGCCTCCGCCACCAATTTCGTCACCATCGATTGCCGCCGGGACGGCACCCACGCCCGGGCCATTGTCGATGGTCTGATGGAACATGGCGTCTTCATCCGCATGCCGGGCGTTGCCCCTCTCAACCGATGCATCCGCATCAGCGTCGGGCCGGAAAACGATATGGCGTTGCTCGAGGAAGCGTTGCCGCAGGTTTTGAAGCAAATAGCGAACAGTGAATAGCAAATTGGGGCGTTGCCGTTTCCACGGTCTTCTTGACGCTTGCCTATTCGCTGCTCCCTGTTCGCCAGTCGCCTGTCAATGAACTGTCATCCACTCGCGGGCGGCGCGCAGCGCCAGGGCGAGGTCGGTCTTCGTCATCGTCGCGGCAAGGTCGGCGCGCAGCTCCGCGGCGCGTTCGCAACCCTTGATAGCGGCGATGTTGAGCCATTTGTGCGCCTGTACCACATCGACGGCGCAGCCGCGGCCGGTGGCATACATGAGGCCCATGTCGCAGAAGATTTCGGCGCGGTTCTCGCCGCCCGTCATGGCGGCCGTTTCGGTGTTCTGAAAGTCAAAGCGTGCCATTTCGATTGTCCCTGTCTACCTGGTTTTCTGCTCGTATTGTCCTGTTTTACCTGCCCTTTCGGGCCTCTTCCGGCGCCTGCCGTCTTGTGCGGCCTTGGTCTTCCGTCAGAGTTTTGCCGGCGGGTTTTCCCTGCTCGTCTTATGGCTCCACTATGCCGCGGGCCTTTCAAAATGCGCTTAAAATGCATGCTTAATTTGAGACAAACAAAGTCCAAACGCTTGGTAAAATTGGGTTTTCGTTAAACATCGAAAGCGCTGGAAACCGCGGCATTTGCTTCAAAATTTACCGATTGTTCAACCGCCGATTTCAACCTTTCGCTAACCACGCAAACCGGTCGGATTTTTCCAGGGCGCATTTTTCCACACCGCCAGCATCAAAGACCGCGCACGAATCCGCCTTTCCAGCATGTTTACTTTTACGTTCGCGTAAGACAATATTCCCACCGCATTCTGGAGGAGGAAGCACATGAACCTGAAGACATGGATCGCCGCGGCATTGCTCGCCGTTCCCGGCACGGCCCTCGCCGCCGAGCCGATCGAGGGCAACTGGAAGACCGCCAGCGGCGAGACCGCGGCAATCGCCAAATGCGGCGGCAGCTTCTGCATCACATTGAAAACCGGGAAATTCGCCGGCAAGCGCATCGGCAAGCTGGACGGCGCCGGCGTGGACTATTCCGGTTCGATCACCGACCCGGCCGCGGACAAGACCTATAGCGGCTCCGGCGCGGTCAGCGGCAATTCGCTGAAGATGAAGGGCTGCGTCCTGAAGGTGCTCTGCAAGTCGCAGACCTGGTCGCGGCTTTGAACGGACAGGGGTGAAGAAACCGGCCGGCGCCCCGGCGCCGGTATACCCGCCCGACTGCGGCTCTGTGCAGAGGCCCTCCGCCCTTGCCGCTGCCGATTTGCATTCCCAGATGAAAACAGCGGCCTTTCAGGCCGAACACGGGCTTCAGAACCGCTCGGTGTATGCCAATCGCCTCGCGTGATGGGCGACGGCATTCTGGACATGCGCCGCGCCTGCCGCCGCTCCGCGCGGCCTGCCCCCCCTTTTGGCGCGATCACAGCTTTCCTGAACGGGAGATGAACCGACCTCTCAGGGAGCGTTCAGTCCCGCAATGCGACAAGGGCCACACTGAAACATTTCACTGAGGGACGACACCATGGACATCCTCGCACGCCGCCTGACGATCATCACCCTGCTGATGGCCATTTTCGCGATCATGCTCGCCGCCGCTGTCGAAACCGACTACCGCCGCAGCACGCACAACACCACGGGCAAGCTCGTCGCCTGCATGGCGCCGGACATGTGCCGCGCCTCGCTCTGATCCTTTCCCCAAGACGCCGGAACACGCCGCGATGACGACCGCCCTGACCCATACCTGCGCCACGGCCCTGCGCATTCTCGCCCTCTCGGCGATGCTGATCACCCCGGTCGGCGCGCTCGCCTGGAGCAATGCCGGCGGCCTCGGCATCGAAAAGCAGGGCGCAGGCCTCGTGCTCTTCGTCACGCTCCAGCGCCAGTCGATGAGCTGAGAATACGCTTTCCCCTTCTGCCGTCCGTGCTAAACCGGTCAGGCCAGCGCACAGCCTTTCGGTAAAATCCGGGAGCGAGCCGAGCGCAGACCGAATGCCTGTCCCTGGAGCCCGGATGAAATCCCTTCTCGTCTTTTCCCTTGCGGCCCTCGCCGAGATCGCCGGATGTTTCGCCTTCTGGGCGTGGTGGCGGCTCGACAAGTCCATTCTGTGGCTCGTGCCCGGCATGGTCTCGCTCGCGCTTTTCGGCTGGCTGCTGACGCAGGTCGACAGCGCCTTTGCCGGCCGCGCCTATGCGGCCTATGGCGGCGTCTATATCGCCGCCTCGCTCCTCTGGCTCTGGCTTGCCGAGGGGCTTCGCCCCGACCGCTTCGATGCGGCGGGCGCGGCGCTGGCGCTGGTCGGTGCCGGCATCATTCTGGCAGCCCCGCGCTAGGACCGATCGACATTCAGCCCGTACCGGCCTGCAAACGGCACGGGTTGAATGTCGATCGGTCCTGAGGCTTGCGGGCGCGCTGAAGTTGTCGTTTGCTTGTCAAACAACAACACTTATAGTGATTCATGAGCAAACGAATCTTCTCCCCCAGGCCCCTTTCCTTCGCAACGCCCGAGCCCTATGAGCCCCGTTCCTTCGAGGATCCGGTGGCCGCGGTCGATGCCCTTCAGGCCCTTTACGACCGCAACACGACCTTTCTGACGAATGCCTTCGTCTCGCTCGGCAAGAACGGTACGCCCGACAAGCGGTTCCGCGCCTGCTACCCGCAGGTCTCCATCGAGACGACCAGCTTCGGCCATGTCGATTCCCGGCTCTCATACGGCTATGTCGCCTCGCCCGGCGTCTACACGACCACCATCACCCGTCCGAAGCTCTTCCGGCACTATCTCAAGGAACAGCTCGGCCTCCTGATGCGCAACCACGGCGTTCGCGTCGTGGTATCGGAATCGACGACGCCGATCCCGCTGCATTTCGCCTTCGGCGAAGGTGCCTATGTCGAGGCGGAGATCGCCGAGGGCATCGAGCTGCCATTGCGTGATCTCTTCGACGCGCCGGACCTCACCACCACCGACGACGAAATCGCCAACGGCGCCTATGAGCCCGGTCCCGGCGAGCCCTCGCCGCTCGGGCCGTTCACCGCGCAGCGCATCGATTATTCGCTCGCCCGTCTCAGCCACTATACGGCGACGAGCGCCAACCATTTCCAGAACTTCGTGCTCTTCACGAACTACCAGTTCTATGTCGACGAGTTCTGCGCCTGGGCACGCCTGCAGATGGCCGAAGGTGGCAACGGCTACACGGCCTTCGTCGAGCCCGGCAACATCGTCACGCCCGCCGGCGCCGACAAGCCGGAGACCGATCTGACGCTCGCCCGCCTGCCGCAGATGCCGGCCTACCATATCAAGAAGAAGGGCCATGGCGGCATCACGCTCGTCAATATCGGCGTCGGCCCCTCCAATGCCAAGACGATCACAGATCACATCGCCGTGCTGCGTCCGCATGCCTGGCTGATGCTCGGCCATTGCGCAGGCCTCAGGAACAGCCAAACGCTCGGCGACTACGTGCTCGCCCATGCCTATGTGCGCGAGGACCACGTTCTCGACGACGACCTGCCGGTCTGGGTGCCGATCCCGGCGCTGGCGGAGGTGCAGGTTGCGCTGGAAAGCGCCGTGGAAGAGGTGACGGGCCTTGAGGGCTATGACCTCAAGCGCATCATGCGCACCGGCACCGTGGCGACGATCGACAACCGCAACTGGGAACTGCGCGACCAGCGCGGCCCCGTCAAACGCCTCTCCCAGTCCCGCGCCATCGCGCTCGACATGGAATCCGCGACCATCGCCGCCAACGGCTTCCGCTTCCGCGTGCCCTACGGCACCCTGCTCTGCGTGTCCGACAAGCCGCTGCACGGCGAACTGAAGTTGCCCGGCATGGCGACGGCATTTTACCGGACGCAGGTGAACCAGCATCTGCGGATCGGCATCCGGGCGCTGGAGAAGCTCGCAGGCATGCCGACGGAGAAGCTGCATTCACGCAAGCTCAGGAGCTTCTTCGAGACGGCGTTTCAGTGATTTTATTGTAAGCGACCTCGCCATGGTGTATGATTTTCGTGTTTCATACACATGCGAGGTTGCCGTGCGCACGAACATCGATCTCGATGATGCCTTGATCGCTGAAGCGATGGAACTCAGCGGCTTGTCGACAAAGAAGGCAACCATCGAACTGGCACTTCGCGAGCTTGTCGAGGAAGGCCGTCGCCGCAAGGCTCTGGAAGAGCTTTGGGGAATGGGCTGGGAAGGCGATCTCGATGCAATGCGCACAGATTGGGGACCGCCTGAAACGCTGCGGGATGACACTGCCGAATGATCGTCGTCGATAGCTCGGTGTGGATTGCGGCATTCCGGGGGATCGTCACACCGCAATCCATGCGGCTCAAGACGATATCGCGAGCGAGGGACATCCTGCTCGGCGATATTGTCCTTCTGGAAATTCTGCAAGGCGCTCAGAGCAACGGGAATGCCGCCAGCCTTCAAAAGCGGCTGGCCCCATTCCAGGTCGTTCCGATGCTGTCTCCCGACATTGCAATCAAAGCCGCCGCGAATTTCCGCCTTCTTCGCTCAAAAGGCATCACCATCCGCAAGACCGCCGATCTCATCATCGGCACCTATTGCATGGAGCATGGCCACAGCCTGCTCCATGCCGACAGGGATTTTAATCCGATGGCCGAGCATCTCGGCCTTCGGATCGCGTGATGAGGCCGATCAGGCCGTCATCACCTTCCAGGCGTGCTCCAGTCCCTTGCGGGTGATGTCGATCATCTGGTCGACTTCCGCATGGGTGATGACGAGCGGCGGGGAGAAGAGCATGCGGTCGCCGGTGGCGCGCAGCACCAGGCCGTTTTCCAGGCAATGGTTGCGCACGGTGACGCCGGCCTTTTCCTTGTCCTCGAAGCGCTTGCGGCTCGACTTATCCTCGGCAAGCTGGACGGCGGCCATCAGGCCGACCTGCTGGACCTGGCCGACAATCGGCAGGTCTTCGAGCGACTTGAGACCCGCAGCGAGATAGGGGCCGATGTCGTCGTGAACGCGCTCGACGAGCTTCTCATCCTCGATGATGCGCAGGTTTTCCAGCGCCGCGGCCGCGCAGACAGGGTGGCCGGAATAGGTGAAGCCGTGGTTGAAATCGCCGACTTCTTCGACCAGCACGTTGCCGACGCGGTCGGACACCATGACGCCGCCGATCGGCAGGTAGCCGGAGGACAGGCCCTTGGCGATGGGCGCAAGGTCAGGCTCAACGCCGAAATGCTGATGGCCGAACCAGTGGCCGGTGCGGCCGAAGCCGCAGATCACTTCGTCGGTCACGAGTAGGATGTTGCGCGCCTTGCAGATGCGAGCGATTTCCGGCCAGTAGGTGGCCGGCGGCACGATGACGCCACCCGCGCCCTGGATCGGCTCGGCGATAAAGGCGGCAACGTTGTCCTCACCGAGCTCGTCGATCTTCTCTTCGAGCTGGCGGGCCATCTTCAGGCCGAACTCGTCCGAGGTGAGATCGCCACCCTCGGCATACCAGAAAGGCTGGTCGATATGGTGGATGCCCTCGATCGGCAGGTCACCCTGTTCATGCATCCATTTCATGCCGCCGAGCGACGCGCCGGCAACCGTCGAGCCGTGATAGCCGTTCTTGCGGGCGATGATCGCCTTCTTGGTCGGCTTGCCCATGGCGCCCCAGTAGACGCGGGCCATGCGGAACCACGTATCGTTGGCCTCCGAACCGGAGCCGGTGAAGAAGACGCGGTTGATGTTCGGGCCGGCATGCGACGTGATCTTCTGGGCGAGCAGCACGGCCGGCGGCGTCGTGGTGCCGAAGAAGGTGTTGTAATAGGGCAGCTCGTTCATCTGGCGCACGACGGCGTCCGCGATTTCCTTGCGGCCATAGCCGATGTTGACGCACCAGAGGCCGGCAAAGCCGTCGAGATAGCGCTTGCCGTGGTTGTCGAAGATGTAGCAGCCCTCGCCTCGTTCGATGATGCGGGTGCCGGTCGCGTTCAGCTTCTTCATGTCCGAGAAGGGGTGAAGATGATGGGCGGCGTCGAGGGCTCCGAGGTTGGAAACGGCTGCTGCACTGCTGTTCGACATTTGACTACATCCTTGGGGGTAGATCCCGCCTTATTGAACGGCGGGACAGAATGGGTTACGAAAATGCCCATACAACAGGCATTTGGCAAGAGATCGAGCGAAAGCAAATTTTCTTGTCCATGCTTCCCGCCAAACCAAAAGCAGGCACCATGACAAACCACAAGACGGCAGCCGGTTCGCCGCCCGCCAATGCCCCACCCCGTATCGAAATCCTCCTCGTCGGCATGAACGGGGACCTCCGCGGCAAGCAGGTTCCGCCCGAAGGCGAGAAGAAAATCTGGGATGGTTCGGTGCGCCTGCCCTCCTCCACCCAGTCGCTCGACATCTGGGGCGACGACAATGACGACATCACGGGCCTCTCGCTTTCCGTCGGCGATCCCGATGGCGTGTGCATTCCCGACCGCCGTTCGCTGACCGCCATGCCCTGGGCGCCCGAGGGATCGCGCCAGGTGCTCGCCACCATGCACGAATTCGACGGCACGCCCACCTTCATGGACCCGCGCGCCATTCTCGCCCGCATGCTGAAGCGGTTCGAAGACAGGGGGTTGACGCCCGTCGTCGCGACGGAACTGGAGTTCTACCTGGTCGAGGACGATTTTCGCGTGACCGGCAAGCCGCGTCCGCCGGCGGCGTTGATGTACCGCGACGAGCCGAACGGTTTCCAGCTCTACGACATGCGGGCGACGGACGCGCTCGACGACTATCTCCAGACCGTGCGGACCTGGGCGAAGGAAATGGACCTGCCGGCGGATGCGACGACGGCGGAGTTCGGCCCCGGCCAGTTCGAGATCAATCTCCTGCACCGGCCGGACGCGCTCGCCGCCGCCGACGACTGCATCTACTTGAAGCGCATTGCCGAACAGGCTGCACGCCGCTTCGGTCTCAAGTCCACCTGCATGGCAAAACCCTATGCCGACCAGGCAGGCTCCGGCTTGCACGTCCATTGCAGCGTCATCGACAAGGACGGCAAGAACATTCTGGATGCCAAGGGCGGCGATCCGGTGAAGCTGAAATCGGTTTGCGCCGGCATGTTGCAGACGATGCGCGATGCGCAGCTCGTCTTCGCGCCCTTCGCCAATTCCTACCGCCGCTTCCAGCCGGGTTCGTTCGCGCCAGTCGATCTGACCTGGGGTTTCGGCCACCGCGGCACCGCCATCCGCATTCCGGACAAGGATGGTCCGGCGGCGCGCGTCGAGCATCGTGTGGCGGGGGCGGATGTGAACCCCTACCTGCTGCTGACCGCGATCCTCGGCGGCATCCTGCTCGGGCTCGACGAGACGCTCGATCCGGGTCCGGTAACCGAGCCGGGCAAGGACGCGCCGGACGCCAAGCGCCTGACGCACGACTTCCTGACGGCTGTCGAGGAGTTTTCCGCTTCGCCCTTCATCAAGGATGCGTTCGGGGCGGAGTACCAGAAGCTCTACGGCGACACGAAGCGCAAGGAGGCAATCGTCTACCTGCGCACGGTGTCGGATTTCGACTACCAGACCTATCTGCCGCGGATTTAGCGATCCACCCCTCATCCGGCCTGCCGGCCACCTTCCCCCCGCAAGCGGGGCAAGGGATAGGCCGATCCGCTTTCCTCAACCAACAGCCCGCCCGTGGGGCAAGTCCCCTCTCCCCGCTTGCGGGGAGAGGGTTAGAGTGAGGGGCAAACGCCGCGCATCCCGCGCTCAGGCCGCCGCCGGCTCCGTCGTGGCCATGGCCTTCGCCTGGACTTTCGGCACCATCACCTTCAGTTCGCCCGGATGCAGCCGGATCGAGACGTCGCGGTCCATCGGCAGCAGCTCGCCGTCGATGACGCAGTTGATCGCCCGGTCGACCTTCGGAAAATGCAGGTCGACGGCCGTGCCGGTCATTTCGGTAACGTCGGCATTTTCCCGCAGTTTTCCGCGCAGGATATCGAAGGCGAGCTTGGCCACGCCCGTCGGCTTCAGCGGCTTCGTCGTGTAGAAACCGAGATGGCCGCCGGTGAGGTCCTCGGCATAGAGCAGGCCGTTTTCGCCAAACCGGTTGTTCGAGACATTGATGGCGGAGACCATGCGATGCTCCTCGACGCCGTCGACATTGAACTCCACCTCGAATTCCGGCGGATCGAAGATGACGCCGACGGCCGCCCGGGTGTTGGCCGCGATCTTGCCCATGCGCGAGCGGTAGGTCATGGCATTGCGCAGGCGCACCATGCGGGCGTGCAGGCCGGCGGAAAACTGGTGCACGAAGGCCCGGTCGTCCGCCGTGCCGATGTCGGCCGCCGCGATGTCGCCGTCCGCCAGCGCATCGATCGCCTGCCAGATGTCGAGCGGAATGTTCAGCGAGCGGGCAAAGAGGTTCATGGTGCCGGCAGGGACGATGCCGAGCGGCATCCTGCTCTGCCAGGCAAGCCCGGCCGCGGCTGAGACCGTGCCATCGCCGCCGCCGGCCAGCATGGCGTCGAGATCCGTCCGGTCGGAACAACGCCGCAGCGCCATTTCGATATCGGCCCCTTCGACGATATCGCAGTCGAGGTGGTGCCCTGCCTCGTAGAAAACCCTCTCCGCGTGGCGGGCAAAGGCCTCCATGTCGGTGGTGCGGAACGTCCCCCCGTCCCTGTTGAATATCGCCTGTACTCTCATTCGCATACTCCGCGTCTAGGCCGAGAACGCCTGAAGGGTGATGATCGATCCATTAGATAAGAGAGAAAGCGGCGATTAACAGGCGCCCGTGAAATACGGCGCAAGAATTCGTGCGCGCCGGCCCCGCGGCCAAATGCGGGATGGGTGAAAAATCGCAGTAGGCAGAGCGCCCTTCTTTGATATATTGCCGCCCGGTCGCCTGCGTCGGGAGTACGCATGCTGGCCGCATTGTACCTTCCCCATCGTGGCCTTTCCGGCCGGACCATACCGCATCAGCAGCCAGGAGGAGTGGCCGCCCGTGCAGGGTCTGTCGCCGATTGTCCGCGTGTGGACCATTCCTGCGGAGCCATCCCGTGTCCGAACATGCCTTGCCCCATGCCGCCCTCTCCTCCGGGCAGCCGCCGCTTTCGGCGCTCACCGTCACCCTGATCATCCTGGCGCTCGCCGTCGGCAGTTTTGGCATCGGCACCGGCGAATTCGCCATCATGGGCCTCTTGCCGGACGTCGGCACCACTTTCGGCGTGACGACGGCCGAGGCCGGCTATGTCATCAGCGCCTATGCCCTCGGTGTGGTGGTCGGTGCCCCGATCATCGCGGTCGTCGGCGCCCGGTTCCGCCGGCGCGACCTGCTCCTCGTGCTGATGGGCCTCTTTGCCGCCGGCAATCTCGCCAGCGCGGTCGCGCCCACCTTCGAAAGCTTCATCCTCTTCCGGTTCCTCTCCGGCCTGCCGCACGGCGCTTACTTCGGTGTCGCCGCGCTCGTCGCCGCCTCCATGGTGCCGGTCAACAAGCGCACGCAGGCGGTCGGCAAGGTCATGCTGGGCCTCACCGTCGCCACGCTGATCGGCACGCCGCTCGCCGCCTTCTTCGGCCAGCTGTTCGACTGGCAGTTCATGTTCGTCGCTGTCGGCATCACCGGCCTGCTGACGGTCGCACTCATCGCCGTCTTTCTGCCGCGCGACAGCGTGCCGAAGGGCATCAATGCCCTCACAGAACTCGGCGCGCTGAAGCGCAAGCAGGTCTGGCTGACGCTCGGCATCGCCGCCAGCGGCTTCTGCGGCATGTTCGCCGTCTTCTCCTATATCTCGCCGATCGTTACCGAGGTCGCCGGGCTCCATGTCGGCATGGTACCGGTCATCATGGCGATCTTCGGCTGCGGCATGATCGTCGGCAACATCTTCGGCGCCAAGCTCGCCGACCTCTCGCTGATGCGCACCATCGGCTGGTCGCTGGTGCTCTATTTCTTCGTGCTGATCAGCCTGTCGCTGACGGCGGCAAACCCGATCCTGCTCGGTATCTGCTGTTTCCTCATCGGCTGCAGCTTCGTCGTCGGCCCGGCGCTCCAGACACGCCTGATGGACGTGGCCGGTGATGCGCAGACGCTCGCCGCCGCCCTCAACCACTCGGCCTTCAACGTCGCCAACGCGCTCGGCGCACTCTTCGGCGGCATGGCGATCAGCGCCGGCTACGGCTACGGCTCGATGGGCTTTGTGGGGGCGGCAACCGCCGTCGTCGGCTTCGGTGTCTTCCTCGTCTCCCTGGCGCTCGAAAAGACCGAGCGTGCGGCAACGCCGGCCTGCCCGGCCGAGTGATCCCCCTAAGGCTCAACCGATCAGACGGCGTCCTCTTCCGGGGGCGCCGTTTTCGTTTCATGAGCCAGGCGGATGACCGTTTGTCCATCTTCGCGGGTGACGTTTTTCGAACCCCAGGCAGCAAGCACGCTGATCACCGGCTCCAGGCTGCGGCCCGCGGCCGTCAGCTCATAATCGACACGGGGCGGCACGACGGGAAATACCGTGCGTGACAGGATGCCCGCATCCTCCAGCTCGCGCAGCTGCTTCGTCAGCATGCGCTGCGTGACGCTCGGCAATTTGCGGCGCAGTTCGTTGAAGCGCAGCTTTCCCTCCAGCAGATGAAACAGGATCACGCCCTTCCATTTGCCGTCGAGGAAACACAGCGTCGATTCCACCGGGCAGCCCGGGAAATCCTTCGTGAGCTTGGCGCGCGGGCGGGACATTCACGGTATCCTTTTCGACACTATGGGCATTAAATGTGCATTCTTGCGGATGGTGAGATTACTATTCATCTAGGCTCCATTCAACGCGAAAGGAGACCCAGATGCGCGCCATCGCCTACCAGACCTCGCAGGAAATCACCTCCGAAACGGCCCTCGTGATATCGAGCAACCCGTGCCCGAGCCGAAAGGCCGCGACCTCCTCGTCGAGATCAAGGCCGTCTCCGTCAACCCCGTCGACACCAAGCTTCGCCGCAACGCCGCGCCGGCCGGCGGCGAATGGCGCGTGCTCGGCTTCGATGCGGCCGGCATCGTGAAAGCCGTCGGGCCGGAGGTCACGCTGTTCAAGGCGGGCGACGCCGTGTTCTATGCCGGCGCCATCGACCGGCCCGGCACGAATTCCGAGTTTCACCTGGTGGACGAGCGCATCGTCGGCAGCAAGCCCGCCTCGCTCGATTTCGCCGCCGCTGCCGCGCTGCCGCTGACGGCGATCACCGCCTGGGAAATGCTGTTCGATCGGCTGAAGGTTCGCGATGCCGTGCCGGGTGCGGCAAACGCCATCCTCATCGTCGGCGGTGCCGGCGGCGTCGGCTCGATCGCCGTGCAGCTCGCCCGAACCCTGACGGACCTTACCGTCATCGCAACGGCCTCGCGGCCGGAAACGGCGGACTGGGTCAAGAGCCTCGGCGCGCACCATGTCGTCGACCACAGCAAGCCGCTTGCCGCCGAGGTCGCGGCGCTCGGCATCGGCGCACCGGCCTTCATCTTCTCGACGACCAATTCGGTGGACCATCTGGCGGAGATCGCCGAGGCCATCGCGCCGCAGGGCCGCTTCGGCCTCATAGACGATCCGAAGGCGCTGGATGTGCTGCCCCTCAAGCGCAAGTCCGTTTCAACGCATTGGGAGATGATGTTCACCCGCTCGCTTCTCCAGACGTCGGACATGATCGAGCAGCACAAGCTGCTGAACGCCGTCGCCCGTCTCGTCGATGACGGAAAAATCCGCACGACGCTGGCCGAGGTCGTCGGTCCGATCAATGCCAAAAACCTCAGGAAGGCCCATGCGATGATCGAAAGCGGGCGCACGCGCGGCAAGCTGGTGCTCGACGGTTTTTGAGCCCGCGCACGCCCTTCGTCGCCCCCGAAAATGGGCGGCGAAGGGTGTTACCAGGGTGACACGGCCGCACCCGAACTCTGATAGACATAAGCCATCGCAGCACGCCGGACAGGGACAGAACAACCGGCGGGCGGCAGGCGGGGACAGCCTGAAAGACGCCCCGCGGGTCCATGTCATCTATCGGAGACTATCCATGTCCGCCCTCGTCGAAAGCATCACCGGCAGCCGCGTCTTCGGCTTCCTCGCCCGCACGATCCTCACCTCGATGTTCTGGCTCTCCGGCATCGCGAAACTGGCCGATTTCAACGCCGGCGTGGCCGAGATGGCGCATTTCGGCCTGGAGCCGGCGACGGGTTTCAACATCGCCGTCGCCATCACCCAGCTTGTCGGCTCGGCGCTGATCATCGCCAACCGCTGGACCTGGCTCGGCGCCGGCATGCTTGCCGTCTTCACGGCGCTGACCATCCCGATCGCGCATAATTTCTGGACCATGCAGGAGCCGATCCGCACGATCGAATTCTACGTGGTGATGGAGCACATCACCGTCATCGGCGCGCTCATGGTCGTCGCCTGGAAATCCGCGAAAGCGCCTGTCGCCTCTGCGCATTGACGACAGGCCGGACGTCGTCCCTCTCTCCGGGGGTGGCGTCCCCGGACGGCCCCGCCTCTCCGGCCGTCCCAACCGCCCCGACGCCTCTCGTCGGGGCGGTTTTCCACGTCAGAGCGACGGCAGCTTCAGGGGGCCGCCGGTCTTGATGCTGCGGATCGCGAAATTGGAGCGGATATCGGTGACGCCGGGCATGGCGAGCAGCGTCTCGGTCAGGAGCCGCTCGTAGGCCGAGAGGTCCTCGACCACCACCTCCGCCAGGAAATCGGCATTGCCGGAAATCAGGAAGCAGGACACCACTTCGGGAATGGCGAGCAGCGCCTCCTGCTGGGCCATGGCATTTTCCTTGCTGTGCCGCCCCACCTTGATCTCGACGAAAACGGTGAGGCCGAGGCCGACCTCCTTGCGGTCGATATCGGCGCGGTAGCCGCGAAGCACGCCGGATTTTTCCAGGTTGCGGATACGGCGCAGGCACGGCGACGGCGAAAGGTTCACCCGCTCGGCGATTTCGACATTCGTCGCGCGCGCATCCTCCTGGAGCACCTTCAGGATGGCGATATCGAATTTATCAATATTTGGCATTTTCCGAAACTTTCCCCGCCTATTTTGGCATAATCCTGCGCATTCTACATTTCAAGGGGCATAAGTCGCAAGGACATGCCTCGACCTCCGGCGCTAGAGTCTGGCCATGAATTGCGCCAACGCCGGGAAGGAACATCGCCATGGCCATGATCTCGCTTTCGTCCGAAGGGAAATCCAATCCGCAGGTCGCCGGCTATGCCGGCGCGGTCGTCACGGTGCTGATCTGGGCGACCTGGGTGCTGGCGACGCGGCACACCGCGGCAACGCCGCTCGGCACCATCGATATCGGCCTCATTCGCTACGGCGTGCCGGCCATCCTGCTGGCGCCGATCTGGCTGAAGACCGGGCTGCTGCCGAAGGGCGTGCCGCTGAAACTCGTCGTCGTCATGGTGGCGGGCGCTGGGGCGCTGTTCTTCCAGGTCACGGCCGCGGCCCTGCATGTGACGCCCGCCGCACCCGGCGGCATCCTGCTCGGCGGCTCCATGCCACTGGCGACCGCCGTCATCGGCATCGTGCTCTTCGGCGAGCGGCCGGACCGCATGCGCCTTGCCGGCCTCGCCGCCATCGTCGCGGGTGTCGTCATCCTTTTGGCCGCCAGCCTGCAGAAGAGCGGTATGACGATGACCGGCTTCCTGCTCCTGCCGCTCGGCGCCGTTCTCTGGGCCGGCTTCACCCATGCCTTCCGTCGCTCGGGGCTGAGCGCGCTGGAAGGGGCTGCCCTCATCGCCGTCTGGTCGTTCCTGATCCATCTCGTGCTCGCCGCCATCTATGGCACGCATCTCGGCCAGGCCTCGCTGTCCGACCTCGCCCTTCAGGTCACCAGCCAGGGCATCCTCTCCGGCCTCATCGCTACCTTCGCCTATGGCACCGCCATCCGCGCGCTCGGCGGCAGTCAGGCCGCCGCCTTCACCGCCATCACGCCGGTGCTGGCGACACTCGGCGGCGCGGTCTTCCTCGGTGAAAGCTTTGGTGCGGCGGAAATCACCGCGGCGCTGGTCGTCGGCGCGGGCGTGGTGCTTTCGACCGGATTGTTCTCGCGCAAGCACTAAGATCCAAACAAAAGGGGCGCCCGCGGCTTGTCGCCGGGGCGCCCTTTTTCACGTCCGCGCGAATCAACCGTGAATGATCTCGCGGTGTTTCTGCAGGCGCTTGCCGAAGGCCTGGCTGACGCGGTCGAAGATGATCGCGATGCCGACGATGGCGAGGCCGTTGAAGATGCCGAGTGTGAAATACTGGTTGGAGATGGCCTTCAGCACCGGCTGGCCGAGACCTTGCACGCCGATCATCGAGGCGATGACCACCATGGCGAGCGCCATCATGATGGTCTGGTTGATGCCCGCCATGATGGTGGGCAGTGCCAGCGGCATCTGCACGTTCTTCAGCTTCTGCCAGCTCGAAGAGCCGAAGGCGTCCGCCGCTTCCAGCACATCCTTGTCGACGAGGCGAATACCGAGATTGGTGAGGCGGATCATCGGCGGGATGGCATAGATGACGACGGCGATGAGCCCCGGCACCTTGCCGATGCCGAGCAGCATGACGACGGGGATGAGGTAGACGAAGCTCGGCATGGTCTGCATGACGTCGAGAACCGGGTTGATGACGTTCTGCACCCGGTCCGAGCGCGACATGAGAATACCGATCGGAATGCCGATGACGATGGACAGGACGGTACAGACGAAGATCATCGAGACGGTCTTCATCGTGTCGTCCCACATGTCGAAATAGCCGATGAGAAGCAGCGTGCCGACAGCACCGGCGACGATCTTCCAGTTGCGGCTGGCGAACCAGGCGACGAGCGCGATCAACACAAGGATGATGGGCCAGGGCGTCTTCGTCATGAAGCGCTCGGACCAGATGAGAAAGTGCTGCAGCGGCTCGAAGATCGATTCGATGCCATCACCATAGGCGCGGGTGAAGGTACGGAAGCCCTCATCGATCGTCTTCTTGAGATCGCGCAAGGTATCCGCGTCCATCGTCGGAAATTTCGTGAACCATTCCATATCGATCCCCTTCCGGCTCTGACCAATCTGCGCCGGTCTTCAAGCCAACCCTGATAGATGTTGCGCTGATATGCGCAGCGATTTGCGCCAGCGACATGCGATAAAACGAAGGCAGGACGGCGCGCCCGAAGACGCGCCGCCCGTTTCGATCAGCCGCTCAGAGCGCAGCCTTGATCTTCTCGGCCGCTTCCGGCGAGACCCAGTCCTTCCAGAGGGCTTCGTTCTCTTCCAGGAAGTGCTTGGCACCATCGTCGCCGCTCGCCTGGTTGTCGGTCATCCATGCCATCAGCTTGTTGACCGTGTCGTTGCTCCACGAACGCTTGTTCAGGTAGCCCATGACATCGGCACCGGCGCGCTCGGAGAAGGTCTTGGTCACCAGCGTCTGGACCTTGTCCTTCGGCCAGTCGTTCTTCTTCGGATCCGGGCAATCGGCAACCGTGTTGCAGCGCTTCCATTCGGCGGCGTCATAGGGAACGCCGTGCTCGAGCTTCACCATCTCGTACTTGCCGAGAAGGGCCGTCGGTGCCCAGTAGTAGCCGACCCAGCCTTCCTTGCGCTCGTAGGCCTTGGCGATCGAGCCGTCGAGGCCGGCGGCCGAGCCGGTGTCGACCAGCGTGAAGTTCGCCGCTTCGCCGCCATAGGCCTTGTAGAGCTGGCCGGTCACAACCGTGCCGCCCCAGCCCTGCGGGCCGTTGTGCACGGCGCCCTTCGACTTGTCTTCCGGATCCGGGAACAGTTCCGGATGCTTCAGCGCGTCGTCGATCGTCTTGATGTCCGGATTGGCGTCGGCGATGTATTTCGGGATCCACCAGCCCTGCACGGCGGCGTCGGAAAGGGCAACGGCAGCACCGATCAGCTTGCCTTCCTCGATGCCGCGGTTGACGACGTCCGGCAGCAGGTCGACCCAGCCTTCCGGCGCAAGATCCGGCTCACCCTTCTCGATCATCGAGGTGATGGTCGGAACCGTGTCACCGACGATGACTTCGGCATTGCAGCCGTAACCTTCGGTGAGGATGAACTTGTCGAGCGCAGCCAGAACCTCGGCGCTCTGCCAGTTCATGCTGGCAATGGTCACGTCGCCACATTCGGCGCGCGCCGCACCCGTCATGGCCAGAAGGCCGGCGACGAGGCAGGTGGAAGCAAGAAGATGTTTCATATCCGTTCCCTCATTTCGGCGGTGTCATTGTGCCGACAAGGGCCCGCTGCACCGCCGGCGCCGGGCCCGTGATCCCATGCGGATCCAATCTTGGACAGGGCCAGTCGAGGGCCTTCTCTTTCCACGATACCGCAGCCTCGACTTTTGCAGCTACGGAGTCGAATGCCGGTACGAATGCGTCTGCCATTGACCCCTATGCGTCATGGAACGGCCAAATCCGCAAGACGGCCCCGACTTTGTCCAAACTTGGGGTCGCGACGGCAATGTTATGATACAGTTCAGCTTTTTCAAAGAATGAAAACGCCGAAAGGGCCGGCGAAAGCCGACCCCTCTTCCCGCACCGGCCCGGCGCGATGTCGCATCCGCGCCGCCCGTCAGGCTTGACGGCGCCCCTGGATGACGTGGACGCGGCCGCCGGGCTGCACCCGGGCGTAAAGGTCGATCACGTCTTGGTTGAGCATGCGCACGCAGCCGCTCGACATGGCCTCGCCGATCGACCACGGCTGGTTGGTGCCGTGGATGCGGAACATGGTGTCGTTGCCGTTCTGGTAGAGATAGATGGCGCGGGCGCCGAGCGGGTTGTTGAGCCCGCCGGGCACGCCGCCGGCATATTTCAGGTTCTTCTTCGGGTCGCGGCGGATCATGTTCGGCGTCGGCGTCCAGGTCGGCCACTCCGCCTTGCGGCCGATGGTGGCGCTGCCGGCCAGCGAATAGCCCTGACGGCCGACACCGATGCCGTAGCGCATCGCCCGGCCGTTGCCGAGCACGTAGTAGAGCCTGCGGGCCGGCGTGTCGACGACGACGGTGCCGGCCGCATGACCGGTGTCATAGGCGACTTCCTGGCGGCGCAGGTCGGGCTTGATCTTGTCAATCGGGATCGCCTTCAGCGGGAATTTCTCGTCCAGCCGGTCGCCGTAGTTGGCGCGGTCGCTGGTGCCGTTCGTCGCACAGCCAGCGAGCAGTACGGATGCGCCGAGCAAGAATCCGCGGCGGGAAATCGACATGGTTAAAGCCCCTTGAATTTTTCGTCCTCGGGGCGGGAAATTATGCGGTTATGGTTAATCGAGGGTTAAGCGGCGCGTCGGGGCTGCGGGCAACGTTAAGGTGCATGGCAGGAAAAAGGCCGGGCAATCCGCCCGGCCTTTTCGTTCATCTCGATGCGATCCGCATCCCGTAGTGGGATAAACGGCCCCTCACCGCGCTTTTTCCTGCGGGGGTCCTTGCGATCCGGCCTCTTCGATCATCACATATTGGGATAGACGGGCCCTTCGCCGCCCTGCGGGGGCACCCAGTTGATGTTCTGGTTGGGGTCCTTGATGTCGCAGGTCTTGCAGTGCACGCAGTTTTGCGCGTTGATGACGAACACGTCCTTGCCGTCCTTCTCCACCCATTCGTAGACGCCGGCGGGACAGTAGCGGGTGGACGGGCCGGCATAGATGTCGAGCTCGGACGTCTTCTGCAGCTCCGGGTTCTTCACCTGCAGATGGATCGGCTGGTCCTCCTCGTGGTTGGTGTTCGACAGGAACACCGAGGAGAGACGGTCGAAGGTCAGGACGCCGTCCGGCTTCGGATAGTCGATGCGGCTGTGCTTTGCCGCCGGTTCGAGCGACTGCGCATCCGTCTTGCCATGCTTCAGCGTGCCGAAGAACGAGAAGCCGAACAGCGTGTTCGTCCACATGTCGAGCCCGCCAAGCGCCACGCCGATGGCCGTGCCGAACTTCGACCACAGCGGCTTGACGTTGCGCACCTTCCTGAGGTCCGAGCCGATCGCGCTGTCGCGCCAGCCCTGCTCGATCTCGATCGGCTCGTCATTGGCCCGGCCGGCGGCAATCGCATCCGCCAGCTTTTCCGCCGCGAGGATGCCCGAGAGCACCGCATTGTGGCTGCCCTTGATGCGGGGAACGTTGACGAAGCCGGCCGAGCAGCCGATCAGCGCGCCGCCCGGGAAGGACAGCTTCGGCACCGACTGGTAGCCGCCCTCGGTGATGGCGCGCGCGCCGTAGGAAAGCCGCTTGCCGCCCTCGAAAGTGCCGCGGATCGCCGGATGCGTCTTGAAGCGCTGGAACTCCTCGAAGGGGAAGAGATAGGGGTTCTTGTAGTTGAGATGCACCACGAAGCCGACGGCGACCATGCTGTCCTCCAGATGATAGAGGAACGAACCGCCGCCGGTCTTCATGCCGAGCGGCCAGCCGAAGGAGTGCTGCACGAGACCAGGCCTGTGGTTCTCCGGCCTGACCTGCCAGAGTTCCTTGAGGCCGATGCCGAACTTCTGGGGTTCACGATCCTTCTGGAGGTCAAACTTTGAAATCAGCTGCTTGGCGAGCGAGCCGCGCACGCCCTCGGAAATGAGCGTGTACTTGCCGAGAAGGGCCATGCCGCGGGTGTAGTTCGGGCCGGGCTCGCCGGTGCGCTCGATGCCCATGTCGCCGGTGGCGACGCCGATAACGGCGCCCTCGTCATTGTAGAGCACCTCTGTGGCAGCAAAGCCGGGATAGATCTCGACGCCGAGCTCTTCCGCCTTGGTCGCCAGCCAGCGACAGACATTGCCGAGCGAGACGATGTAGTTGCCGTGGTTGTTCATCAGGGGCGGCATGGCAAAGTTCGGCAGGCGCACCGAGCCGGCCGGGCCGAGCAGCAGGAAATGGTCGTCCGTCACCGCGGTCTTGAAGGGATGGTCGGCGTCCTCGCGCCAATCGGGCAGGAGGCGGTCGATGCCGATGGGATCGACGACGGCGCCGGAGAGGATATGCGCGCCGACTTCCGAGCCCTTTTCGAGCACGACGACGGTGAGATCCGGATTGACCTGCTTCAGCCGGATCGCCGCAGACAGCCCCGCAGGACCAGCCCCCACGATCACAACGTCGAATTCCATGCTCTCGCGTTCGGGGAGTTCCATTTCTTCGCTCATTCGTCTCTCCACCCCGCAACCCCTCAAAAGCCGCGGCAATTCCCTCGGGTCGGCCTGTCATGACAAATGCCGAAAGCCTTGTCGAGCCGTTCTGCGACAGACTTTCCCTGCATTTGCGCATGACATCATGACAGGGTCGAAAGTTTATTGACTTTCACGTAAACGTCAATCGAATGCTGCCCGTATCATCCGTTGTCCGCTTGATTCCGCCTCTCCGCCGCACTACGCATTCCAGCCGGCCCATCGGCAGAGGAAACGGGAACATGTCCGAGATTATCCGATCGCTCGAACGCGACTTGAACGATTTCGGCGATGATCTCCACCTTGTCGGAAGCGACCGGCTGGCGAACCGGCACCCCGGTGAACATGCCGGCAATTTCGGCGCGGGCGCCATGGCCGAGCCGGCGACGCCCGAGGCCGCGGCCGCCGTGGTGCGCTGGTGCTCCGAAAACGACGTGCCCGTCGTGCCGCAGGGCGGACGCACCGGCCTTGTCGGCGGCGGCATCAGCCGGCCGGGCGAGCTCATCCTTTCCACCGCCCGTCTCAACCGGATCGAGGCGATCGATCCCCTCGCCCGCACCGTCACCGTCGGCGCCGGCGTCACGCTGCAGGCCCTCCAGGAGGCAACCGCCGAAGTCGGCCTCATTCCCGGCATCGACCTTGCCGCCCGCGGCAGCGCCACCATCGGCGGCATGATCGCCACCAATGCCGGCGGCATCCTCGCGTTCCGCAACGGCGTGATGCGCCACCAGGTACTCGGCATCGAGGCGGTGATGCCGGACGGCAGCCTCGTCAGCGACCTGACGCGTGTGCTGAAGGTCAGCGCCGGACCCGACATCAAGCAGCTTCTCATCGGCTCGGAAGGCGCCTACGGTTTTGTCACCCGCGCCGTGCTGAAGCTCGAAAGCTTCAATCCGATGCGCGCCACCGCGCTTGTCGGCGTGCCCGACGCGACGGCCGCCCTCTCGCTGATCGCCCATTTCCGCAGCCAGCCGGCCCTGCAGCTGGAAGGCGCGGAACTGATGTGGCAGCGTTATCTGCGCGACAGCGCTGCGGACAAGGGCTTCGACCTCGGCTGGCTGGAGACCGATACCCCCGCGATCCTCCTGATGGAAGTGTCCGCCGGCAGCGAGGCGGAGGCGCGCGAGGCACTGGAAGAGGGTCTTGCCGCCCTCTGGGAGGAACACGGGCTGACCAGCGGCATCGTCGCCGCCTCGCTCGACCAGGCCCGCCGTTTCTGGGCGCTGCGCGAGGACGGCGACTTCATGTACCGACATTTCCCGGCCGCCCCCTCCTTCGACGTCTCCGTGCCGCCGGGCGCGCTCGACGGGTATGTCGATGGCCTACGGCAGCGGCTGAGGGCGATCGATCCGGGTTTCGACGCCTATGTCTACGGCCACATTGCGGACGGCAACCTGCACATCTCCGTCATCGGCAACGGCGTAGCGGCCCCGGGCGCGAAAGAGCCGATCGAGGATGCCGTCTATACCGGCGTCGCCGAACTCGGCGGCAGCTTTTCCGCCGAGCACGGGGTGGGAACGGAGAAGCGCCGCGCCTATCTCAGCTATGGCAATGCATCGCGCCGCGCTGTGGCGCAGGCGATCAAGGCCGCGCTCGACCCGAAAAACCTCTTCAATCCGGGCAAGGTGCCCTACCGCACCGACACGCCCCGCGCATAGGACACATCACGATGGATCTCGGAATTGCCGGCAAACGCGCCCTCGTCCTCGCCTCCTCCCGCGGCCTCGGCAAGGGCATTGCCGAAGCGCTCGCCCGCGAGGGCGCGCATGTCCTCCTGTGTGGGCGCAGCGCCGAGACACTGGCAGCCAATTGCGAGGCCATCAATGCGGAAGGCCCCGGCCGGGCCGACTGGGTGCAGGCGGATCTCGGCGACGAGGACGTCGTCGAGACGCTCGTGAAGGCGACCCGGGAAAAGCTCGGCGGCGTGGATATTCTCGTCAACAATTCCGGCGGACCGACGCCCGGCTCCACCGAGGACATGAGCGCGGAAAAGCTGGCGACCTACTTCCAGTCCATGGTGCTGCGGATCATCACCCTGACCAACCAGCTGCTGCCGGTCATGAAGGAGCAGCGCTGGGGCCGCATCCTGACGGTCGCTTCCTCCGGCGTCATCGAGCCGATTCCCGGCCTGGCGCTGTCCAACACGCTGCGCCCGGCACTGGCCGGCTGGTCGAAGACGCTGGCAAGCGAGGTCGCCGAGTACGGCGTGACCAGCAACATGCTGCTGCCCGGCAGCATCATGACGGACCGGCTGAAGAGCCTCGACACCGCTGCCGCCGAGCGCAGCGGCAAGAGCGTCGCCGAGGTGCGCGCCGCCTCGGAACGGGCCATCCCGGCCCGGCGCTACGGAGCCGTGGAGGAGTTCGCGGCGACCGCCGCCTTCCTGTGCAGCGCGCCGGCAAGCTACGTTACCGGCAGCCTCATCCGCTGCGACGGCGGGGCGGCGCGGTCGGTCTGAGGCACAGGGGATAGCCCCTCATCCGCCTGCCGGCACCTTCGCCCCGTAAACGGGGAGAAGGAAATATGCCGCGCCAATTTCTCCAACCAACACCCGTTCGTGTGGCAAGTCCCCTCTCCCTGCCTGCGGGGAGAGGGTTAGGGTGAGGGGCAATCATACCTTCCCCCTTGCCTTCCCCGCCCGCCTGTGCGATCTGGCGCGCTCTCCAATTTCCGGGCGCGCCGATGCGCCTTTCGCGCGGGGCCTTCGCTCCGCTTCAACACATTTTTGACGATCGAAGGGGCACGGCGATGGCACGGGCACTCGGGCTTGATTTTGGCACGACGAACACGGTTCTGGCGCTTTCCGAAGACGCCGGGGCGACACAGTCCATGACCTTCACCAGCAGCGTCGGCGTCACCGACACGATGCGCACGGCGCTCTCCTTCATGAAGGATCCGGTCGTCGGCGCGCAGGCGCTGAAGGTGGAGGCCGGACAGGCAGCGATCCGCCAGTTCATCGACAATCCCGGCGACTGCCGTTTCCTGCAGTCGATCAAGACCTTTGCTGCGAGCGCCCTTTTCCAGGGTACTCTGGTCTTTGCCCGCCGCCATGCCTTCGACGACCTGATGGAGGTGTTCCTGCGCCGGCTGAAGGCCTATGCGGGCGATGGGTGGCCGACGGACGTCTCACGCGTCATCACCGGCCGGCCGGTGCAGTTCGCCGGTGCAAGCCCCGACCCGGCGCTCGCCCTCGAACGCTACAACGCGGCGCTGACGCGGCTCGGTTTCCCGGAAATCCACTATGTCTACGAGCCCGTTGCGGCGGCCTACTACTTCGCCCAGACGCTGAAGAGCGACGCCACCGTGCTGGTCGCCGATTTCGGCGGCGGCACGACGGACTATTCGCTGATCCGCTTCGAACGACAGGCCGGCCGGCTGACCGCAAAGCCGATCGGCCATTCGGGTGTCGGCATCGCGGGCGACCATTTCGATTCCCGCATGATCGAGCGCCTCGTCGCGCCGGAAATCGGCAAGGGCAGCTTCTTCAAGAGCTTCGACAAGGTCCTGGAGGTGCCATCGGGCTACTACGCCAACTTCGCCCGCTGGAACCAGCTGTCGATCTTCAAGACGACGCGCGAATTTTCCGACCTCAAGTCGCTGGTGCGTGCCTCGCTCGAGCCGGAAAAGCTCGAGCTCTTCATCGATCTCGTCGAGCACGACGAGGGTTACCCGCTCTACCAGGCGATTTCGGCCACCAAGATGGCGCTGTCGGCGGCAGACGAGGCGGAGTTCCATTTCGCCCCGCTGGGCGCGGCCGGCCGCAAGACGGTCAAGCGCAGTGATTTCGAGGACTGGATCGCGCCGGACCTCGCCCGCATCGAGGGCGCGCTGGACGAGGTGCTGGAGAAGACCGGCACCGCGCCTGGCGCCATCGACAAGGTGTTCCTGACCGGCGGCACCTCCTTCGTGCCGGCCGTCCGGCGCATCTTCACCCGTCGCTTCGACGCCGACCGCATCGAGAGCGGCGGCGAACTGCTCTCGATCGCCCACGGCCTCGCGCTGATCGGCGAAAGCGACGACGTCGCGCAATGGGCGGCATGAAGATGGTGGCGGCGCTTTCCTCCGCGAAGCCGCTTCGCTAAGGTGCAGCCATGAACGCCGCGAACGACCTCGACCCCGCACAGCTTCGATCGCTTCTGCATTTCTATGCGGATGCCGGCGTCGAATGGCTGCTGGAGGAAGAGGCCGTCGACCGCATCGCCGAATTCGAGGCGATGCGCGCGGCGCGCGGCGTGCAGGCGCCGCGGGAGACTGCCCCCTCCCCGCAGCAGGCCGCCCGGCCGGCGCCGGCCCGGCAGGAGCCGTCGCGCGCTGCGACCCCTGCGCCCCAGCAGAACATCCTGCCCAATGTCGCGATACCGGACAGCCAGGCGGTTGCGGAAGCCGAGCTTGCGGCAATCAGCGCCCGCACGCTGGACGAACTGCGCACGGCGATGGAGGCCTTCAACGGCTGCAACCTGAAGACCAGCGCCCGCTGCCTCGTCTTTGCCGAAGGCAATGCGAAGCCCGACGTCATGGTGATCGGCGCCATGCCGAATGCCGACGACGATCGGGACGGCCAGCCCTTTTCCGGCCGGCAGGGCGCGATGCTCGATCGCATGCTCGCCGGCATCGGGCTCGACCGGGCCGGCATCCTCTTGAGCAATGTCGTGCCCTGGCGTCCGCCGGGCAACCGCCCGCCCTCACAGCGCGAAGCCGATATCTGCCGACCCTTCATCGAGCGGCAGATCGCGCTTGCCGAGCCGGGCCACCTGCTGATTCTCGGCAATTTTGCCGCCCGATTCCTGCTGCGCTCCAACGACACGATCCACCAGTTGCGAGGAGAATGGCGGGATATTGCGATTTCCGGCCGCACCATCCCGACTTTTGCGACGCTTCATCCGCAGGATCTGGTAACGGCACCGGTCAGCAAGCGTCTCGCCTGGCAGGATCTGCTTGCCTTTCGTGCAGGGCTCAAAGGCTGATCGGCAGGACCACTTTCATATTTTTCAATGGCTTGCCGTTGGAGGCCTGTGGCCCGTCTGCAGAGGCCGCCGAAAATCTGCCGCAAGCATGAACAAAATGTTTCGCCAGTCATGCGATTTGCACATACCTGCCGGGCAGAATGTCGCATTGCAAAATCGATGCTGCGGCGCAATATATCACCACGGGAGGGACAGGATTTAAGGAATCGACCCATGACCGCCCGCTTTCGGCCCATCCATTCGAGCTTCGAGACGCTCCGCCATTCCGGTCTGCGCACCGGTCGCGGCTTCGGCGGCATCGCTGCCCCGGCCAACGAGCAGCTCACCGCCTCCGGCTTTGCCCGCATCAATCGCCCGGTCCAGCTCTTCGCCGAGTTCATCCAGCGCTAAGCCGATGCAAGGCGCCGACCGACGCCTTCCGATACAGACCCGACCCCAGGAGCACGCCATGGCCGCCCTTCGCAAGCTGATGTCCGATATCGCCGATATCCGCGCCGCCGTGAACGCTGCCCGGGAATATTCCGTGCTGGCCTCTCTGCCGCGCGATGCCGCGCAGCGCCGCGACCCGCTCAAGGCCTTCCTGCCGAACTGAGCCCGGCCGCGGCTTTGAAGCCGGCCGGCGCTGTGCTATTGTCTTCATCGTGAGGAGGTGAGACGCCTTTTCCTCCGGTGGAGACCGGGCCGAAGCCCGATCCCCGTTTTCTTAGCTGATCGTCAGGGTGAACCGCCAAGTCCTGAACCTGATCGTCAGCGTAAGCCGGAATTTCAAACGTCTCACCTCCTTTCGTTTTGCCGGTCATTCGCCCGGCACGCAACCATAGCACAACCCATCCGGGAATTCCTTCCGTTCACCGGGAGCGCTTCGGAAATCGGATTGCTTTACGCCAGCCACTGTCGCAGTGGACAGCGCGCGGCCGTCGCAATAGAGCGACACTCCGAAACAGATCATGCCTTCTCCCGGAGCCCCCATGCTGGCGAGCCTCGTCTCCATTCTCAGCCTGATGCTGTCCACCCTCCTGATGATGGTGGCCTTCGGGCTGCAGAGTTATGTCGTGCCGGTGCGGGCGGTGGCAGAAGGCTGGTCGACGCAGACGATCTCGATGATCGCGACGGGCTATACGATCGGTTTCACGCTCTCCTGCATCGTCACGCCGAAATTCGTGCTGCTGGTCGGGCATGTGCGCGTTTTCGTGGCGCTGATCACGCTGCTCGCCATCGGCATCCTGCTCTGCGCGCTCGTCGTCGACTGGCGCGCCTGGATGCTGTTTCGCGCGATGTCCGGTTTTGCCATTTCCGGCAGCTACCTCATCATCGAAAGCTGGCTGAACGAGCGCGTGACCAACGAGAACCGCGGCTCGATCTTCTCCGTCTACCTGATCACCACCATGGTGGGCACAATCGGCGGGCAATATCTCGTGCCGCTCGGCGACCCGTCCAATACATCGCTCTTCATTCTCTGCGGCATCATCTTCTCCGTCGCCCTCCTGCCGACGGCCCTCACCTCCTCGCCGTTGCCGGCTCCGCCGACGCAGGCGCGCTTCGATGTCGCCAAACTCTACCGCCGCTCGCCGGTCGCCGTCGTCGGCGCCTTCCTCGCCGGGGCGATGTCCGGCGCATGGCTCAATCTCGGCGGCGTGTTCACGCAGCGCAGCGGGCTTTCCACGGCGGAAGGCGCGACGCTGCTGGCCTGCGTGCTCCTCGGCAGTGCGCTCTCGCAAATCCCGATCGGCCGCGCCTCCGACCGGATGGACCGCCGCCTCGTCATGGTGGCCTGCGGTATCGTCGGCACGATCTCCTGCCTTGCCATGGCGGCAGTCGCCGGCGGGCCGCCGGTGCTGCTCTATATCGCCGCCGCCTTCGTCGGCTCGGTCATCTTCCCGATCTATGCGCTGAACGTCGCCCATGCCAACGACCGGGCGCAGCCCGACGAATATGTCGAGGTCTCCTCCGGCATGATGATCGTCTACGGCGTCGGCACCATTTCCGGCCCCATCGTGGTCGGCTCCATCATGGACCGGTTCGGGCCGGGTTCGCTCTTCGTCGTGCTGGCCGCCTATTTCGTGCTCTACGGAGCCTATGCCGCCTGGCGCATCAGCCGGCGCGAGGAAAATGACGGCCTCGTGGTCAAGACCGACTATCAGGCAATGGCGGTGCAGCCGCTTGGCGCGGATGTTGCCGCGGCTGCGCTTCAACCGGACATGGCGACCGATGACCGCATCGAGGATACGACGACACCGGAATGGCGGTAGCGCCGGCCCTGCCCGTCCGCACTGCTTGCGGGCACAAAGTCGCTCCGCATCCCTGCTGGTGCCGGCCTACCCCTGAAGGGCCTGGTGGCGCAGGGCCGCCCGACGTTTCAATTCGAGCTGATGCTCGCGCAGGATGACGAAGATGCCCGCGGCGACGACAATGGCCGTTCCGACGAGCATGGTCTCCGTCGGCACCTCGCCGAACACGAAATAGCCGATGATGAGGCCGAGCACGATCGAGATATATTCGAACGGCGCGATGGTGGAGACGTCGGCATATCGATAGCTCGCCGTCAGCAGCAGCTGCGCGATGCCGCCGCAGAAGCCGGCAAGCGCCATCAGGCCGAGCGACGGCCAGCCAAGCTCGATCCAGCCGAAGGGCAGCGTGCCCAGCGAGAAGACCGAGGCGAACAGCGAGAAATAGAGCACGATGGTCGGCGTGCGCTCGGTCTGTACCAGCTTGCGCACCAGCACCATGGCAACGGAGCCGAGCACGGCAAAGGCAAGCATGGCAAGCGCCCCTTTTGCTTCCGACGAGCCGAAACCGCCTTCGCGGAACAGGGTCAGCCGCGGCCAGCTGATGATAGCGACACCGAGAAGCCCCACCAGCACCGCCGTCCAGCGATAGATGCCGACCTTCTCCTTTAGGAAGACCGCGGCGACGACCACGGTGACGAGCGGCAGCGCATAACCGAGCGCGATCGTTTCCGGCAATGGCAGGTGCACGAGGCCGTAGAAGCCGAAGCCCATCGACAGGATGCCGACGAAGCCGCGCTTGAAATGACCGAAGATGTCATTGGTGCGGAAGGCATCGCGCAGCTGGCCCTGCACGGCAAGGAAAACGATGATCGGCACCATGGCGAAAGCGGACCGCAGGAAGGTGATCTGCCCTGCCGGAATTTCTTTGCCCGCCGCCTTGATAAGAGCGGACATGCACAGGAAGATCACCACGGAAATGACCTTGAGCGAAATGCCCCGCATGGGGTTGGGGTACGTCATGTCAATGGAGAACTCTGCACGGCCGGCGGGCCATGGCATCAGGCGTTGAAGAGAGACCGGAGAACCGATTCAGGCTGGTGCCGAGTTTACCCGGATCGGTTGCCGGATGGGATCAATTCTGGTGATGCGTCACGGATAATTTTGATCGGATCCGCGATGGGATAGACTGTGCCGGGAAAGCACAAAATCGCAATTGGGGGTCCCGTAGAAATGAGATGTTAAGCCAATAAGCTTATCAATCCATGGAATTTGGGGGCAGACTGTCCGCGCTTCCCGTAACGTTGTACGAAAACGATACGGCCCGGACGGCAACGAGCAGGACATATCCATGCGGACAGAGAACGGCCGGATCATTCATCTGGCAGATTATCGCCAGACCGACTTTGTTCTCGAGCGCGTCGATTTGACCTTCGAACTGGATCCGACGGAGACCAAGGTCGAGGCAAGGCTGATCTTCCATCGCCGCGAAGGCGCCGATCCCGCGGCACCACTGGTCCTTGACGGCGACGAGCTGGTGATGACCGGCCTGCTGTTCGACCAGATGGAGCTGGATGCCGCACGCTACGACGCCACGCCCGACAGCCTGACGATCCGCGACCTGCCGGCGACGGAACCCTTCGAAATCACCGTCACCACGATGATCAATCCGGAGGCCAACACCCAGCTGATGGGCCTCTACCGCACGAACGGCGTCTATTGCACCCAGTGCGAGGCCGAAGGCTTCCGCCGCATCACCTATTTCCCCGACCGGCCGGATGTGCTGGCCGTCTATACGGTCAACATCATCGCCGACAAGGCGAGCTGCCCGCTGCTCTTGTCCAACGGCAATTTCCTCGGCGGCGCCGGCTACGGCGAAGGCAAGCATTTCGCCGCCTGGTTCGACCCGCACCCCAAGCCCTCCTATCTCTTCGCGCTGGTCGCCGGCGATCTCGGCGTCATCGAGGACACGTTCACCACGATGTCCGGCCGCGAGGTGACGCTGAAGATCTATGTCGAGCACGGCAAGGAGCCGCGTGCGGCCTATGCCATGGACGCGCTGAAGCGCTCGATGAAATGGGACGAAGAGGTATTCGGCCGCGAATACGACCTCGACATCTTCATGATCGTCGCCGTCTCCGACTTCAACATGGGCGCCATGGAGAACAAGGGGCTCAACGTCTTCAACGACAAATACGTGCTCGCCGATCCCGAGATCGCCACCGACCAGGATTATGCGAATATCGAGGCGATCATCGCCCACGAATATTTCCACAACTGGACCGGCAACCGCGTCACCTGCCGCGACTGGTTCCAGCTCTGCCTCAAGGAAGGTCTGACGGTCTACCGCGACCACGAATTCTCCGCCGACCAGCGCTCGCGCGCCGTCAAGCGCATCGCCGAGGTGCGGCACCTGAAGTCGGAACAGTTCCCGGAGGATGCCGGTCCCCTCGCCCATCCGGTGCGCCCGACGAAATACCGCGAGATCAACAACTTCTACACGACGACCGTCTACGAAAAGGGCTCCGAGGTGACGCGCATGATCGCGACCATCGTTGCGCGCGACGGCTTCAAGAAAGGCATGGATCTCTATTTCGAGCGTCATGACGGCGATGCCGCGACGATCGAGGACTTCGTCAAATGCTTCGAGGAGGCGAACGGCGTCGATCTCACGCAGTTCTCGCTCTGGTATCATCAGGCCGGCACCCCGCTCGTCAGCGTCTCGTCGAGCTACGACCAGGCGAAGGGCGAGTTCACGCTGTCGCTGGAGCAGATGATCCCCCCGACGCCCGGCCAGGGCACCAAGGAGCCGATGCACATTCCGCTGCGTTTCGGCCTCCTCTCCGCCGATGGTTCAGAGGCGCTCCCCAGCGCCGTCAGCGGCGCCGAGGTGACCGGTGACGTGCTGCATCTCAAGGAGCGCCGCCAGACGGTGAGCTTCTCCGGCATCGCCTCACGCCCGGTCGTCTCGCTCAACCGCAGCTTCTCCGCACCGATCAACCTGCATTTCGAGCAGGCCCCCGCCGATCTCGCCCATATCGCACGCCACGACAGCGATCTCTTTGCCCGCTGGCAGGCGTTGAACGACCTTGCGCTGCCGAACCTCGTCGAGGCCGCCCGCAAGGCACGGGCCGGCGAAGCCATCGAAACGAACCCGGTCCTCACCGATACGCTGATCGCCATCGCAGGCGACGCGGCGCTGGAGCCGGCCTTCCGGGCCCAGGCGCTGGCGCTTCCCTCCGAATCCGACATTGCCCGCGAACTCGGCAGCAACAACGATCCGGACGCCATCCGCGCCGGCCGCGAGGCGGTGCTCGCCTTCGTGGCAAACCACGATCCCGCCGTCTTCACGACGCTCTTCGAAAACCACCGCACCAGCGGCGCCTTCACGCCGGATGCGGCAAGCGCCGGCCAGCGGGCACTGCGCAATGCCGCACTCGCCTATCTCGCCGTCTCCGACGGCACGCCGACCCGTGCCGCGGAAGCCTTCGCAGCGGCCGACAACATGACCGACCTCAGCGCCGCGCTCACCGTGCTCGCCCACCGCTTCCCGGACGCGCCGGAGACGACGGCAGCACTCGAAACCTTCCGCGCCCGCTTTGCCGACAATGCCCTCGTCATCGACAAGTGGTTCTCCATCCAGTCCACCATCCCCGGCGACGGTGCACTCGAACGCGTCAATGCGCTGATGGAAAGCCCGCACTTCAACAAGGCGAACCCGAACCGCGTGCGCGCGCTCGTCGGCACCTTCGCCTTCTCGAACCCGACCGGCTTCAACCGGGCGGACGGCGCGGGCTACCGCTTCCTCGCAGAGCAGATCCTCGAGATCGACCCGAAGAACCCGCAGCTCGCCGCCCGCATCCTTACCTCGATGCGCTCCTGGCGAGCGCTTGAGGACGGCCGCTCGGACCATGCGCGCAACGCGCTGCGTACGATTGCGGCGGGCGAAAAGCTCTCCTCCGACGTTTCGGACATCGTGGAGCGCATGCTGAAGGGTTGAGTAGATAGCGTTTCCTCTCCGGCCGGCGGGCCGGAGGGGACGCGCATCCCGCGAAGCGCCTCTCTGGCCACCGCAACCCCAATTTCCCAACCGTAATAATTGGTTAACAGTCCGTTACCTTTTCCTCTGGACAAGCCGAATCACAATTGATTCATTAGGGCAGATTCGGGCGAGCGGCGCGCCGAATCACGAGAGGGTACAAGGTTTAAGACTATGACGGACGCGCAACGAGGACGCGCAGCCGGCGGGTGGACTCACCTCAAATTTCCGGGAATGGCGGCCTGGGAAGATGAGTTGACGGGACAGGCGAAGATTTTCGCCGGGCCTGCCGCGCGGCATTTGACACGGGCCGAGCCCGTGCTGAAGCGGTCGATACCGATCCTGATTATTGCCTTCCTGTTCGTGGTGGCCATCTCGCGTATGGCCGGCATCCTGGTCGAGCACGACCGGATGGAAACCAGCGTCAAGGACACGACCTCGCTGACGGCGATGGCCGTCGAGGCGGCGTTTTCCGGTCCGATGGCGGAAAGCCTTGCAAAGTCCGACCGCATGGCGGTCGAGGCGGCACTGTCCCTGCATCTGCCGCAGGATCGCATGCAGGCGGGCGGGCTTGTCCTCTTCGTCGCGGAAAAGGGCCAGGTCTTCGGCGCCTCGCTGGGCGCGGCCCGCTATGTCGGCCTGTCGCTGGCGCGCTTTGCGCCGGAGCTCGCGGCAACCCAGTATTTCGGCGATCCGGCCGGCGTCTTCCGCGCCCGCATCGGCGATGAGGACTATTACGCCTCGCTCGTGCAGATGCCCAAGAAGGGCGGCTTCATCATCGTCGCCAATCCGCTCGGGCAGCTCGCGACGTTCTGGCGCGACGAGGTGGCGTTGAACGTCACGCTCTTCGCCGGCATTTCGGCGATCCTGCTCGTCATCCTCTATGCCTACTACATCCAGGCAAAGCGCGCGCGCGATGCGGATGCGATCTTCGCGGAATCGAACCTGCGCGTCGAGACGGCGCTCGCCCGCGGTCGCTGCGGCCTCTGGGATTTCGACCTGTCGAGCCGGCGGCTGTTCTGGTCCCGCTCCATGTACGAAATGCTCGGCATGCCGGCGCGAGACAGCGTGCTGTCCTTCGGCGATGCGGCGCGCCTGATGCATCCCGACGACGACGGCATCTACCAGGTGGCGCGCGCTGTGGCGCGCGGCGAGGCCAAGCAGGTGGACCAGGTGTTCCGCATGCGCCACGCCGAAGGCCACTATGTGTGGCTGCGTGCCCGCGCCCAGCTCATCCGCATGGCCTCCGGCCGCATGCACATGATCGGCATCGCCATGGATGTCACCGAGCAGCACCGGCTTGCCCAGCGCTATCAGGAGGCCGACCAGCGGCTTGCCGACGCCATCGAATGCACGTCCGAAGCCTTCGTCCTCTGGGACAAGAGCGACCGGCTCGTCATGTGCAATGCGCACTACCAGCAGGCCTACGGCCTTCCGGACGACGTGCTCGTTCCCGGCACGGAGCGGGCGACGGTGCATGCCGCCGCGGCCCGCCCGGTCATCGAGCGGCGCATCGCTGATGCCGACGGCACGGGTGCCTCGCAGACCAGCGAAGTGCAGCTTGCCGACGAGCGCTGGCTGCAGATCAACGAGCGGCGCACCCGCGACGGCGGCCTCGTCTCGGTCGGCACCGACATCACCATGATGAAGCGCCACCAGGTGCGGCTGCGCGAATCCGAACGCCGCCTGATGGCGACCATCGGCGACCTCTCGGCCTCCCGCGCCAAGCTGGAGCGGCAGAAGGCCGAGCTTTCCGTCGCCAATGCCAATTACCAGGCGGAAAAGGACCGCGCGGAGGCGGCCAACCGGGCGAAGTCCGAATTCCTTGCCAACATGTCGCACGAGCTGCGCACGCCGCTCAACGCCATCCTCGGTTTCTCCGAGATCCTGCAGAACCAGATGTTCGGTCCGCTCGGCTCGGACAAGTACCGCGAGTATTCCCGCGACATCCACGAAAGCGGCAAGCACCTGCTCAACGTCATCAGCGACATTCTCGACATGTCGAAGATCGAGGCCGGCCATATGCGCATCAGCTGCGAGACGGTAGACCTGTCGCCGCTGATCGAGGAGACGCTGCGCCTCACCATGCTGCAGGCGGAGAAGAAGCATATCGAAGTCCAGCAAACCTGCCCCGGCCATCTCCTGACCGTCGCCGACCGCCGCGCGATGAAGCAGATCCTGCTGAACCTCCTGTCGAACGCCATGAAGTTCACCAATGCAGACGGTAAGGTGAAGGTGCGGGCGCGCCGGGTGGACGGGGCCGTCACGCTGACGATCGCCGATACCGGCATCGGCATCCCGAAATCCGCGCTGCAGAAGATCGGCCAGCCTTTCGAGCAGGTGCAGAGCCAGTATGCCAAGAGCAAGGGCGGCTCGGGCCTTGGCCTTGCTATCTCCCGCTCGCTCGCCCACCTGCATGGTGGCGCCATGCGCATCTATTCCGTCGAGGGCAAGGGCACGATCATCTCCGTGCGCATCCCCGACCGGGAACGGCTGGCGGCACTGCATCTCGCAGCGGCCTGAGGGTAAGGTTAAGGGGTGGCTACCCCTTGACCGTCGCCTGAAAGATCTTCCGCACCGCCTTGGAGACCCGGCGGATATCCGCCTCCAGCGTGCGCATATCGGGGCAGTCGCCGGCGCGGCAAACGAGGTCGACGAGGCCGGCGGGCGCCTCCTTCGGGTCGAAGCCGCCATCGACGCAGAGACGCACGATCTGGGAGATCTCGGTGTAGAGGGTGAGCGCCCGCTGCACCGTGTCGAGGTCGTTGGGGTCCATCATACTCTGTCCGAGCAGAGCCAGCGCATCGCCGGTCGGCAGCGCCCCTTCCGGCGATGCCGCGCCCCGCACTGGCGCCACGAGCGCCAGGAACTGGGCGATGAACTCGATATCGATCAGCCCGCCGGCGATGAGCTTCAGGTCCCAGATGTCCTTCGGCGGCTTCTCCTGATCGATCAGCGTTCGCATCTCGGCCACATCCTTGGCGACCTTGCCGGTATCGCGCTTGCGGCCGAGCACGGTGCGGAAGATCTCTTCCGCCTGCCGCATCAGGCTCTCGTCGCCGCACAGCACGCGGGCACGGGTCAAAGCCATGTGCTCCCAGGTCCAGGCCTCCTCCGCCTGATACTTTGCGAAGGAGGTGATACGGGTGGCGACCGGCCCCTTGTTGCCGGAAGGGCGCAGCCGCATGTCGACCTCGTAGAGCACGCCTTCGGCGGTCGGCGCGGAGAGCGCCGCGATCAACCGCTGCGTGATGCGGGTGAAATACTTCATGTTGTCGAGCGGCTTGGCACCGTCCGATTCGAAGGCGTCGCTGTCATGGTCGTAAAGCAGGATCAGGTCGATATCCGAGCCTGCCGTCAGCTCGAAACTGCCGAGCTTGCCCATGCCGACCAGCGCGACGCGCCCGCCCGGGAACTTGCCGTGCGCCGTCTCCACTTCCTCCAGCACCGCCTTGAAGGCCGCCTGGACGATGAGATCGGCCACATGGGTGAAGGCGCGGGCGGCCTGCTTTCCCGTGATCGCGCCGGTTAGAAGGCGGATGCCGATAAGGAAGCGCTGCTCGGCGGCGATGATGCGCAGGCGGTCGAGGATTTCCTCGTAGTGCCGTGCGCCGGAGACGAAGCCGTCGATGCGCTCGGAAAGATAGGTGCGGGTCGGCAGTTCGGCGAGAAGCCCCGGATCGAGCATGCCGTCGAAGACATGGGGCTTTGCCGCAATCACTTCGGCAAGCCGCGGCGCCGACGACATGATGTTGACGATGAGGGAGAGCAGTGCCGGGTTGTTGCCGAGCAGCGAGAAGAGCTGAATACCCGCAGGCAGGCCGGAAATGAAATTGTCGAAGCGCAGCAGCGCCTCGTCCGCCCGTTTGCTCTCGCCGAAGACGCGCAGCAGCTCCGGCGTCAGTTCCGTCAGCCGCTCGCGCGCCTCGACGGACTGCGTGGCGCGGTAGCGACCATAGTGCCACGTGCGGATGGTGCGGGAAATATCGGCGGGGCGCTCGAAGCCGAGGCGCTTCAGCGTCTCCAGCGTGTCCGGATCGTCCTTCTGGCCGGTGAAGACGAGGTTGCCGGTCTCCGAGGAGAGTTTTGCCTCCTGCTCGAAGAGCGCCGCATACCGCCGCTCCACGGTCTTCAGCACCTCGACCAGCCGCGCGGAAAACGCCGCCGTATCCGCAAAGCCCAGCATATAGGCGATGCGCTTCAGTTCGGCCTCGGTTTCCGGCAGCACATGGGTCTGCTCGTCACGCACCATCTGGATGCGGTGCTCGACATCGCGAAGGAACCAGTAGGCCTCCGTCAGCTCCGCCGCCGTCGCGTCGTCGATCCAGCTCGCCCTCGCAAGTTCCGCCAGCATCGGCTCGGTGGCGCGCAGGCGCAGCGCCGGAACGCGCCCCCCGGCGATCAGCTGCTGGGTCTGCACGAAGAATTCGATCTCGCGAATGCCGCCGCGGCCGAGTTTGACGTTGTGGCCCTTCACCGCGATCTCGCCATGCCCCTTGTGCACATGGATCTGCCGCTTGATCGAATGGATGTCGGCGATCGCCGCATAGTCGAGATACTTGCGGAAGACGAAGGGGGTGAGCTCCTTGAGGAAGGCCTCGCCTGCCTTGAGGTCGCCGGCAATCGGCTTTGCCTTGATGAAGGCGGCGCGCTCCCAGTTCTGCCCCCTGCCCTCGTAGTAGAGCATCGCCGAATCGACAGAAATGGCGAGCGGCGTCGCGCCCGGATCCGGCCGCAGGCGCAGATCCGTGCGGAAGACATAACCGTCCGCCGTGCGCTCCTGCATGATGCGGATCAGGCGGCGAACGAGGCGGGAAAAAGTCTCGACAGCCTCGCTCGGATCGACCGCGATCCCGGCCATCGGATCGAAGAAGACGACGAGGTCGATGTCGGAGGAATAGTTGAGCTCCGCTGCCCCCAGCTTGCCCATGCCGAGCACGATGAGGCCCGATCCTTCGCTCGGTCGGGCGGGATCGGGCAGCTTCAGCTTGCCGCTCTCATGCGCCGAGAGCAGAAGGTAGTCGATGGCGGCTGACGTCGTCGCCTCGGCAAGCTCCGTCAGCAGCGCCGTGGTGCGCCGCGCGTCGAAAATGCGGGCAAGATCGGCAAGGGCGGTGAAGAAGGCGACCTCGCGCTTGGCGCGGCGCAGCCGCGTCATCAGCACCGCCTCCGTCACCTCGCCGCCCTCGGCCTGCCAGGCCCCGCGGGCGCGGTCGATGGCAGCGTTGACGGCAGGCAGGATCGGCTCTTCAAGCGCGCGGGCGAGCAGGCCGGGATCGATGCGGGCCGTATCGCGCAGATAGGGCGACAGTGACAGGGTCGCAACGATGAAGTCCTTGAGCGGCCCCTCTTCGCCGAGAAGCCGTGCGATGGCTGCGTGCTCCTTGCCCCAGTCCCTGAGATCGGACAGGACCGACTTGACCTCCGTCTGGCTGAGAGCCCGCACGGGGCTGGCCGAAAGATCGGAAAACCGCGTCGTTTCCGCTGCGCTCATGATGCCTCCTCACCGCATCCGACCGGAAAGGCCGGCGCGAAGAGGTGTATCAGTCCGCAACGACGGGGAAAACCATCCTGACCGTCAGCCCCCGATTGTTTTCCCGTTCCGGATGGGTCGCGTCGAGTTCAAGGCGGCCATGGTGCATTTCCATGACCGCGCCGGCCAGCGAAAGGCCAAGGCCCGTGCCGGGCTTGGAGCGGCTGGCATCGAGCCGCACGAAACGCTTCACGACATCCTCGCGCTTGTCGTCGGGCACGCCCGGGCCGCTGTCGGCGACCGAGAGCACGACATCGCCCTGCCGCCGCTCGAGGAAAATGCGGATCTCGGGCTCGCCGCCGCTGCCCTCGGCATATTTGATCGCATTGTCGATGAGATTGCCGAGCGCCTGGCCGACGAGCTCGCGGTTGCCCTTGACCTCGATACCGTCGGCAATGTCCGTCACCAGCTTCAGGCCGCTGTCCTCGGCCACCGGCTCGTAGAGTTCCGCGCTGTCCTGGGCGATGCCGCTGATGTCGATCGCGCTCATCTCCGCCGGCGCCTGGCCCGCCTCGACGCGGGAAATCATCAGGAGCGCGTTGAAGGTGCGGATGAGCTGATCGGATTCCCCGATCATTTCCTCCAGCGCCACGCGGTAGTCGGCCTGCTCACCGCCGGCAAGCGCCGCCTCCGCCTTGTTGCGCAGCCGGGTCAGCGGCGTCTTCAGGTCGTGCGCGATGTTGTCGGAGACCTGCTTCAGGCCTTCGCCGAGTTTCTCGATGCGGCCGAGCATGGTGTTGAGCGATTCCGACAGGCGGTCGAACTCGTCGCCCGAGCCACTGGTCGGCAGCCGCTGAGAGAGGTCGCCCGCCATGATGCGCTGGCTCGCGCCGGACATGCGGTCCATGCGCTTCAGCGCATTGCGCCCGATCAGGTACCAGATGGCGAGCGCCCCGAAGCCCATGACGCCGAGCGCCACCATCAGCGCCTGGCGCACGAGATAGCGGAAATTCTCCGGCTCGCCGAGGTCGCGGCCGACGAGCACACGCAGGCCGTTGGAGAGTACGATGACCTGCGCATAGGCCATCGGCCGGTTGCTGCCGCGCGCCTCTTCCTGGTAGCGCTGGTAGCGGAAGGGCGTCTCCGTCCAGCCCTCCGTGTCGAGCACGCCGGGCTGGAGCGAGGCGACGTTGCCAGCCAGAACCTCGCCCGTCGGGCTCGCGATGATATAGAGGTTGGCGCCCGGCTGGCGGGCCCGCCGCTCGAGCGTGCGCAACAGGCCGTTCATGCCGTTGCTGTCGAAGATACGCTCGATCTGCTCGACCTCCTGTGCCACCGCCTCGCGCATCTGCTGGCGCAGCAGCCGTTCCGACATGGAGGAGACGTAGAAGACGAGAAAGGCCGCACAGATGGCGAACAGCAGCAGATAGACCGCGGAAAGCCGGACCGCGGTCGTGCGATAAAGGGCGGTCAGCCTGCCGAGCAGTCGATGCATGGGGTCAGCCCGCCGCCTCGTCCTTCATCATGTATCCCGCGCCGCGCACGGTGCGCAGCAGCGGCTGGTCGAAGTCCTTCTCGATCTTCGAGCGCAACCGCGAGACATGGACGTCGATGACGTTGGTCTGCGGGTCGAAATGGTAGTCCCAGACATTTTCCAGCAGCATGGTGCGCGTTACGACCTGACCGGCATTCTTCATCAGATACTCGAGCAGGCGGAACTCGCGCGGCTGGAGCAGGATCTCCTTGCCGCCACGCTTGACCGTGTGGGACAGCCGGTCGAGTTCCAGATCGCCGACGCGGTAGACCATGTCCTGCTCCGGCGTACCCTTGCGGCGCCCGAGCACTTCCACACGGGCCAGGAGCTCGCTGAAGGCATAGGGTTTCGGCAGGTAGTCGTCGCCGCCGGCACGCAGCCCCGTCACACGGTCGTCGACCTGGCCGAGTGCGGAGAGGATGAGCACGGGCGTATGGATGTTGCGGCGGCGCAGCTCCGAGATCAGCGACAGGCCGTCGCGGCGCGGCAGCATGCGGTCGATGACAAGGACGTCATAGCTGTTCTCGGTGGCGAGGAAGAGACCGCTTTCACCGTCGCTCGCGTGGTCGAGCACGATGCCCGCCTCGCGAAAGGCCTTCGAGAGATAGGCGGCCGCCTCCAGATCGTCTTCCACAATCAATATCTTCATCGTCAGGACCTTACAGCATGTTCGGCAGGACTTGGCCAGAGCGCCATCGTCCGGATACGGCAGCGCCGCGAAACCTTGCGATTTCGCGGCGCCGTCAAGCGGGATTGCGGAACCGCTCAGCCCTGGTCGATCGGCAGGGCCAGGAAGCGGCTGCCGTCATTGGTCTCGATCTGGAACAGCGCCTTGGAGCGGCCGTCCTTGCGGGCGCCATCGAGAACCTTCACCACGTCGTCGGCCGATTTGACCGGCTGGTTGTTGACCGAGGTGATGCGGTCGCCCTGCTTCAGGCCGCGGTCGCTGGCGTCGGAGTCCGGATCGACGGAGGAAACCGTCAGGCCCTTGTCGTCAGGGGTGACCGAAATGCCGAGATCGGCAAGCGCCTGCTCGGCAGCCGGGGCTTCCGGTTCGGCTTCCTCGGCGCCCGTTGCTGCCTGGATCTGTTCGCCGGCCAGCGTGCCGATCTCGACCGGGATCGTCTCGGACTTGCCGTCACGCCAGACCGAAAGGTCGACCTTCTTGCCGGGCGCGATGTCGGCGACGCGGCGGGCAAGGTCACGCGGATCCTTGATCGGCTCGCCGTCGAGCGCCGTGATCACGTCACCCTTCTTGATGCCGGCCTTGGCGCCGGGCGAATCGGCCTGCGGCTCGACGACCAGCGCACCGGCGGCGTCCGCAAGGCCGAGCGAGTCGGCAATGTCGCGGCTCACCGGCTGGATCTGCACGCCGAGCCAGCCGCGGTCGACCTTGCCGTCCTTCATCAGGTCGGCGACGACGCCCTTGGCGACGGATGCCGGAATGGCGAAGGCGATGCCGACATTGCCGCCCGACGGCGAGAAGATCGCGGTGTTGATACCGACGACCTGGCCGTTGAGGTTGAAGGTCGGGCCGCCTGAATTGCCGCGGTTCACGGCAGCATCCACCTGAAGGTAGTCGTCGTAGGGGCCGGAGCCGATGTCGCGGCCGCGGGCCGAGATGATGCCGGCCGTTACCGTGCCGCCGAGGCCGAACGGGTTGCCGACGGCAACGACCCAGTCGCCGACGCGGATCTGGCTGTCATCGGCGAAGCTCACATAGGTGAACTTGCGCTTGTCCTTCTCCTCGACCTTCAGCACGGCAAGGTCCGTACGGCTGTCCTTGCCGACAAGCTTGGCGTTGAGCTCCGTGCCGTCGTTCATCACGACGGTGAAAGCGCTGCCGTCATTGACCACGTGGTTGTTGGTGACGATGTAGCCGTCTTCGGAGATGAAGAAGCCGGAACCCTGCGAGGTCGGGCGCAGGTGCGGCTTGCGGTCACGGCCGCGACGGTCGCCGCGTTCTCCGAAGCGACGATCCGGCCCACGGTCGCCCTGGAACTGGTCGGGGCCGCCGAATTCACGGAAGAAGCGCTTCAGCGGGTGATCGTCGGGAAGCTCGTCGAGGCCCCGGCCACCGAAGTTGAAGCTGAAATTGCTCTCGTCATTGGCCGGCTTGATGTCGGACTGGACGCGAACGGAAACGACGGCCGGCGAGACGGCCTCCACGACATCGGCGAAGCTCGCAACCTGCGGCCCCTGCACCGACACGGCTTGTGCAAAACTCTCGGTGACGCGCGCGGGAATGCCGGTGGCAAGCATGACGGCCGCAAGCCCGGCGACGGTGGTCGTCCTCAGGACGGTCTTGAGACCCGGACGGAATGCGGAAATCTTGGACATTCTTTGCACCTTTTCTCTCACTTCATGGCTGCGTTTGGCAGCGGATGAGCAAGAGATAGGCGCCTGCACATTACAGCACACTATCCGCCGCATGAATTTTTGGTAATGTTGGACAATTCCGGGCGCGGACGCCTATTCCCTCTTGAGGGCGCGTTCCAGTTCTGCTTTTTCCGCCTCGGAAAGCGGTGTCCCCGTCGGCTTTCCGCCGCGCTTGCGCACGAAGAGCACCATCGCTGCCGCGCCCGCGAGGAAGAGCACGATCGGCGCGCCCCACAGGAGCAGCGTCTCGCCGCGCAGCCGCGGGTTCAGCAGCACGAACTCGCCATAGCGCGAGACGACGTATTCGATCACCGCCTCGTCGCTGTCGCCGTTCTTCAGCCGCTCGCGCACGAGAAGCCTTAGGTCGCGGGCAAGCTCCGCATTGGAATCATCGATCGACTGGTTCTGGCAGACCATGCAGCGCAGCTCGGCCGAAAGCGCGCGCGCGCGCGCCTCCAGTGCCGGATCGGACAGCACCTCGTCCGGATTGACCGCAAAGGCGGGAGTCGCGGCGAGCAGGAAGGCCGAGGCGAGGAGCAGGCGGCGCATCATTCCGCCGCCTCCAGCACAGGCTTGACCTTGCGCACCTTCTGCGGCGCGCCGACGCGCAGTCGCCGGTCGCACAGGGAGACGATGCCACCCGCCATCATGATCAGCGTGCCGATCCAGATGCAGAGGATCATCGGCTTCCACCAGACCCGCACGACGATGCCGCCGTCGGCCATCGCATCGCCGAGCGAAACATAGAGCTGGCTGAGCCCGAAGGTGCGGATGCCCGCTTCCGTCGTCGGCATGCGGCGAGCGGTATAGAGCCGCTTGGACGACCAGACGTCGGTAACGACGACACCGCCACGCGCCACCGTGAAGTGGCCGGATTCCTCGGAATAGTTCGGCCCCTGCCCGCGGCGCATGCCGTCGAAAGTCAGCGTATAACCGCCAGCCTCGATCTGCATGCCGGGCTTCATCTCGACGACATGCTCCGTCTCGAAGGCCGTCACCGCGATGACGCCGACGACCGTCACGCCGACACCGATATGCGCGAGCGCCGTGCCGAAGGCCGAGCCCGGCAGGCCGATGAAGCGGCGGAAGGCGACATTGCGCGCCACCTTGCCGACGCCGGCGCGCAGCCACAGGTCGGTAATCGCACCGGCGATCATGTAAAAGCCGATGGCAAGGCCGAAATAGGCAAGCACCGGCCCGCCGTTCTGGATGTAGAGGACCACCGCCGCGAAGACGAGGCCGATTCCCGCCGCCGCAAAGAGGCGCTGGCCGGCGGCAAACACGTCGCCCCGCTTCCAGGCAAGCAGCGGACCGAACGGCACCGCCAGCAACAGCGGCAGCATCAGGAGGCCGAAGGTGAGGTTGAAGAAGGGCGGGCCGACGGAGATTTTTTCGCCCGTAAGCGCCTCAAGCACCAGCGGATAGAGCGTGCCGGTCAGCACCGTCGCCGCCGCGGTCGTCAGGATCAGGTTGTTGAGAACGAGCGCGCCTTCGCGCGAGATCGGCGCGAAAAGTCCGCCGGCCTTCAGCGTCGCCGCCCGGAAGGCGAAGAGCGACAGCGCGCCCCCGATGAAGAAGACGAGGATGGCGAGGATGAAGACGCCGCGCGTCGGATCGGTCGCGAAGGCATGCACCGAGGTGAGCACACCGGATCGCACCAGGAAGGTGCCGAGCAGCGACATGGAGAAGGTGAGGATCGCCAGCAGCACCGTCCAGATCTTCAGCGCCTCGCGCTTTTCCATGACGAGCGCCGAATGCAGCAGCGCCGTGCCGGCGAGCCAGGGAATGAAGGAGGCGTTCTCCACCGGGTCCCAGAACCACCAGCCGCCCCAGCCGAGTTCGTAATAGGCCCAGTAGGAGCCCATCGCGATGCCGGCGGTGAGGAAGCTCCAGGCTGCCAGCGTCCACGGCCGCACCCAGCGCGCCCAGGCCGCGTCGATCCGCCCGTCGATCAGCGCCGCGATGGCGAAGGAGAAGCTGACGGAAAAGCCGACGTAACCGAGATAGAGCAGCGGCGGGTGGATGGCGAGGCCGATATCCTGCAGCACCGGATTGAGGTCCTGCCCCTCGGCGGGCGCCGGCTGGAGCCGCAGGAACGGGTTGGAGGTAAGCAGGATGAACAGCGCGAAGGCGGTCGAGATGAGGCCCTGCACGGCCAGCACATTGGCGCGCAGTCGCTCCGGCAGATTGGCGCCGAAGGTGGCGACGAGCGCGCTGAAGAAGACGAGGATGAGGAGCCAGAGCAGCATCGAGCCCTCATGGTTCCCCCAGACCCCGGTGATCTTGTAGATCATCGGCTTCAGCGAGTGCGAATTCTCCCAGACATTGCCGACCGAGAAATCCGAGACGACATAGGCGAAGGTCAGCACCGAGAAGGAGAAGAGCACGAGGAGGAAGCCGGCCATGGCCGCGGCGGGCGCCACGGCCATCAGCGCGCGGTCATTGCGGATCGTGCCGACCAGCGGCAGGATCGACTGGACGATGACGGTCGCCAGCGCGAGGATCAGGGCATAGTGTCCAAGCTCGATGATCATTTGATCGTTTCCTTGCCGGAAAGTTCGACGCCCTGCGCCTTCAGGCGGTCCGCGACGTCCTTGGGCATGTAGGTCTCGTCATGCTTGGCGAGCACCGTGTCGGCGATAAAGAGTCCGTCCGTACCGAAGGCGCCTTCCGCCACCACGCCCTGTCCCTCCCGGAAGAGGTCCGGCAGGATGCCCGTATAGGTCACCGGCACCGTCGAGAGCGTATCCGTCACCGTAAAGGTGATGGTGGAGCCCTCGCCGCGCTTGACCGTGCCGGCCTCCACGAGCCCGCCGAGGCGGATGCGCGTTCCCGGCGGGACATTGGCCTTGGCAAGGTCGCCGGGCACATAGAAATAGGCGATGGACTGGCTGAAGGCGAACATGACGAGCAGCACCGCCGCCACCAGGAAGGCGATACCGCCGCTTATCACTGCCAGACGTTTCTGCTTGCGAGTCATGGTCCGCTGCCCTCAGCCGAAATCGATAGGTCCCGGGCAAGCGCCAGAAGCTGTTTGCCGTTGTCGCTGTCGGCCGGGAAGGTCTTCAGCGCCGTCTGTAACGCGGCTTCGGCCTTCGGCCTTTGATCCAGCACAACATAGGAACGGATGATGCGCGTCCATCCTTCGATATTATCAGGGTTCTCCTGAAGTTTCGCCGCAAGGCTCTCCACCATGCCGGCGATCATCTGCTGGCGGTCGCCCGCCGACAGATCCTGCGCCGCCGCCACGTCGTCGGCGGTCGGATTGCCGAGGGCGCCGGCAACCGCCCCGCCCTCTCCCCCGGCAAGCCCGGCTATATGCCGGTTGACGAGCGGCAGCCAGGGCGCATCGGCCGGCGCTTCCTTCACCATTGCCTCGAAGGCGGCGCGCGCCTCGGCGCGCTTGCCCTCCTGCTCCAGCGCCAGCGCCAGATAGTATTCGGCACGCGGATTGTCCGCCTTCAGCGCCAGCGACTGCTCCAGCCGGGCACGCGCCTCGGCGGTCACGATGCCGTTCGACTGGGCGATCAGCGTTTCCGCATAGCCGTCCAGCCGTTCCGGCGTCGGCCCGAGCAGGCGGATCGCCTGGGAGAAGGCATTTGCCGCATCCTCCACCCGGCCGCTGCGATAGTAGATCGGCGCCAGAAGATCCCAGCCCGCGCCGTCGTCCGGATTGCGCGCCAGGTGGTTCTCCGCCTTGGCGATCAGGACGGAAATGTCGTTGCCGGGATTGGCAAGGCGCTCTGCGAGCGGCTGGGCCGGAAGATCCGGCCGGCCGGTCGCGATGTAAAGACAGAGCCCGATGGCGGGCAGAAGGAGGATCACGAAAGCCTGCGCCAGCCGGTTTCTGCGCTCGGCGGGGCTTGCCCTGCCCTTCGCCTCGGCCTTGCTGGCGGCGATCAGCCGGCGCGCGACCTCCGCGCGGGCAAGCTCGGCCTCGGTCGCGCCGATAAGCCCGGTCGCCTCGTCGCGCCTCAGTTCTTCAAGCTGGTCGCGATAGACCTCGACGTCATGGCCGGCATCGTCCGCGGCCACCACGGGGCGGCGCAGCAAGGGGAGAAGGAGGACGGCGGCCACGGCTGCCGTCATGATGGCGACGAGAATCCAGAAAAACATGACCGTTCAAATACTGGAACGCGCGAACGTTTCCAATTCCCCAGGGAACGATGACGTGAATTTGAGGCGTTTCGCCGCAACCGTCGAACGATCAGGCTTGCGTTTGCGCATTTCCAGCCGAAACGGCGCCGATCAGGGCGAAAGGCCTCGCATCCTTCCGGCAACGGGAGGCCGCCGGAAACAGGAGGCTATGACAGCGGTGCCCAGGCTCCGTCCGCATTGCGGCAGGCCGCGCCGCGCGTCGCGGTGTCCCGGCCCTCTACGGTCACCGTATGGCTGTACTGCCGGCAGTTCTGCGAGCCGACCTGATAGGGCGCAGCCGCGACCACCGATCCGCCGACGCCCTTGCCCTGCCAGACGACGGGCTGGCCGCCGGGCGCCGCTTCCAGCGCGCGGTATTCGGCTTCCAGCGCCCGCTGCATATCCGCCTTGGAGAGCTGGGCGCCACCGGCATTGCGGCTGACGAGCCCACCCTGCAGCGCCGTGATGTAAACACCCGCACCGGCTGCAACAGGCTTACCACCGGTGCCGGCCGCGCCGCCCGATGTGGTCGTGCATCCCGAAACCGTCGCTGTTGCCAGAAGGAAGGGGAAAAAGGCGCCGCGCAAACCCGTCTTCATCCGCTGGGACCGTCTCTCTTCATGAGAGAGCGCCTTCACCCGCCGGCGAAAACGCTCTAGCTTTCCGTTTCCACGCAAACGCGGTTGCAAAACCGCCGCGCGCTCCTGTTGGTCTGGTCCCGGAAGCGACACGCCCTCCCGGCACTTCGTCCACGTCGCGATCCTCATATTCGCGAGCCCCTCCCTTGTTGCATTGTCCGCCGCCTCAGGCAACATCCTTTGTGACGGCCGGCAGCACGAGCCGCGCCAGCAACCCGCCGCGCGGTCCGCGCGAAAGCCCGAAGGTTCCCTGGTACTCCGAGGCGATCTCGCTGACGATGGAGAGGCCGAGCCCGGTGCCCGGCTTGCTCTCGTCGAGCCGCTTGCCGCGTTTCATCGCCTCGCGAATCTCGTCCGGCTCCAGCCCCGGCCCGTCGTCCTCCACCTCGATGACGATCCAGTTCTTGCGCGCATCGTCGTTGCCGCGCACCTCGGCGGGCGCCATGGAGGCGCGCACGGCCACCGTCGTGCGGGCGTACCGCGCGGCATTCTCCAGGAGGTTGCCGACGGTTTCCTCGACATCCTGCTGTTCCATCGCCAGAACCAGCCCGGGCGGGTCGACGGTCAGCGGAAACTGCCGCTCGGCATTGAGCCGCCGCATCACGCGCACCAGCCGCTCCAGAACGGCCTGCGTCTCGGTGCGTGCCAGCACGGATTCGCGCTGGGCGGCGATGCGGGCGCGGTTGAGATAGGATTGCACCTGGCTCTGCATGGCTTCGGCCTGCGTGCGGACGAGATCGCCCTGCGGGGCGGCGAGCAGCCGCGCCTCATTGAGGAGAACCGCAATCGGCGTCTTCAGGGAGTGCGCAAGGTTGCCGACCTGCATGCGCGCCCGCTCGACGATGCGCCGGTTGCTGTCGATCAGCGCATTCACCTCGCTCGCGAGCGGCAGGATTTCCCGCGGGAAATCGCCGTCGAGCTGCTCGCTCTCCCCCGCGCGGATCTTCTCCAGTGCCTTGCGCGCCCGGTCGAGCGGCTTCAGGCCGATAAGGATCGCCGCCGCGTTGAGAAGCAGGCTGCCCACGCCGAAGCCGGCCAGCGCCAGATAGAGGCTCCCGGAGAAGTCATCGATATCGCCCTCCAGCACATCGCGGTTGCCGATGACGCGGAAGCGTGCCGTGCGCCCCTCATCGTCGAGCACCACTTCCGTCTCGCCCACCTCCACCTCGTTACCGAAGGAGTCGATGGTCGTATAGAAGCGCTCGTAGCGCGTATCGAAGGGGATGCTGTCGGTATCGGGAATGGGGATGCTCCCCGTTCCGAGCGAGGAAGAGGTCAGCGTCTCGCTCGCCAATGCCCCGCCGATCGGCTCGACCACCCAGTACCAGCCCGATTGCGGCTGGAAGAAGCGCAGGTCCCCGAGCTGCGGCGTGCCGGTCAGCCGCGTCTCCTCGTCCGCCGAAACGGAATTGATGACGTTGTAGAGCTGCGCGCGCAAAAGATCGCGAAAACTCTTCTCCGCGCTCTGGCGGTAGAGCGTCGAGATGACGACGGCGATGACGATGAGCGCGACCGCTGCCCAGAGCGAGGCGAGAAGAAGAACGCGGAAAGTGAGCGAGCGGGAGCGCCTGGCCTTATTTGCCATTGGCGGGGGCTTGCATCCGGTAGCCGAGGCCGCGCACGGTCTCGATCAGGTCGACGCCGATCTTCTTGCGCAGGCGCCCGACGAAAACCTCGATCGTATTGGAATCACGGTCGAAATCCTGATCGTACATGTGCTCGACCAGTTCCGTGCGCGATACCACCTCGCCCATATGGTGCATGAGGTAGGAAAGCAGCCGGTATTCATGCGAGGTCAGCTTCAGCGTCTCGCCGTTGACGGTCGCCTTGGAGCCCTTCGTGTCGAGCCGCACCGGCCCGCAGACGATGTCAGGGCTCGCATGGCCCGCCGCGCGGCGGATCAGCGCGCGGATGCGGGCCAGCACCTCCTCGACATGGAAGGGCTTGGCGACATAGTCGTCGGCGCCGGCATCGATACCGGCCACCTTGTCGCTCCAGCGGTCGCGGGCGGTGAGGATGAGGACAGGCATCGTCTTGCCGTCGGCACGCCACTTTTCAAGAACGGTGATCCCGTCCATTTCCGGCAGGCCGATATCGAGGATGATGGCGTCATAGGGTTCGGTATCGCCGAGATAGTGGCCTTCCTCGCCATCGAAGGCCTGGTCCACCACATAGCCTGATTCCTTCAAGGCCTCGCTGAGCTGCCGGCTCAGGTTGACATCGTCCTCGACCACCAGGATGCGCATTCGCCCTCTTTCCTATCTCACTCATTCCATCACGAACGCCGAAGGCCTTACATCGGCACGCGCACGGTCACCTTGCGCGGCCGGGCATTGCCCTTGCCGGGCACGAGCACCGTCACCACGCAGGTATCGCCCTTCGGCTGCGCCGAGAGCAGTTCGCCCCCCGTCTGGGAAACCACCTGCGCAGCCGCGTCGCTGCAATCGCCGGCGACCTCGACGACGCTCCGTGCAGTGCCCGTCTCGACGGGACCCGGGAGGATCATGCTGGCCGCAAGGGCGGTTATGAGAAGTGGCGAGGCCATGAATGTACTTTCGGGTGTGGATCAGTGTGATGCAAGCAATAAACGATCCACGCTGAATGGCAAATGAATGCCTTGTGGATCATCAAGCCGCCTCACCGCACGCGCCGGCGCGCCAAAATCCGCCCGTAGAGCGCCACAAGCCCGCCCAGCGTGCCCACCGCCGCCACGAGGAGATCGGCCAGTTCCCCCTCGTCCCCGGCCGTCACCTCGACACCCGCTGCATTGGCAAGCGAAGCGAGGATCGCGACCAGCGCCCCCCAGACGGTGCGCGACTGATACCAGGCTTTCGCGTCGTCATTCATCGGAGTTCCTTTCCGTCAAAGGGTGATCGTCGCGCGTGCCGGCAGGCCGAGCGGGATGGCCCGGCCGAGCTGGCGCACGCGGATGGAGAGCGCCGCCTGCGGCGCCCCGAAATCGGCAAGCTCCTGGACAACGGGATAGGTGAAGGCCGGCGCCGAGGTCTCGACGCTTCGCACCGCGGTCTCGCCCGAGAGGATATCGAGACGGTAGGCCTCCACCGGCTCGTCGAGCGGGATCTCGGCAGCCAGCCAGCTGTCCGAATCGATCCGCCCGCGCCGGATCCACGAGAGGCGCACGGCACCGTCGAGGTTCCGCTGGCCGCGCAGATGCACCGGTGCCAGGGGCGTCAGCGCCCGCTCCCCGCCGGCAAAGACGAACGGTCCCGCCTGCCCCGGCGTCATGCCGACAGGCTCGACCAGCCAGTTCGATGGCCGCCCCACCTCCTCCACGTCGAGGCCGAGCGGCACGACGGCATCGTCCAGCACCACCGCCCGCGCGTCCGCTGCATGGCCGGACACCATGGCGTCCTCCGTACCATGGAGGGCACGCAGCAGCCCGGTGAGCCGCCACCGCCCCGGCGCGATCTCGCTCGCCCCGGCAAAGCCGATAATTTCCCAGGCCCCGTTGCCGGCCCTGATCGCAAGCCGGTTGGCGCCGTTCAGCATGGCAAGCGTCTCCACCGAGGAAAGCCCGCCGAAGGGCAGGTCGAGCACGACCGCCCGCCCCGGATCGAACCGCCCGACGACGCCCGCCGCCAGCGGTGCGACCAACGTGCCGATCCGCGCCGGCCGGTCCAGCCGCACGCGGCTGCGGTAGCCCTCGCTGCCTCCGGAACTCGACACGATCATCGATCGCCACGGCTGCGCATAGGCTGCGACACGCGCAAAGTCCTGCGCCCTGCCCGACCCGAGGACCGGCAGATCGAGAAAAACGACGTCCGGCGCAAAGCCATCGCCCGGCCCCGGTCCCGCGCCGCCGACCGGCCGCCCGCGGCCGTCCAGCAGCAATGGCGCCGGGCTTTCCCCGGCCGCGATCGCCCGCGCCTCCACCTCGCGCACCAGCCCGTCGGTGACGCCGGTGACGAGGAAGCGCCCTTCCGGCCCGTCGGCCAGCCGCACGATGTCGCCCGGCGTCACGCCCATCGCCGTCGGCGGCAGGCGGAAGGTGAGGCGCCGCTGCCCGGCCCGCTGGTCGCGGAGCGCCGCCTCGACGCTTGCCGCGGCCGCCCCCGCATGCAGCACCGCCGGCAGCGCCAGCCGCAGCACGCGATTGTTCTCCCCCGCCATGCGGCGCGAGCGCGCCGTCACGCGCGCATAGGTGCCCGAATCGTCGAAATGGTCGAGGATCGCCTCGCCCGCAAAATCGCTGAGATGCCCGCGGCTCTCCTCGAACAGCGCCTCCTCCGGCCGTTCGGCAAGCACGCTGATCTGCGCCGGTGGCAATGCAGATTTCAGCCGCGAGCGGAAGACGAGCCTGCCGTTCGCCTCCAGCGCATCGATCTGGAACGCCTCCATCAGCGGCTCGATCAGGGCGCGCGCCGAGGTCTGGTCGGCCTGTACGAAACCGGAAAGATCCCCCGCGACGCCCGAGACGTCGAAATCGTGAAAACCGTGATCCTTCAGGATGGCCGCGATCACATCCGCCACCGTCCCGGCCCCGAGCCGCGCGTTCAGCCAGTGCCCGCGCTGCCAGTTGAGCCCGTCCGACCAGAGCGCCGTGTCCTCGGGAAAGGCCGGATAGGGCCGTGCATCCCAGGTCCAGACGAAGACATGGCCCGGATCGACCATGCCCGCCTCCGGCCCGTCGCCCTGCCACCAGCCGTGATGCACATCGAGAAAGCGCCGCTGAATGCTGTCATTGCGCGCGCCACCGGAATGATAGGGCAGCGCGTTTTCCGAGCTCTTCGGATCGACGAAGACGTTCGGCTGGTTCGGTCCCTTGTCGACCGCCGGGCAGCCGAGTTCGGTGAACCAGATCGGCTTGGAACGCGGCACCCAGGCCGTGTGGCCAGAGAGTTCCGCTCCGCCCGGTCCCCGCTCGTAGTGGCGGTTGCCCCACCAGCTCTCGAGGTCCTTGTAGCGGAACACCCAGGGCTTTCCCGCCATGCCGTCGGTGATAAGCACACGCTCGCGCGCCACCCGCGCCGCCGCGTCGGGGTAATACCAGTCGAAACCTTCCCCGCCCGCGATCATGGCGCGCATGGCTGCCATGTCCTCGCAGTGGCGGAACCCGTCCGGATTGCCGGCCAGCGTATCGGCATTCTGCCAGTCGGACAGCGGCATGTAGTTGTCGATGCCGACGGCATCGATCGCCGGGGACGCCCAGAGCGGGTCGAGATGGTAGCGCACTTCGCCGCTGCCGTCCGGCGGCTGGTAGCCGAAATATTCGCTCCAGTCCGCACCGTAGGTGATCTTCGTACCCGGTCTGAGGATCGCGCGCACGTCGCCCGCAAGTGTGCCAAGCGTGTCGACGAAGGGAAAGGCCCCGCTCCCGTCGCGCAGCCATGTCAGCCCGCGCATTTCCGAGCCGATCAGGAACCCGTCCACCCCGCCGGCGGCCTCCGCCAGCAGCGCATAATGCAGGATCAGCCGCCGGAACCCCTCGTCGCCGGTCGGCCCGGTGATCGTCTCGCCGGAAACGGCAAAACTCCCCGCCCCGGCCGCGCCGACGAATGCGTTCACCTGATTGCGCGCCAAAACTGTCCCGTCGGCCGATGGCGGATGGCAGGTGACGCGCCCGCGCCAGGGATAGGGCGCCTGCCGCGCGCCGCCGTAGGGATCCGGCAGCGTGTTATCGATCGGCACGTCCATCATCAGGAACGGGTAGAGATAGACCTCGATCGCCCGCGCCTTCAGGTCGCGGATGGCCGCGATCACGCTCGCATCCGAGGGCGTGCCGCCATAGGCCGGCCGACCCTCGACCCGGCTGACCACATAGGCGTCTTCGCGTGCGATGCCGGAAACCGTCCACGGCTTGCTCTCCTCCTGCCGGGCGGATGCCTCCACCCCCGGCAGGATGCGGCACTGGCCGGCCCGAAGGTCCGTGCCGAACCAGGCGACCACCAGCCCGACCCGTTCGAGGCCGGGGCACAGCGCCTGCAACTCGTCGATCGAGGCCACCCAGTCCGTCGCCGCCACCAGCGTGTTGCGGTTCATGTTGCGCGCCTTGCCGGCCGCGATCTTCTCCGTCACCAGTTGCGGGTCGTAGCCGTGTTCGCTCGAACCCGGAATGAGCGTCACCGCCCGCACCTTGCCCTCCAGCGAGCCGACCGGCCTCAGCACCTCGAACTGCAGGATGGGGATACGGTTGCCGAACGTGTCGAGCGGCAGCCGCTCGAAGACGACATAGGCAAGTCCGCGATAGGCCGGCGCATTGCCCGCCCCCTGCTTGGCGAGAATCAGCGGATCGGGCGCCTGGTCGGCGGTGCCGCGATGGACGCGCATCTCGATGCCTGTCAGGTCGATCTCCCGCCCATCCGCGAAGACGCGCCTTATGCCGGCGATCGGCCCCTCGCACACGCCGACGGCGAAATTGGCGAAGTAGCTGAAGGTCTCGACCCGCGGCCCGCTCGCCTTGCCGCCCGCGCGCTCGACGGAGACGTCCTCCTCGAAGCGCGTCGCCCAGATCAGCGTGCCGCCGACACGCGCCGTGCCGTAGACGCGGCTCATCGCCGTGCCTTCCTCGGCCCCCGGAACGCGCCCGTCGTTCAGCCGCGCACCCGGGATCTTCGTCATGCCGCCCAGCAGCGAGCGGTCGACCGCCGAGCCCGCCAGTGCCCCGACGGCCCGGCCCAGCATGGCGCCGAACGGCCCGAAGAGGCCGCCGAGCGTCGCGCCCGCGGCCTGGAAGAGAAGTGTCGCCATGGATCAGGAAATCTCCGGAAAGCGGAAGACGCCGGCGATCCGCCGCCGCCATGCGGGCACGAGCGGCGATTCGATCACCGCCGCCTGCTCATAGGCATGGATGAAACGCGCGTCGGGCGCCGCGATGCCGGCATGTTTGGCCGCCACCCCTGCCCGCCAGCGAAAGATCAGGATATCGCCCGGCCGCAGCGCCGCCGCAGGCAGCGCCGCCCCGCAATGCCGTGCCGCCGCTTCCAGCAGCCGCTCCGCGCCCGCCCGCTCCGCCCAGTCCGCGGCATAGGCGCCTGGCATTTCCGGCTCCGCCCCGTAAAGCTCCCGCCAGACCCCGCGTACCAGCCCGAGGCAATCGCAACCGACCCCCTTCAGCGCGCCCTGATGCCGGTAGGGCGTGCCGATGAAGCTGCGGGCGATGGTGACGACGCGCGCGCCGGTATCCTGCCCCTGCCCCTCATCCCCCAGCATCTCACGCATAAAGCGGCCTCCCGTCATGCACCGTCTCGCCATCGGCATAGCCATAGGTGAAATCACTACCCGGCATGTGCGGAAAACCGCGAAAATTCAGCCCGTTGGAGAATTTCGCCTTGCAGGTGGCAAAGCGCTTGTCGCATCCCGCCGTCACCTGCATCGCGTCGCCCGCGACCACCCCAGCCGGCACCGGCAACCAGAAGGTCAGTTCGTCACCGCCCGAAACCTTGCGCTGGTCCTCGATATCCGCCGTCAGCCCCGCCGCAGCGCCGCTCGTGAAGGTGAGCACGCCGTAGCGGAAGAACCGCTCGGCAAAGCCGGACAGCCCGCTCACCCGCAGCCGCATGTCGTCGAGCACCGCGCCCACTGTCACCGTCGCCCGGAAGGCCGGCGCCGCCACGTTCACACCGCACCGGCCGTCACCCAGCACCGCGTCGCAGCGATGCCCGTAGATGCGCCCGCGCACCTGGTCCAGCCGGTGCGTCAGCCGCCGCAGCTCCGCACGAAAAAGCCCGCCCTCGCGCCGCACCTCGCCGAGTTCGGCGGTACGCAACAGCAGCCGTTGCGCCGGGTCCTGCCAGTTGACCATATAGACCTCGACCTTCGCCCCGTCATAACGTCCCGCCGAAAGGTCCTCGGCGCGGATCGCCTCCGCCGAAAAGCCGCCCGAGAGATCGCCGCCCTCGGCCGAAAGCCCGTTGCCGTCCTCCGCCTCGCTCGCCTCGAAGCCGCTTGCAGCGAGATAGGAAAGCCCGCCGAAGGAGAGGTCGCGGTCATGATCGGTAAAGCCCATCACGACGCCGTCGCGCCGCGTCACCCGCCAGGCATGACAAAGCGTCGTCGCCTCACCGTCGAGATGCGCCTGCAACCCGTCCGGGATCGTCCTCATGGCCTTATCTCCACCAGCGGAATCGACGGGATGCGCCCCGCATCGAACTGCGCGAGGTCGATATCGATGCGGTCCGTGTCGAAACGCACCGGCACGTCGAACGCGTAGCCGGCCCGGATGGCGCCCGAGGCCGGTATCTTGCCCGGCTTGAAGGTGACGACACCCGTTGCGTGGTTCACCGTATAGTCCGCCGCCGGCCGCAGGCTGCCCGCCACGGAGACGACCACCGTGCCCATGACCGGCTTGTCGATGGTCCGCACCGTCTCCCCGCCGGCATCCGCATAGCGCTTGACGAGCTGGAAGGCCGCCGTCGTGCCGTCCCCCGTGCCGATCTGCTGGTCCATGGCGCTCACCGTCCCGCCCGGCGCACAGGATTTGTGGTCCACCGGGTCATGGAAGCGGAAACCGTTGAACTGCCCCGCCCGTGCTTCGAAGAAGGCGAGCACCGCATAGAGATCCGCGACCGAGCGCACGCCCGAACCCGCATCATAACGCCGCCGCGCGTCGTGCCAGCGGCGGTTGCGGTTCTCCCGCCCGTTGGAAAGGCTGACGATATCCGTCCGCCGCACCGGCCCGCCGCTGGTGCCGAGCGCGACACGCAGCGGAAACCGCACCTCATGAAACCCCGCCATGCCTTCTCTCCGTAAATTCCCTAGCCCCTCGCCCTCACAAACTGCGCTGCCCGCGCCCCACGGCGCGTGTCAGCATGGCCGAGATCTGCCCCTCGGATTTGCGGAAACTCGCCGCATCCTGCGCCGTCACGTTGAAGACGATGCGCGCCCCGCCGCCATCGCTGGCGACGCCCAGCGCCCCGTCCGGCCCGCGCTTCAAGGGCAGGATCGCCTCCGCCCCCGCCTCGCCCATCAGTCCGAGCCCGCCGCCCGTTCCGAAATAGGTCGGCGAGGCGACGACCCCACCCTTGGCGAAGGGCGTGGCGCCGCCGAGCAGCCCGGAAAGACCCGACGACAAAAACCCTTCCAGCGGCTTCAGCCCCACCGAAAGCGCAATGTCGCTCATGCGCAGCGCCAGCCCGCGCAGCACGCCCTCCAGCCCCTTGCCGTCGACGACCGCACCCTTCAGCGCATTGGTCAGCGCCGAGCCGAAGGAGCGTGAACGCGCCTCCAGGTCGTCGAAGACCGCCGAAAGCTGTCCGGCATCGTCGAGCGTGCCGGAAAGAGGTCTGTCATCCGCATCCGCCATGGTTCACTCCTTGTGGTCGGGAAAGGCGCGCATCAGCGCGGCAAGCGCATTGCGTCCGGGCGCCGACGGCACAGGCCGCAGCACACCGAGCGCGAAGGCCAGCTCGCGCGGCGTCATCGCCCAAAAATCCTTTGCAGAAAGCCGCATCCGGCAGAGCCCGGCATGGAGCGCCGCCTCCCAGGGAAAGGCCGCCCTCTCGCCGTTCAGCCCGGATGCGGCCCCGGAGGGTTTTCCGGCCGCGCCTCCACGCCCGGCCCGAATGTCGCCTGCAGCAGTTCGGCCGCGATACGCGCAAAACCGGAGAGCCCGTCCGCCACCGCCATAGCGGAAACCTCCTCGTCAGAATAGAGATTGCCCCCACCCCGCAGCCCCGCGCCAAGAATGCGGATGAGATCGTCGGCCTTCAGCCGCCCGGAAGAGAAGCGCTCCGCCAGCCCCGTCAGGCTGTCGACGGCAAAGGCGGTCTCCAGCTCCGCCAGCGCCCCGAGCGTCAGGCACAGCACGCGCCGTTCGCCGTCGAAGGCAGCCTCGATCTCGCCGCGGTGCCGGTTCGCCCGCGCGCCCATCAGAGCGCCCCGAAGGTGAGGAGCCCGGCCGATTCCAGCGCGATCTCGAAGACCACTTCGCCGTCATGCGCGCCGGAATAGTCCAGCGCGGCGATCTGGAACGGCCCCGCGACCGTGCCGAAATCCGGGATCACGATCTGCCAGGCGACGATCGTGCCGGCAAAGAACAGCGCGCGCACCAGAGCGTCCGAAGCCTGGTCCTTGAAGATGCCGGCGCCGGACAGGGCCGCGCGCTGCACGCCCGCCCCACCCAGCAGTTCGCGCCAGCGTCCCGCCGATTCCGCATCCGTCACATCGACGAGCTGCGCATTGAACGACAGCCGCTTCGAGCGCAGCCCCGCAACGGTGACGAAACCCGCCCCGTTGTCGATCTTGATGAGGAGCTCCCGCCCCTTCTGTGCCGCCATGGCAAGGTCCTTTCCGAAAATGAGGTGTCAGGCATGCGGCTCCGTCACCGCCCGGAAGCGCATTTCCGCGCGGTGGAAGCGGGACTTGCCGTCACGGCGCAGCCGCGTATCGCGGTGGAAGAGCAGGACGAGATGGTGCCCGGCGATGACCAGCGCCGCGTCGTCGAGCGCCGCGCGCACCGCCGCGGCAATCGCCTGCGCCTGCCGGTGCCCCGCCGCCTCGGACCAGGCCTCCAGCGTCACGATATGTTCCTCGCCCGCCTCGCTCGCCGTCGAATGGTCGGTGCTGTCGATGCCCGCGATGACAAGGAGCGGCGTCGCCGGCCCGTCGGGCCTGCGGTCGGTGATGCCGTTCGCCCCGACCAGTGCCGTCAGCGCCGCATCGCCGGAGAGCCTGGCGAAGATCGCCCTCTGCAGGGCCGATGCCGCGCTCATGGCCGGATCTCCTCGCAGTCGCAGAGCATGTAGCGCCCCGTCTCGTCCGGATCCCGGAACGCATGGATGGCGAAGATCCGCGCCCCCTTCCGCAGTCGCATGCCGCCGGCAAGGTCGCCCCGGTGCCGCAGCCAGATGCGGTGCGTCACCGTCACCGGCAGCGTGCCCGCCGCCTCGTCCGCCCGCGCCGCCACCGGCTCGATCGCCGCCCAGAGGGTCGCCAGCGCCGCAAAGCCGCGTTCGGCGCCGCCCTGCCCGTCCGGCGTCTCGACCGGCCCTTCCAGCGTCAGCCGCGCCGAGAGCGCGCCGGGATCGATGATCCTTACCTTCGCCATCACAGCCTCCGCAGCCGGTAGGGCGCCACCAGCCGGTCGTAAGCCGCCGGCACCGTGCCCGGCTGATCCACCGGCGAAAGCACGCCGCGCAGCTCGAACATCCCCGCCACATGCATGAGCAGCGCCCGCTTCAGCCCGTCCGGTATGTTCGCGCCGCTTTCGCCAAAGCCGGCGGTGAAATCGATCTCGATGCCGTTGAGCGCGCGGTCCGTATCCCGGCGCGCCGGCAGCAGCAGCCGCGCCGGGCGCGCCGCGCCGTCGAGCCGGTAGCCGGTCACATCGGCAGCGACCGGCAGCCCGGTCGCATCATAAACCGTCACCATCTCAATGGTTTGCACCGGCCCTCTGGCAATCTGAATCACCCGCGTCTCGGGCCAGTCGTCGAGATAGAGCCGCAAGAGTCGCGTAATCAGGCAAAGCCCCGTCGTGGCCTCCAGATATTCGCGTGCCGCGCGGATCAGCGCGGATACGAGCGCATCCTCGTCGGCCGCGTCGAGGCGCAGATGCGCCTTCGCCTCGGCAAGCGTCACCGGCTCCACGGCCGGCGGCAGCAGTTCGGCAATGGTCATGATCGTCCTTCGCGATGGAGAAAGGGATGCGGGCGCGGCCGGGAGGAAACCGCGCCCGCCGGCACCGGCAGCAGGAAACGCCCGCCGGTGCGAGAAAGAGGAAAACAGTGCGGCACCGCCCTTCGCCCCGCCTGCGGGGAGAAGGTGCCGGCAGGCGCATAAGGGGCAGCCGCACCGCGGCATCGGTTCGTACGATCACCCCTCACCCCGACCCTCTCCCGCAAGCGAGGAGAGAGGAGAACGTCAGCTCGCCGCGAACTTCACCAGCTTGATCGCCTCGAAATTCTGCACCCCGCCGCCGACGCGCTTGGTCGTGTAGAACAGCACATAGGGCTTGGCCGAGTAGGGATCGCGCAGCACGCGCACACCGGTGCGGTCGACGACGAGGTAACCGGCGCGGAAATCGCCGAAGGCGATGGAGAGGCTGTCGGCCGCGATGTCAGGCATGTCCTCGGCCTCGGCGATGGCAAAGCCGAGCAGCGAGGCCGCCTGCCCCGCCGAAGCCGGCGGACGCCAGAGATAGTTGCCGTCCGCATCCTTGAACTTGCGGATCTGGCCCTGCGTCTTGCGGTTCATTACGAAGGTGCCGTTCTGCCGATGCCCCGCCTTCAGCGAATAGACCGTGTCGAACAGCGTGTCGGAGGGGTTCGAGGCCTTGAAAGCCCCGGCCGCGCCCGTCGCGATATAGCCGATATTGCCCCAGCTCCAGCCCGCGTCGGCGACAGCCGTGTAGCCGAGGAACCCCTTCGGCTTGTTGGTGCCGTCGCCGGAAATGAAGGCGGTGCCCTCCTGCTCGGCGAAGACCATGTCGATCTCCGAGGCGATCCACCCCTCGACGTCCACCGCCGCATCGTCGAGCAGCGCGGCGGTCGCCGCCGGCATGGCGTAGAGCTCCATGGTCGGGAAGGAGAGTTCGGCAAGCTGCGCATTGCCCGTCTGCGGCCGCGCGGCGGTTTCCGCCACCCAGCCCGCCGCCATGCCGCCCGTCGCAAACGGCTTCTTCAGCACCGTGCCGGAGACCTGGCGCACGGTCGCGAGCGCCCGGATCGGCGAGACGGCGGAAAGCCGGCGGCCGATCTCCGTGTCGGTCTCCGGCGGCACGAGATAGCCGCCGTCCGCCGCCGAGCCGACCGACATGGCCTTGCCCTCCAGCGCCCTGAGCACGCTCTCGTCGCCGCGCCGCATATAGGCGGAAAAGGCCGCCTTGTGCTCGCTCGCCTCCAGGCTACCCTCGCCGCCGAGCGCCGGGCGCGCCTTCTTCAGCGCCAGCTGGTCGATGACGCGCTTGTGCTCGTCCATCGCGCGGTTGATGCGATCCACCTTGTCGCGCGTCACCACGTCGGCGGTCAGTTTCTGCTCGATCTCGCCGAGCCGGCGGTCGTTCGTCGCCTTGAAGGCCTCGAAGGCCTCCATGAAGTCGTCGAAGGCGGCGGTCATCGTTTCCGGCACGGCCTTGATTTCCGGCGCGGTCTTCTGGGTCTCCATGCTGTCTTCCTTTCGGGTTGGCATTTCCAGCCGACGCGAAACCGCTTCGGCGTCGGACACTGCGGTAAAACAAACGCCTAGCGTTTCATCATCCGGGCCGCCCGGCGCATGATGCGCACCAGCTCGGTCTCCCGGTCGCGGAACCACCGCGCATTCTTCACGTTCGACACCCGCGCCGAGGGCAGCATGGGAAAGGTGACGATCGAGATCTCCCAGAGGTCGGCCTCGAGGATACGGCGCACGCCGCTCGCCCGGTCGGTCTTCGAGCGCACGGTCTGGAAACCGATGGAAAGCCCGTCGAGCGCGCCCGACTTCATGAGGTTCAGCACCTCGCGGGCCCGCGCCACGCCGGGCGAAAGCACGCCCTCGACATAGAGCCCGCGCCCGTCCTCGCGGATCGTCCGCCAGCGCCCGAGCGGTTCGGCCGGGTCGTGCTGGAACAGCATGCGCACGCCCGATGGCCCGCGCTTTTCCAGCGAACGGGCAAAGGCACCCGACGCGATCGCATCCTTGCTCAGGTCCACCTCGCCGAAGAGGCTCGCATAGCCGGAAAACACCCCGTCGCCGGAAACGCCGGCAAGCGTCAGATCGGCATATTTCTTCGTCCGCCAGACCGGCAGGTCGTCGGTGATCATGGTCGTCTCCGATGATGTGAAGGGGGCGAATGGCGAATTGGGAACAGCGCGCGGGAAAATGAATTCCTCGCCCACACCGACCTCCATTCGCTATTCCAAATTCCCTACTTGCTGTTCGCGGCTCGCTAACGCCGGATCCGCTCCGCCAGCCGCGCCAGCACGCCCAGCCCCCACCAGGCCGAAAGGCTGGCCGCCGCAGAGCCGGTCAGCAGCACCTCCACCGGCCCGAGATAGCCGGCAATGCCGAGCCGCACGGCGATCCACAGCCCGGTGGGCCCGCCGAAGACGAGGCCGCAGGCAAGCCCGGTGAAGAACCGGCACGCCGCCTCGCGGCGGCTCTTGGGCAGGAGATAGATGAGCGAAACGGCCGCGCCCGCGGACGCGCCGATCAGCCGGGCCGTCCAAAGCCCGCCGTCGTTTCCGAAGTCAGCCATTGTTAAACCTTTCAGATTATTATCGAAATCCGAGCCATCAGACCGCACGCCGCCAAAACCGCCGGCTTTCCGAGGAGGAAGGCCGGGCCGATCAGCGAGTCTTTTGAATCCCTTGCCGCGCTTTGCTGGAAAACCGATTCAAGGTTTTCACAAGGCGGGTGCGGCACTCCGCAAAGTGATTCACATGCGCAGTACAACCAATTAATTTTCCTGGAGAAAGCAGCTATCCCGGCCCCTCACCCCAACCCTCTCCCCGCAAGCGGGGAAAGGGGACTTGCCTCACGAACGGTCATTGACCGGGGAAGCCGGCGCTGCATATCCCCTTCGCCCCGCTTGCGGGGAGAAGGTGGCCGGCAGGCCGGATGAGGGGCAGGCATCCCCGCCCCCCTCAATACCCCACCGCCCCCCGCTTCTCCTCGTCCGTCAAAAACCCCGCCGCGCCCACCCGGGCCCAGAGTTCCGAGCGCTCGTCCGCCAGCCCGCTCACCTGATCGAGATCCGGCACCAGCCGCAATGCGTCGCGCTCGGCAAACCACCCCGCAAAAGCCGCCGCCGTGCGCTGCACCAGCGGCAGCACGGTGAGCCGCCAGAAGGCGCGGTTGGCCTCCTGGTAATTGGCATAGGTCGCATCGCCGGGAATACCGATCAGCATGGGCGGCACGCCGAAGGCGAGCGCGATGTCGCGCGCCGCGCCGTTCTTCGCCGCGACGAAATCCATCTCGCGCGGGGAAAGCCCCATCGCCTTCCAGTCGAGCCCGCCTTCCAGCAACATCGGCCGTCCGGCCCGCGCCGGCCCGGAATACCCCTCTTCGAGCTCCGATTTCAGCCGGCCGTACTGGTCGGGCGTCAGGTTGCCGCCCTCCTTCGGCTGATAGACCAGCGCGCCGGAAGGCCGCGCCGAATTGTCGAGCAGCGCCTTGTTCCAGATGGCCGCGGCATTGGAGAGGTCGAGCGCCATGGACGCCGCCTCGAGCGGCGCAAAGCCGAGCTGGTCGTCGAGCGGATGGAACAGGCGCAGATGCAGGATCGCCTGCCCCTCGCCCGCAGGGTGGCGGCGCACATGCCCGCCTGCGCGGTATTCATAGGCCTCCGCCCAGCCGTCCCGCCCCTCGATGATGCGCACTCTGTCGGGCCTCAGCAGATGAAGTTCGCGCAGGCCCTCGCCCACCCGAACGCCCTCCACGAAGGCATTGCCGGACAGCAGAAGGTGGCCGTAGAGCGTCTCGAAGAAATCCGCACCCGCCTGGCGCCCGTTCGGCCGCGACAACAGCAAGAGCAAGGGCTCGTCCGGCCGCTCCGCCTCGCCCTGATAGGCAAGCCAGGGCACCGAGGCCGCCGCCTCCGCGATCATGCGCACGGCACGGTGCGCCACCGGGTTCTTCATGAACCCCTCGCGCGACAGCGAGGCATAGGAGCGGGACGACCAGTGCGCCCGGCCTTCGGCCGTCAGCGCGAAAAAGCCCGACGCCTTGGTCTCGGCCGGCCCTGTCCGTCGCCACGAAAAAAAGGATGGTAGCTTCATGATGTCCTCGGTTGTTTGCGAGGCCCAGTGAACGGCCGCCCCTTCATCCGGCTGCCACCACCTTTTCCCCGCAAGTGGGAAGAAGGGCCATGTGGAAAGGTTCGTTGCCCCTGAAAGGCCAATCGTCGAAGAAAAGCTTGCCTCACCCCCTTCGCCCCGCTTGCGGGGAGAAGGGGCGGCAGCCGGATGAGGGATCAGCCGCTGAGATCTACCCGCCCAGCGCCGAAAAAAACGCCCGCCCGTAGCCCGCCACCTTCTCCGCCCGGTCGCGCCCGTTGACGATCCGCCGCGCGCCGGTCCAGTCGGCCCGCGCGCCGGTAAAATGATCGTCGAGCCGCTGCCCGGTAAACACCCCGCGCAGCATGCCGACGAAGAGGATCTCGACGGAGACCGCCATCTCCATCGCCCGTTCCGGCCGCGCAAGAAGATCGATGCCGGTCAGTTCCGCCAGCCGCGCATAGTTGCGCCGGTGGGTGATCTGCACGAGCCCGCGCCCGAGCCAGCTCCTCCCCAAAGCATCGCGCCGCCAGTAGGGCGCGGAAACCTGCGGCAGCCGCCCGGCGGCAAAGGCCCGGTCCAGCCTGTCGATCGCCTCCCCGTCCGTCGCCGCGAAGGTCTCGCGCACCGGCTGCAGGCGCCCGCCCGTCTCGTGATGGGCCGTCGCCAGCATATAGGCGAGGAAGCGCAGGTCCTCCGTCTCGCGGCCCTGCTCGAACCGGTCGAGCAGCGCCGTCAGCCCCGCCACCTGTTTCCTTGCCAGCCGGCCGCCGTACAGCGTCCCGCGCACCGCATCGAAAAAGGCCTTGCGATCGATCGCCATCTCAAATCCCCCGCACCCGCGGCTCGCCTGCCCGCTCCAGCACCAGCGCCGTCAGCGCCCAGACCAGCGCGTCGAGCCGGTCCGGCGAGCGCCCGGAGGACAGCCCGTCCGGCCCGAAATCGCACATCTGGTCCTCCAGCTCGGCAAAGGCGGCCGCATGGACCACCCGCCCCTGCTCGTAGAGCGCCGCCACCGGCTCGGCGCGCAGGAATTTTCCGCGCGTCGCCCGCACGCACGTCACCGGCAGGTTGACATCGATGCTTCTCAGCATCGCGCTCACCATGTCGCCGCCCTGGTTCACCTCGGCGACCACCCGGTCCGCGTCGAAGCGACGGAAGGCACGCACCACGGCGCCCGCCCAGCCGGCCGGGCTCGCGCCCGTCACCGAGCAGTCGGCGAGCACCACGGCCCGTCCTGCCTCGTCCAGCCCCGCAACGACGATGCCGCAGACGGAGGCCGCCGAGGCCGTCGCCGGCGGGTCGACCGCCACGACGATGCGCGACAGTGGCCCGGGATTGCGCTGGCGGAGTGCCTCCAGCCGCGCCCGGTTCCACAGCGCGTCCTCGCGGTCGGCGATCAGCTCGCCGTCCAGCTCCTGGCGCCCCAGCCGCGTGCCGCCATAGCGCTCGGCCATCGCAACAAGAAAGCCTGGCGAGAGATTGCCGGCATTGTCGTCGGTGCGGATGCGCCGCACCGCGGTCTTCGGATCGCCCGCCAGCGCCCGCAGCAGCGGCACCGGTCGCGGTGTCGTCGTCACCAGCACGCGCGGATCGTCCCCGAGGCGCAGGCCGAATTGCAGCATGTCCCAGGTCTCCTGCGCATGTTTCCATTTGCCGAGCTCGTCGCACCAGGCGAAGTGGAACTGTGGCCCGCGCAGGCTCTCCGGATCCTCGGAGGAGAAGATCTGCGCGATCGAGCCGTTCGGCCAGACGAGCCGCCGCCGCGAGGCCTCGAATTCCGGTCGCGCCCGCCCGGCGATCCGGCAGATGCCCGATACGCCGTCGATCATCACCTCGCGCGCGTCGCCCAGCGTCTCGGCCACCAGCGCGATGCGCAGGTCCGCCGTCCCGCTGGCGATCGCCTGCACCCATTCGGCGCCCGCCCGCGTCTTGCCCGAGCCGCGCCCGCCCATCAGCAGCCACACCCGCCAGTCGCCGTCCGGCGGCATCTGGGCGAGGCGGTAGCGAAGGTGCCAGGCCTGCAACTGGTGCAGGCTCGTCGGCACGATCGGTGCCCCGCGGACAGGCTCCATTCCTTTGGCCGTGCCCCTCATCCCCCTGCCGGGACCTTCTCCCCGCAAGCGGGGAGAAGGGGATGGGGCCAGGGTTTCCTCCCCATCAGGAGCAAGAGGAATGGAACAATCGAGCGCCTGTTCCCCCTTCTCCCCGCCTGCGGGGAGAAGGTCCCGACAGGGGGATGAGGGGCAGGCCTCAGATGGGGGACAAGCCTCGCCGGCCGTCCGCCCCAAAATCCCCGCCTCCAGCGCATCGGCCTCGATCGAAAACGCCGTCCGCCCGCGCTTGTCCTCGATCATCCTCAAACCCGCCGCCGCCGTCCGCATATCCGCGTCGAATTTTTTCCCGATACTCCGGCAGGCGCGCCGTGCCCTACGGTTCGCTTTCCGCACGCGCGGCAGCATCGCCGCCAATCCCGGGCTTTGGCCCGAGCCCACGCATCCAGTCTTCCTTCGCCGCATTCAACCGTTCCTTCACGCGGTCCTCGACAAGCCGGTCGAACTCCGCCTCCAGCGCCGCCGCGTCCTCGTCGCCGTCGGCGGCAGCGTCCGCCTCCGCCCGCGCCGTGAGCAGCGTGCGCTGCAGGCTGTCGATCTTCTCCAGCGTGCGCACGATCAGCGAGACCGCCTCGATCGCGGCCTTGGCGTCCGCCTGCGCCTGCTTGCGGAACGCCTCGTCCTGCGGCGCATCCGCATCCGCCTCGGCCAGCACCTTCTGGCTCTGGAAGCGCTGGAAACGCTCGCGCAGCTCCTTGGTCATCTCGAGGAGCATGGCCTGCATGTCGAGAAACGGATCGAGCGGCGCCTCGGCCTTGATGTCGAGCATCAGTGCCGCCCCGCCCTCGAGGCCGGCCCGTTGCTCCACCAGCCCGTCATAGACCGCCGGCACCGGAGAGACGCCGAAGAGATCGAGATCGATCGCCAGATCCGTTTCCATGCCCATCCCCCAAATGAAAAGGCGCCCGGTCCGAAGGGAACGAGCGCCTGTCAATAAATTCCTGTCTCCGGATGCAGCAAGCCGGCCGCGGGCGAAGATCACCGCTCCCCCAGCCTCCGGGAAAACCGGGCCGGATCTCTCCGCCCGCACCTTTCCGACTATGCCACAACCCTACCAGACGACCGTGACGTCGTCAAGGACTATTTTCCTATTTCCGGCAAAATCTTTTCGGCCAGCCGAAAGGGTGGTACCCTTCCACCATGATATCCGACGATCTCGTGGTCATGGCCCTCGGCATGCCGGGGGCGCGGGAAAGTGCTCATTTCGGCAAGCGCGACTTCCGGGTGGGCGAGAAGGTGTTCATGACCCTGCCGGAGGCCGGCCGGGCGGTTCTGAAGTTCACGCCGGACCAGCAGGCGCTGGTCATGGAGACGGATCCCGGCCTCTGCGCGCCGGTGCCGGGCGGCTGGGGCCTCAAGGGCTGGACCTCGCTCTATTTCGACGGCGCGGACGGCGCGCGGGTGCGTGAGCTGATCGACACCGCCTGGCGCAACGTGGCGCCGAAGAAGCTCGTGGCGGCCCGGCTGCACTGAACCGTCGTTACTTCCCCTCGCCCACTTCCAGCGGCCAGGTCACGAGATAGTCCTCGTAGTCGTCGACATCGATGCCCTCCTCGCTCACCGTGCGCCCGCGGGCGGAAATGCCGGCCTGGTGCACGGTGTCGGGATCGCCGGAAACCAGCGGGTGCCACCAGTAGAGGTCCTCGCCGTCGCGGATGAGCCGATAGCCGCAGGTCGGCGGCAGCCAGGAGATCTTCGCCACGCTCTCCACCGTCAGCCGGATGCAGTCGGGCACGGTCGCCTGCCGGTTCTCGTAGTCCGAGCATCGACAGCTTTCCCCGTCGAGCAGCACGCAGCGGATCGAGGTCCAGGCGATCTCGCCCGTATCCCAGTCCTCCAGCTTGTTGAGGCAACAGAGCCCGCAGCCGTCGCACAGGCTTTCCCATTCCGGATCGGTCATCTCGGCAAGGGTCTTTGTCTTCCAGAACGGCTGACCGTCTGGCTTTTCGGCACTGGTGATCGTCATGCCCGACCCCTGAACCCCTTGGCGGCAAAGGTCAAGGGCCCCGCCGCCAGGACCAATCGACATTCAGTTCAGGCCGCGCCGAAAATGGTGCTTTTCCAAGACCCGGAGCGCAGCGTACTTTCGGTAGGTGAGCACCGGAAGCTGGAAAAGCGCCATTTGCAGGCCGGCATGGGCTGAAGGGCGATTGGTCCTAACCGTTCCGCGCGAAATCCGTTCTGTTGCCTTCAAAAGACTGATATCCTCACCGAATAAACCCGTGGTGAGAGGACGTTAACCCAACGCAGGCAGGCTGCGACCCGCCCCCGCCAAAGGTATGCGAACCGTGGAAGACGACAGCCAGACGCCAAAAAGACCCCGCCGCCGCAAGCGGCATATCTTCCTGCGCATCGATTCCTGGATCGATTCCACGGTCTGGAATGCCGGCTTTCGCTTGGGCGAGATCTGGGAGGAGATCACCATCTTCTCCCGCCGCTTCCACGTCAAAGGCTGGAAGAAGGCCGTCTTCGAGGTTGCCGGCGAAGGGATGAATCTCGGCACGGCCGGCTTCATCCTGCTGCTCGCGCTTGCCCTTCCCGCCTTCGAGGAGACCAAGGGCAACTGGCGCGCCCAGAGCGACTTCGCCGTCACCTTCCTCGATCGCTACGGCAACGAGATCGGCCACCGCGGCATCATCCATGAAGATTCCGTGCCGATCGACGAACTGCCCGACCACCTGATCAAGGCGGTGCTGGCGACGGAGGACCGCCGCTTCTTCAGCCATTTCGGCATCGATTTCCTCGGCCTTGCCCGCGCCATGAACGAGAATGCGCGCGCCGGCGGCGTCGTGCAGGGCGGCTCGACGCTCACCCAGCAGCTCGCGAAAAACCTGTTCCTTTCCAACGAGCGCACCATCGAACGCAAGATCAAGGAGGCCTTCCTCGCCCTTTGGCTGGAGGCCAACCTTTCCAAGAAGGAGATCCTGCGCCTCTATCTCGACCGCGCCTATATGGGCGGCGGCACCTTTGGCGCGGCCGCGGCGGCACAATTCTACTTCGGCAAGAACGTCACCGACGTGAACCTTGCCGAATCCGCCATGCTCGCCGGCCTCTTCAAGGCCCCCGCCCGCTACGCCCCGCATGTCAACCTGCCCGCCGCCCGCGCCCGCGCCAACGAGGTTTTGACCAATCTCGTGCAGGGCGGCCTGATGACCGAGGGCCAGGTCATCGCCGCACGACGCAACCCCGCCACCGTCATCGACCGCAACGAGAAGACGGCGCCGGACTTCTTCCTCGACTGGGCCTTCGACGAGGTGCAGCGCATCGCCAAACCCTTCGCCCAGCATTCCCTTGTCGTGCGCACGACCATCGACATGGGCCTGCAGGCCGCCGCCGATGAGGCGGTGGAAAGCGGCCTTCGCCAGTATGGCGAGAGCTACCGCGTCAAGCAGGGCGCGCTGGTCATGGTGGAAAACGGCGGCGCGGTGCGCGCCATGGTCGGCGGGCGCGACTACGGCGAAAGCCAGTTCAACCGCGCCACACGGGCGCTGCGCCAGCCGGGCTCGTCCTTCAAGGCCTATACCTACGCTGCCGCCATGGAATCGGGCATGACGCCGGAGACGACCATCGTCGATGCGCCGATCAGCTGGGGCGGCTGGTCGCCGCAGAACTACGGCCGCAGCTATGCCGGCCGCATGACGCTGATGACGGCGCTCGCCAAATCCATCAACACCGTGCCCGTGCGCCTTGCCAAGGACAAGCTCGGCACCAAGCGTATCGCCGAAATGGCAAAAGCCATGGGCGTCGAGACGCCGATCCGCACCGACAAGACCATGCCGCTCGGCACCTCCGAGGTCACCGTGCTCGACCAGGCGACCGGCTATGCGGTCTTCCCCGCCGGCGGTTTCCAGTCGCGCCGCCACGGCATCAGCCAGATCCTCAACTACGACGGCGACATCCTCTACGATTTCGGCCGCGACGAGCCAGCGGCAAAGGAAGTCTTGTCCGAACAGGCGGTGTCCTCGATGAATCGCATCCTCGTCACCATCCCGGTGAGCGGCACGGCACGGCGCGGCGCGCTCGACCGCGGCATCGTCTCGGGCGGCAAGACGGGCACCACCCAGGCCTATCGCGACGCCTGGTATGTCGGCTTCACCGGCAACTACACGACCGCCGTCTGGTTCGGCAACGACGACTATACCTCGACGAACAACATGACCGGCGGCTCGCTGCCCGCCATGACCTTCAAGCGCCTGATGGATTATGCCCACCAGGGCATCGAGCTGCGTCCCATTCCGGGCATCGAGAACCCCCTGCCGGACGGCAAGGCGGCAAGCGAGGTGGCGGCGACATCGAGCGACGAGAACGCGCTGCCCGCGCTCGTGCGCCCGCGTTCGCTCTCCACCGACGTGACGAAGCTGCTGAAAGACGTCGCCCGCGAACTCGGCGCGGCGAAGGCGCTGAAGGCCGATGGCCGGGTCGCCGCGCTCGACGGAGCGCTTGACCTTGCTCCGGCGAACCGCACAGAGTGACGGCAACCTGATTCCAACGGTCGATCGCCTTGTTCCGCACGCCCCTCGTCATCGCCACAGCGCTCGCCGTCGCCTTCGGCCTCGGCATATTGAGCTCGATCTACGCGCTGCGCGCTACGGTCGGCTTCGGTGCCATCGCGCTCGGGCCCTGGACCGCCTTCCCCGCCGCCCAGACGGTCGATGCCGACCCCTATGCGAAAGCCCACCGGGCGCGCGACGGCAAGCTGCTGCTCGGCGGCGCCGAAGGCCTGACCTTCACCGCCGCCACCGACAGCGAGAGCCGCACGCTGGTGGAAAACTGCCGTTACGAGATCCGCGGCATCACCCCGCCGGCGCGCCTCTGGACGCTGCATGCGGCGGACCGCAACGGCAACCCGCTTGAGGACGCCCGGCCCGGCCTTCCGACCGGCCTCAACGCCTGGTCGGTGCTGCGCGCCGCCGACAGCAATTTCTCCATCCGCATCGCCTCCTCGGCAACGCCGGGCAACTGGCTGGCCGTGCCGCAGGGCAAGGCGCCGTTCCTGCTGGTCATGACGCTGCTCGACACGCCGACCGCCGGCAGTTCCGGGGTCATCGACCTTGCGATGCCCGGCATAACACGGCTGGACTGCGCCGATGCGTAGCTTCCTCTATGCCATCGCCGTCGGCCTCGTCGGCGCGGCGCTGCTGCACATCGTCATCATCCTCTCGCTGCCGAGCTTCACCGGCCGCGACGCCTATACCCGCGTGCAGGCCTTCGGCGAGGCGAACCGCTTTTTCCCGCTGGCGGGAAGCAGCGATTCCCTCGCCCCGATCAACGACGACCCGGCGATGAAGACGGCGGTCTGCGCCTTTTCCGTGGAGACCGGGCCGATCCGGCTGTTTGCCGAGGGCGATGTGCCCTTCTGGTCGCTCGCCGTCTATGACAGCGCCTCCAACGAGGTGTTCAGCATGAACGACCGCACCTCGGTCAGCGGCGCACTCGATACGCTGATCGCAACGCCCATCCAGCTCATCGGCATCCGCAAGGCCGTGCCGGCCGAGCTGGAGCAGTCTATCCTCGTCGAGATGCGCGGTGAGGAAGGCTATGCCGTGCTGCGCACCTTCGTGCCGACACAAAGCCGCGAGGAAGCGGCGACCGCCTTCCTGGCGGATGCCAGCTGCGAGCCGTTTGCGGCGGAACAATAGGAAGGATCGCTCCGAAGGGAGCCTTGTGACGCGGGGCCTTTGCCCGCGAAGGCCGTTCAGGCCCGTTCAAGCCATGCGCGGCGGCCGCACGCGCATGCTCCAGCGCTGCACCGGGCAGCGACCGGAAGAGGATCAGGGCCGGCGGGCGGTGTCCTGAACACCCTGCTTTGCCGCCTTGCCGCGGGCCGCCAGCATGGCGGGCGTCAGGCGTTCGTATCTTACGCCGGTGAAGAGAAGAACCTGGGCCGGAGCCGCACGGCGAATGGTGTCGCGACGCGGCGTTCGCGCGAGCCATTCCTTCAATCGTACCACGTCTGCCATTCTCGCCTCCAAAAGAAGAATCGAGACGGATGAAGCACTCCTACAAATCTCACCCTGCCCGTTTCAACGGGCCGGTGCATCCGGTTCCGTCACCCCCGGACGCGACATGAGATCGATGTCTCCCCAGTCGCATACGGGTGGAAAACGGCGATACGGGACCAGAAGTTTCCCATTCACGGGAATGTGTCTGGCGACCGTCCGGTATCCGGAACATCGCACCTTTCCCTCGCGGAACGGCGGGCGCCTGCTGGCGGATCCACCGTTCACATGATCGAATCATAACACGTCCATCGCAATAGACGAGCCGATCCATGTCCCTAAAACTAGCGACTATCGGGTTAACATGCTGTTAACACTAGCGTGAAGCGGGCGTGTTCGCTGTTCCCTGCGGCACAGGGCAGGCCTGCGGGCGAGGAAAGCGGGGCCTGTCCCGATGCGGCACGCGGCCGGTCTGCAACCCCGGCGGCACCACCTTGTAAACATTGCGGTTTCCGCGCGAGCAAGGTTAACGCCTTGCTAACGCTTTTCCTCTACTTTTCATGAACGATTGAGAAGCGGCAAGGGGCTGCCGTTCCGGGGAATAACGGGTGTTTCGTGGCGGACAGGTTTCGCGAACTGGAGAGACCGCAGGCGGGGCGGCCGAAGGACATCGTGCTGATGGCCACGGTCTCCAGCTTCGAGAGCCTGCGTTTTCCATCCCGCTCGGACCTGCGCCAGTTCGGTGAACTCTTCGAACCGCTCTACAGCGCCTCCAGCGAGGAAGCCCGCCGGCAATCCGTCGCCGCGCTCTCCCGCTGCCCGCAGGTGCCGGACGAAACCGCCCTCTTCATCGCCACGCAGCCGATCGGCGTCGCCGCCATTTTCCTCATGGGCTCAAAGGCCATCGCCGATCGCACGCTGATGCATGTGCTGCGCGCCGCCAGCCCCGAACATGCCCGCGCCATCGGCCGGCGGGACGACCTTTCCCCCGCCATGGTCGAGGCGCTGGTCGCAAGCCACCAGGATCATGCCAGCCGCAGGGCCGGCGAGGATCGCGAGGCGTCACTGAAGGAAGCGGCAAGGCTGGAGCGGGAAGAACAGATCCGCGAGGAGTTGCGGGCCCTGGTGCGCGCCGCGACGCCAGCGGTCGAAGCACCGCCGACGCTTGAGCCGGCGACGGAGGTCCATCACGCGCTGTTCGTGCGGTTTGCCCGCGCGGGCGAGGCCGGCATGCTGGCCGTCACGCTCGCCGACGCGCTCGGCGCCAGCCAGTGGCTGTCCGAGCGTATCCTTCTCGATGTGTCCGGAAGGCAGCTCGCCGAGACGCTGCTGGCGCTCGACGTGCCGGAGGAAGACAGCCTGTACGTGCTGGCGAAAATCTACCCGCACCTCGCCGAAGGCGGTGCGGCGGCCCTGCTTTCGGCGCTAGACCCGGCCGAGGCGATCGACCGTGTCGAAAGCTGGCAGCGGGCGGACAGCTACACGAATGGCAATGGCCTGCCGAAGGCGGCCAACGGCGGCGACGCGAAGTCGAATGGGCAGGATAACCACGACAGGTCCTCCGAAGCCGCACGGCACCGCGCCGCCGGCTAATTTCCTCTATTAGAAAATCCGGCGCCGCGCCGGTACGCGAATCGTCGCGCCTTCGTTGCGCTCGGCCGAGAGCGCGGCCAGCATGGTGACGACGAACATTCCCGAAATCAGCAGTGCAAGAGCGGGCAGCACGATAAACATGGCGTTTCTCCGAGGGTTCGACACAGGCCATCGCCTGTGTGGCTCCCTTTTCCCACGCGCCGCGCCGCTGCGATGTTCCCGCGGGAACAGGCCCTCAGAACAGGAAGTCGCCCTTGTCGAGCGCGCGCAGCGCAACGTGCTCCAGCGTCAGCATGTCGTTGCCGGCACGGATCACCACGTCGTCGCCGCGCTGAACGGCATGGTTCGTCATCAGGTCGTCAAAGCCGGTGATTTCGGCATGGCCGGAAAAATCCACCCGGTCCGTGCCCGGCGTGAAATCCGCCACCCTGTCACGCCCGGTCCCCTTGGCGAACAGGAAGACATCCTTCCCGCTGCCGCCGATGAGCGTGTCGTTGCCCTTGCCGCCGTCGAGAATGTCGTTGCCGCCGCCACCCGAGAGCGTGTTTGCGCCGCTGTTGCCGATGAGCACATTGGCAAGCCCGTTGCCCGTGCCGCTCATGCCGGCCTTGCCGAGCAGGATGAGCTTTTCGAGATTGGCGCCGAGCGTGTAGCTGATGGTGGACTGCACCGTATCGGTGCCACCGCCCGCCTTCTCGACGAGCTTCAGCCGGGCATCCCCGACGATATAGGTGTCGTTCCCCTTGCCGCCCGCCACCGTGCCGGTCACCTTGCCGCCGCGCGTGTCGAACGTGTCGTTGCCCGCGCCGAGATCCACCGAACCGCGGATCGTACCGTTATTGGTGACGATCTCGCTGCCGCTGCCGCCCTTCAGCGCCAGGCCCTCTGCCTTCAGCGACCCATTGTTGGCGAAGGTGTTGAGCCCCTTGCCGAGGAGGGCGACCGCAATACCCTTCGTCGCCGTGATCGTGCCGTTGTTCGTCACCGTCGCGCTGGCCCCGTCGCTGAAGATGCCGGCTGCGCCCTTCAGCGTGCCGTTGTTCATCACCTGCGCGTGCGCGCCGCCGATATCGACAGCCTCGCCGGCCGTTGCCGTTATCGCCTTGTGATTGGCGAAATTGACCTTTGCCCCGTCGAGCCGGATGCCGCCCTTCACCGCGGAAATCGTACCGTTGTTCGCCACCACCGCATTGGCGCCAGTGATCACCACGCCCTCGTCGGCACGCGAAAGGACCTTGCCGTTGTTGGTGACGACGGCGCCCGCGCCCGACACCGTCAGCCCGTTGCGGTAGGCGTCCAGCGTGCCGCTGTTGGTCACGATCGCCGCGAGGCCGGCGCTGCGAATGCCGTCATCGGCCGTCGACTGGATGAACCCGTAATTGGTGATGATCGCCTTGGCGCCCGAGACCGTGACGGCATCGCCTGCGCTTTTCACGGTGCCGTGGTTGGTGACCAGCGCCTCGCCGCCCGCCACCTTCAGCCCGGTCCCACCGGAGGACAGCACGGAGCCCCGATTGGTGATGCTGGCGCCCGCTCCGCTGAAATGGCCGGCCGCCGCATCGCCTGAAAGCGTGCCCTGGTTGGAAAAGACAAGCCCGCCGCCGCTCGCGGAAAGGCCGGTCAGCGCCGCGGAAAACACCCCGTTCGCCTTGATCGCGACGGTCCCGGCGTCGCTCCCCAGCGTGCCAGCCCCGAGCACGACGGCATGTCCCGCCGTGGAGCGGACCGTTCCGTCGACGACGAGCATGCGTCCGGCGAAAGCCCCGCCCGCATCGACGGCAAGGCCGGCCGTGGTTATGGAAATGCCGGGCGCGACGATCCACTGGCTTTCCGCCTCGCGTGCGACGAGGGTCGATGTCCGATCCTCGAGAATGTCGTATTTGCTCATGTCTTTCCGGCGCCCGTCATCGGCATGGCCACGTCCTGTGGCAGCCCCGCCGCCTGTCGAACGGCGGGATACGTCTCGTTTTCGGGAGGGTTCCAGCGCATGCGAGGGGCCTGCCCGCCGGAACCGCCATACCGCACTTCCTGCAAAAAATCCGTTTCACCCGGATCGGCACGGCCGGTTTCCGCCCGCAGGCTTAACGTCGGAAGAACCCGTCGTCCTTCGGCTCGGCTCCTGCGAATTCGATGAGATCGCCGAGCGCGTCCGCCTCGATCGACACGACCCAGAGATCGCCGTCAAAGCGCCGCTCCCGCGCCAGTGCATCGGCAACGGCCGCCGCCTCGACACGCTCCAGCCGCGCCTCGAAGCGCCGGAGCCCGCTCTCCTCGGCCTCGAAGACACTCTGCGGCGCCGGCCCATACAGGCTCTCCGTCCCGTCGCGGAACACCTGCCGCACAAACACCGCCCCCGCCTCCTCCGCGCCCTTCACCTCGACAGCCGCAAAATCGCCGCGGGCGAAGACGCGGCGCATCAGGGCGGACACGAAGATATCGGAGCGAAGGCGCATGGCCGCGGCATACACGGCACGGCGCGGCGGGGCAATGGCGAAGGCTGGCGAGCCCCGCATCAGGGCCGCCGGGAAAAGCCGCACCTCACACGCGGATCGCCAGCCGCAGCCCGCCCCAGTGGCGGCCGTTGACGGCTATGGGGGCGGAGATGTCCTTCATCAGCACGAACTGGCCGCCGCCCATATCGCGGCGATAGGTCTGCACGAGGAAGGGTTCGGTGCTGCGCCCGGCGGCAAGCCCCACCCGGTCGTTGAAGATCCGGCGATTGCGGCAGTTGGCGGTGTTCCAGGCCGGATCGCCCGGCCGTTGCGCTTCGGAGAATTTTCGGTTGTGCGTCGGCAGGTATCCCTGGTCGTCGATCACCGCGCAGAAGGCGATGCGGCCGTCCGCGGCCACCGCCGGCTCCTGGATATCGGGCAGAACGCGGTCGGTGAAATCGGTGAAGCGCGTCGTCATCTGCACCGGGTCGGTGCCAGGGATCGGCCGGTACTGCCGGTCGAACAGAGCCTCCATGCCCATCTCGCCGCTGCGGATGGCGGCCGAAAAGCGCGCCGAGACCTTGTCGGCCAGTTGCTGCACGAGGCGGATGTAGGGGCTGTCCGGCGTCTCGATCCCCGCGCTCGCCGTCGCCTGGATGATGCGCTCGGAAATCGCCACCACCTCGCCGACCTTGCCGGACGCGCCCTGCAGCGTCCCGTTGGAGCGGATGATCTCGGCCGAGGCCGCACCGATCGAGCGGGCGAAATCGCTGCATTCCCGGTCCACCGCACCCGTCGTCGCGGCAAGCGCCGAGGCGCTGTCGAGGATCTTCGACATGACCTGTTCGACGCCGGCAAAGGAGCCCTGGACCTCGGACGCCGTCACCTTGACGCCCTCGGCGGAAACACGCGCGCCCTCGCCCGCCGCCTCCAGCCGGTCGATGCGGGCGCGCAGTTCCTGCAGCGTCTTCTGGATGGAGGCGGTCGTGCTGGAGGTCTCGAGCGACAGCGCCCGCACCTCCGCCGCCACGACCGCGAAACCCTTGCCCGCCTCACCCGCGCGCGCCGCCTCGATGGCCGCGTTCAGCGCCAGAAGGTTCGTCTGCCGGGCGATGGTGCCGATGGCGTCGGCCAGCCGGCCGACATCGGCAAGCGCGCCGGAAAAGGCCGAGATTTCCGTGCCGATCTCGTTGGAGGCCGTCACCATGTGGTCGATGGCGGCGATCGAGCCGTCGAGCTGCACCGCCTGCTCGCCCAGCACGCGGCGGGCGCTCGCGGCCAGCTGGTCCGTCTCGCCGAGCGAGCGGGCAATGTCGCCATTGGCGCTGGCGATCGCCGTCGCCGACTGGGTCAGCCGGGTGAAGAGTGCCGCGTGCTCGCGCGACTGGGCGGCGGTGTCCTGGATGGAGCCGGCGATATCGACGAGATGCAGGCCGAGGTCCGAGGCTTCGGCGGCCAGCGACCCGACGACCCGCCGCAGCGCAGCCCCATCGGCTGGCGCCGGCCTCTCGTCCTCTTCCCAGATATGCGCAGTCTCACGCAAGGCAGCGTTGGACATGGTTCGACAATCCTCCCGGTGATCGACGGATCATCGGGCAGACATGGTTAACGCATCCTTTAAAAACAACCGGTAGATGTATCAGTCAAGGCATACGACTTTGGTCGCATGCACGACGCGGCTCAGAGCGCGCCGATGTCCTTCAGCTTGGCCAGAACCTGCTCGTTCGGTTCGCCGGTGACCGGCAGGCGGTAGTGCTTTTCGAAGTGGCGGATCGCCGTGCGGGTCTTCTCGCCGATCAGCCCGTCCACGGCGATATCCGTATAGGCGATGTTGCTGAGGCCCTTCTGGATCTTCATCACCAGATCGCTCGGCACAGGCCGCGCGACGGCGGAGGTCACGGCCGGATCGGCTTCTGCCTCGGCCCGCATGATGGCCGCCGCGACCGGGTCCTCCTCGACTTCCGCCTGCGTCTGCGTCCTGGCGGGTTTGCTCTCGATGACCTTGGCCACCTCGTCGAAGGGCCGCTCGGCCGGCGTCACGTCGGTGACCTCGGGCAAGGGTTCACCCTCCTCAGCGCGTTCGATGACGAAGGTCGTCACGTCGTGCGGTTCGGGCTGGGTGGCCGTGAAACCGAGGGAATTGTCGGCAGAGCGCATCTTCAGGAACGGCGCCGGATGCCCGCCCGGCTGGTACCACAGCGCATTGGCGGCGACGAAGGAGAAAACAACGAGGAAGGCGCAGGTGCCGCCCACCACGGTCGGATGGCGCGCGGCAAGGCCGCCGAGCGCCACGAGCCCGGTGATGACGATATTCGGCCGGCGCGGCTCCACGCGTGTGCCGGACCGGCCCTTGCGGGCCTGGCCCTGGGGCCGCCGCTCAGGCTGTCTTCTGACGTGCGCGTTCATCGTTCGTGTCCTTGCCATCTCGCGACGGCTCGTAAACCGTCTCGACTACAGCCGCAAGGCGCGGCGGAAATTCGACGGTGGATGCAGTTCCGGTGCGCGGCTCGCCATCCGGCGCGACGCCCGAGCCGTCCGCCGGCACGCGTACGGTGATGACCGTGCCCTCGCCCGGCCGGCTCTGGATGACGAAGCTGCCGCCATGCAGCGCCACGAGACCCTTGACCAGCGACAGGCCGAGGCCGGTGCCTTCGTATTTGCGGGTATATTCGTTCTGCACCTGCATGAAGGGCTGGCCGATCAGCGCCAGCTTGTCGGCGGGAATGCCAATGCCGGTATCGCTGACGGTCAGGATGAGGTCCCTGCCCTCGCGTGCTGCATCGATGGTGACGATGCCGCCGCGGTCGGTGAACTTGATCGCGTTGCCGACGAGGTTGATGAGCACCTGCTGGATCGCCCGCTGGTCGGCGATGGCCTCGCCGATGGCGCGCGGCACCCGGCTCGTCAGCTTGATGCCCTTCTCGCGCGCCTGGAGGCCGAGCATCTGCTCGCAGGCCCGGACGCTGTCGGCGACGAGGAAGGGCTCGGTGAGGAGCTCGTAGCGGCCCGCCTCGATCTTCGAGACGTCGAGCATCGTGTTGACGACCGACAGGAGATGCGAGCCCGACTGATGGATCAGCGTGACGTATTCGCGCTGCCGGTCGTTCTGCAGCTTGCCGAAATATTCGCCGGCGAGGATGTCGGAAAAGCCGAGGATGGCGTTCAGCGGCGTACGCAGCTCGTGGCTGACGGCCGCAAGGAACCGCGTCTTGGCATCGTTGGCCGATTCGGCTTCGGCGGCCTTGCGGGCGCTCTCGCCGCGCAGCTTCGCCTCGTCGGAAATGTCGCGCGACTGGGCGACGACGACAGCAAGCGTGCCGTCCGCGCCGGCAAGCGCCGTCATTTCCACGCGCATATGGGTGAACTGCTCGGCATCGGCCTCGATGCGCGCGCGGTCGATGCGCACGTCCACCGTTTCGCGCGTGCCGCCCTGGCGCAGACGGTCGATCGCCGCGAGGAAGCCGATCCGGTCGGAGACATGGATCTGGTCGAGATAGCCGCGGCCGGCAGGGTCGCGCATCCAGGCAAGCATGTCGGCGCGGTCGCGGCCGTGCACCGCCGTGACAAAGCCACGCGCATCGTGCAGCGTCACAAGGCCGGCGAAGAGATCATAAGGAGAGGCGGCCGGCGGCGCGGCGGCGGCCAGCTCCTCGGCGAAGGTTTTCTGCAGTGCCGGCTTTTCCTTGAAGGTCGAGGCGGCCGCGGCCGCCAGCAGCGCGCCGGCACCGGCCAGCGCCACACCGGCGGGCAGCGCGGCGGAGGCGGGCATGACGGCGGAGAGGGCAAGCGGCAGGCCGGGAACGGCCGCCAGCAGCGCCAGCGTGGTGGCGCGCAGCGACGCGGACGGACGCTGATCGGCAGAAGGTGCGCCAGCAACGCCAGCAACGGCGCCCAGGCGGGCTGCCATTCTGTCAGCGATGGTGGTCAATTGGCGCAACGCAAAACCCTGCCGTTTATGTTCTTTTGGTGAGCCCAAAATCGCATCGGCGACTTAAGGAAAGAATAAACGACGGGGCCGGAAAGCGGGGCAAAAAGGCCCAAAAGTCCCATTTCGGGGCAATCCAACGGCCATTCGTCCGGCGTGGTTAACGGGGCGTAAGCGCCTCATTTTGCGGCATTTTTCTGTTCATATTAACTTCTGGGGCAAAGGGCGGGAAAGGCCCCTCCCGGCATTCCGGCGCCTTGCTGCCGCGCTGCCCGCCACGATCCTTAACGGCGATCGCTAAAATCTGCCTCAAATGCGTTTAAAGTGCCGGGAAAGGCGAGATAGATCGCATTTTAATCAAAACTGGGCAAAACCCGAATGATTCTTTCAAAGGGGAATTTCCTTCCCGCCCCTATTCTCGCATCAACGGTTCGCCAAGGACCAAACAAGCCGAAGGCCGCAAAGAGCCGAGGCGATAACGAGGATGGCAAGCGATGTGGTTTCTGATCAAGGGAACGTTCTGGTTCTCAATGGTTCTCGTCCTGCTCCCCTTCCTGGACGCGGAATCCTCCGCCAAGCTGGAAAAGGGCCCGACGGTCGAGATCGGCGACACGTTCACCGCCGCCAGCGAAGCGCTGCATTATGTAACGGCGATGTGCCTCGAAAAGCCGGACGTCTGCGAAAAGGGCGCCGAGACCTTCGTCGCCCTCGGCCACCGGGCCCGTGAAGGCGCCCGCATCGCCTATCAGTTCCTCGACACCCAGTTCGCCGAAGAAGGCACCGCCGTCGCCAAGGCCGATCCGGCCGCCGAAGAAGCGCTCGACCAGCCGCTTCCGGCCGTTGCCACGATCGATGCCGACGACGAGGTCATCACCGGCACCGTTGCCATCCCGACCCGCCGCCCCGACCACAAGGGCTGATACCGCCACCCATTTCCCGCATGTCCGGAACAGGCCGCCTTTTCCCGCCCGGACCTCGCGTGACCGTTTTTCTGCCTGCCTCACTCGTTGCCCTGCAACCGCCGTATGGACCCGTTCCCTACGGCGTTTCTTTTTGTCCGCACGCTTTCCGGTTCAAATTCCGGGCCGGCTCGCCTATATGAAGGCAGTCCCCGCATACGGAAGAACCATGGCCACGCTGCAAGAGATCATCGACGACTTCGCCTTCCTCGAGGAGTGGGAGGACCGCTACCGCTATGTGATCGAGCTGGGCAAGGCGCTGCCGGACCTGCCGGAGGAACAGCGCACCGCCGCCAACAAGGTGCAGGGCTGCGCCAGCCAAGTCTGGCTCGTCAGCAAGGCAGATGCGGGCGCCGATCCTATGATGACCTTCGAAGGCGATTCGGACGCCCACATCGTGCGCGGCCTCGTCGCCATCGTGCTCGCCATCTATTCCGGCAAGCGCGCCTCCGAGATCGCCGCGCTCGATGCGATCGACACCTTCAACGCCATCGGCCTCGTCGAGCACCTCTCCTCCCAGCGCGCCAACGGTCTGCGCTCGATGGTGCGGCGCATACGGGAAGAAGCCGCCGTACGGGTGGCGGCCTAGGCCATTTCCGGTGAACTCAGGCTCACCGGAAATGGCCCGGATTCTTGTTTTTACCGCATTATCCGACGCCGAAGCGATTTCGCTTCGGCTGGAAATGCTCTAGGCACCGCGCGGCCCGCCAACACGCCGCGGCGGGCGGCCTTCATCCCGGCAGTTCCGGCCGATAGCCTTGCGCACCCCAGGCATGCGACCGCCGCCCGGCCGGGACCGGCGGGGCATAGTGGCGGGCGAGCGCCATCAGGGCGGCGCGCAGCATGAGTTTGGCGGAGCGGGCGGGCCATTGCCGCTCGCGCTCCACGGTCTCCAGTCCCTTCATGAAGCAACAGACATCGAGCGCGACGCCGGACAGCTCCGGGCCGATCGCCGCAATGGCGCGCGCGACCCGCAGGCGCGCGGCAAGCGCGGTATCGGTGAGCTCGCGCGCCGCGCCCGCCTCGCCTTTCTGGCGGCCCGCGATGCGCGGCTCCCACGCCATGGTCAACCGCGGCTGCAGGCCGCCGCGGGTGAAATCCGCATGCAGCCTTTCCCCGGCGGCAAAGGCCGTCTCCGGCAGGAAGGCCTCGCCCGTCTTCTCCTTCAGCCGTGTCAGGCTCGCAAGCGGCGATTCCAGCCGGTTGGCGAGCGCCCGCTCCCGCATCCCGTCACGCAGCACCGTCACCTCGGTCATGTCGCGGTGCTGTTCGGCAAAGGGTGTTCCGGCCGTGCAGAGCCGGCGCCTGAGATAGGCGCGCGCCTCCGCCGCCGCAAAGGCACAGTCGCCCTCGCGCCGCACCAGCCCGCGGCGCACCGCCTCGGCCAGAAGCGTCGGGGCAAGTCGCTGCCGGCGCCCGTCGGCGGCAAGCGCTTCGTCCTCCGTCACCTTTGCCCCACCGGCCACCAGCAGAAAGCGCAGGAGCCTTGCAAGCGCGGCATCGTCCACCACCGCCCCCTCACCCATGGCTGCCGATCCCCGCCGGGCCGAAGACCGACTGCACGACGCGCTCGACCGCCGAGACGAAGGCATCGAAGGCGGCATCGTCGCGGCGGTCTTCCACCACATTGCAGGCATGGCCGACCGTCGTCCGGTCGCGCCCGAAGGCGGCGCCGATATCGGCCTGGGGCAGCCGCAGCACGACGTGGCAGACATACATGGCGATCTGGCGCACATGGCAGGCGGAGCGCCGGCTGTCCCGCCGCCAGAGCGCCCGGTCGCCCGCCATGGCCATCATTTCCAGGACGAGCTGGCGCACGATGCGGCAGGCGATACCGGCCGGCACGACCGGTGCTGGCGCGTCGGGCACGACGCATTTGATCTCCGGCGCAGGACCGGATGCGGTCTTGAGGGATGCCCGCCGGTGGGGAACGATGAACTGGTGCATGACTGGCCACTCCGTTTATAGGAATTTATTCATACACCCTAGAGGATGACCGGGGATGAATGAAGCACAATCGCGCAACCACTCATTGAATTTCTTTGCAAATTTATGCCTGATGTCCTCACCTAGGCATTTTTTCCTTCACATCTGGTTCCGATGCGTAGCCAGACAGGCCATAAACGCAGAAGGCCGGCCCCTTTCGGGACCGGCCTTCGATTCGCATGGATGGATGCGAGACTTACTTGCCCTTGCGGCGCTGGCCGAGGCCCATTTCCTTGGCGAGGCGCGAACGGGCCTCGGCATAGGCGGGCGCGACCATCGGGTAATCTGCCGGCAGGTCCCACTTCTCGCGGTACTCTTCCGGGGTCATGCCGTAATGCGTCATCAGGTGGCGCTTCAGCGACTTGAACTTCTGGCCGTCCTCCAGGCAGATGATGTAGTCGTTCTGCACGGACTTCTTCACCGGAACCGGCGGCTTCGGCTTTTCGGCGACAACGGGCACTTCCACGGCGGCAGCGGGCTGCGTCGTGTTGTTGAGTGCGGCATGCACGTCGGCGATCAGACCCGGCAGTTCTGCAACCGGAACGACATGGTTGCCGACATAGGCAGCGACGATATCGGCAGTCAGTTCCACAAGCAGATTGGAGCCGGCGCCAAGGGTTGTTTCGGTCATTTCTTTCTCCTGTCGGACAACACGAAGGTCGATGGCCCTATCCACCGGCCTGAACAATGAATTCGGCGTAAAGCGTCTTTGTCGGGCGATCCTGTGGCAGAATAATGCTCGCCGGCGGAAATGCAGACATTTCTGTCGATATAACTTCCACTACAGCGGTCGCCGCGTCACATGCCGGCTCTTTCCGAGACATATACCCCGCGGGCATAAATACGGTCCGAACTCAACTTAAACAGGAAAACCGCATGCAAGCTAAATCAACCCGAATGCTTTACTTCACTTGGAATATCATTCCGCAATTCGTTGTCCAGTATTATTTTAGAGAAATAACATTGGAATCTTTGAGGTGAAATAGAAACCACTAAAAATTGGTGGATAGTACAATTTCTCGGGGTTTGCTTCTCAACCCTTTATCAACGCTTCTTGTTGCCGCGTTCGCGCGCGTCGCGCATCTCGTCAAGCACCGCATGGCGCGAGAAGCGATATCCCGCCTCGTGCGCCGCCCTGGCGATGAGGTGGGCGGCGATCGGCGCGGTCAGCACGAAGAAGATGAAGCCGGCGAGCGCGCGCGTGAAGATCGCCGCGTCGAGGGAATGGATGCCGGCGGCAAAGAGCATCAGGCCGGAGCCGACCGTTCCCGCCTTCGAGGCGGCGTGCATGCGGGTATAGACATCCGGCAGGCGCACGATGCCGAGGGCCGCCAGGAAGGTGAAGATGCCGCCGGCGACCAGCATGACGGCGACGACGATGGAAAGAACGAGATCCAGCATCAGCGCCGCCTCCTTGCCCTGCTTGCCTTGCCCTGCCGCACGCCCTTGCGGGCGGGGCTCTCGCCGCCCGCCGCCGGTTCGTCCGCCTCCATGCCCTGGCGCAGCACGAAGCGCGCGAAGGCCACGGTGGCAAGGAACCCGACGAGGCCAAGCGCGATGGCGATGTCGATATAGAGGTTGAAGCCGGTCTTGATGGCGAGGACGGCGATGAAGCCGATGGCGATGGCCACCAGCATGTCGAGCGCGACGATGCGGTCCGGCAATGTCGGTCCCTTGACGACCCGGTAGGCCGTCAGGAAGAAGGCCGCGCACATCAGGAAGAGCGCGATGGCCGCGGCGGCGGAGATGACGGTTTCGGCGCCCATCAGCGGAAGGCCTCCAGGATCTTCTTCTCAAAACCATCGGCGATGTCCCGCCGGGTGCCGACGGGATCGGAGCAGTCGAGCGCGTGCACATAGAGCACCTTGCGGTCGGCGGAAACGTCGACGGAAAGCGTGCCCGGCGTCAGCGTGATGAGGTTGGCAAGCAGCGTGATCTCGAAATCCCGGTCGACTGTCAGCGGAAAGGCGAAGATGCCGGGTTTCAACGCCATTTTCGGGCTCGCCACCAGCACCGCCACCTTCCAGGCGGCGAGCGCCAGCTCCTTGATGAACAGGAGGACGAGCGACAGCAGCTTGAGCGGCCGGATGCGCCGTCCGTCCGGCTGGATATGATCGCGGATCAGCGCGAGCGACAGCGCACCGGCGACAAGGCCGAGCAGGAGATTGGGAAGGGTGAAGCTGCCGGAGACGGCGAGCCATAACAGCGCCAGGAGGGCGACGGTGAAGGCGGGCCGCATGTCAGTTCCCCCCCGGAAAGACCGAGCCGATATAGGCCCGCGGATCGGCCAGCCCCTGCGCGGCCAGCTGGATGGTGGAGAGCAGCGTCTCGGGAAAGAGGCCGAAGACCACCGTCAGCGCAGTGAGCACGGCAAGCGGCAGCAGCGCGCTTGCCGGAATGGCCTCATCCGCCAGCGCGCCGCCCGCCGGCCGCCAGTAGGCCAGAAGGAAGACGCGGCCGACTGCGATGGTCGTCAGGAAACCGGTGAGGAAGACCACCGCCGCCAGCCACCAGGCGCCGATATCCATCGCCGCCTTCGCCACCATGACCTTCGGCCAGAAGCCGGAGAACGGCGGCAGGCCGGACACCGCGAAGAACAGCACCAGCGACAGGGCGGCAAACAGCGCCGAGCGCGTGTAGAGCCCGCCGAGACGGGCGAGATCGAACGAGCCGGCAAGCCGCCCGGCAAGGCCTGCAGCCATGTAGAGCGCCGTCATCACGACCATGGAGTGCAGCGCATAGAAGATCGCCCCGCCCGTGCCGCCGGGGCTGCCGAGCGACAGACCGGCCAGCATGACGCCGATGCCCGAGATGACGAGATAGCCAAGCAGCCGGCGGATGTCGCTCTGCCCGAGCGCGCCGAGCGCCCCGAGGATCATGGTGGCGGCGCCCGCCAGCGCGATGACGAAGCTCAGTTCCTCCCGCTCGACGGGAAAGAGCATGATCAGCGTGCGCAGCAGCGCATAGATGCCGACCTTGGTGAGCAGGCCGGCGAACAGCGCCGACACCACGACGCGCGGCGTGTGGTAGGAGGCCGGCAGCCAGAAATTCACCGGAAAGGCCGCGGCCTTCATGCCGAAGGCCGTGAGATAGAGCATGGCGAGCGTCATCAGCGGCAGCTCGGCGCGGCCCGCCGCCGCCTTCGTGGCAATGTCGGCCATGTTGAGCGTGCCGAAGATGCCGTAGAGATAGCCCGTGGTGACGAGGAACAGCGTCGTCGCGATGAGGTTCAGGAAGGCGTATTTGATCGCGCCGTCGATCTGCCGCGGCTCCGAGCCGAGCGTGAGGAGACCGAAGGACGAGATCAGCAGCACCTCGAACCAGACATAGAGGTTGAAGATGTCGCCGGTCAGAAACGCGCCGGAAACGCCGGCCATCAGCAGGAGCAGGAAGGGATAGAAGCCGTAGCGCAGGCCGCTGCCGTCGATATCGCCGAGTGCGTGCACGGCGCCCGCAAGCGCCACGACGGCGCCCACGAGGGCAAAGAGCACGCCTGTCAGGTCCGCCGTGAACGCGATGCCGAACGGCGGCAGCCAGCGGCCCATCACCATCGTCACGGGGCCGTTCGCCAGGACATGGCCGAGCAGCAGCGCATCGAGCAGCACCAGCACGGCCAGTGCGGGAACGGCAAGGAAGCCCTGCAGGTGCAGCGACTTGCGGGCCATCAGCAGCACCGCGCCGGCCAGAATACACCAGACGGGCGGCAGGACGACCAGCCAGTCGAGGGTTGCGACCGGGGTCATGACGAGGGCTGCGGAGAGATCGGTAGGCGTAGCGGCCATTGGCGGGGCGGCTCCTGTCAGTAGCCGGTCGGCGGGAGGGGATCGTTCTCCGGCTCCGCCAGGCGCATCTCGTTACCGTTGTCGGTGCCGAGGTCCTGGTAGGCGCGGTAGACGAGCACCAGCAGGAAGGCGAAGAAGGAAAAGGAAATGACGATTGCCGTCAGGATGAGGGCCTGCGGCAGCGGATTGGCGGTGAGCGTCTGCGGCACGTCGTGGCCGGCGGGAATGATCGGCGGCACCTCGCGCAGAATGCGGCCATTGGTGAAGAGCAGCAGGTTCACCGCATTGCCGAGCAACACGACGCCGAGCAGCACGCGCACCAGGAACTTCGACAGCATCAGATAGACGGCGGCGGCGAAGAACAGGCCGATGAGGAGGACGAAGGGCACTTCCATCACACGTCCTCCGTCTCGAGCGCCAGCGCGATGGAGGTGATTGCCCCCACCACCACGAGATAGACGCCGGTATCGAACAGCATGACGCTGGAGAGCGGGATCTCGACGCCGAGGATGACGGGATAGACCCAGAGCCCGGTCATGAAGGGGACGGCAAAGAAGATCGACATAAGGCCGGCGACCGCCGCGATGAAGAGGCCGAAGGCCGAGATCGCCATCGGGTGGAACCACAGGGCCTTGCGCACGGCGGCAATACCGTTGGCGATGCCGAAGATCGCAAGCGCGGAGACCGCGATCAGCCCGCCCGTGAAGCCGCCGCCGGGTTCGTTGTGGCCGCGCAGCAAGACGAAGATCGAGAACAGCACCATCAGCGCGGTGAGGAACGGCGCGACGGTGCGGAAGATGAGCGTGTTCATGCCTTGCCTCCCGCCTTGCCACCCTTGCGGATGCGGATGATCGACAGGATCGCCAGGCCCGTCACCATAACGACGGCGATCTCGCCCAGCGTGTCCGTGCCGCGGAAATCGACGATGATGACGTTCACCACATTGGCACCGTGGGCGATCGTCTTGGAATAGAGGTTGAAGAAATCGGTGAGCGCCGTGTCGAAGCGGCCCTGCGTGACCTTGAGGAGATAGAGCGAGAAGCCGAGCCCGCAGGCGATGGCGATCACGGCATCCGGGATCTTCTCCCTCAGCGGCCGGTGGTCACGCGGTGTCAGCTTCAATCGTGTCATGACAAGGGCGAGAATGACGACCGACAGCGTCTCGATCATGAACTGCACGAAGGCGAGATCCGGCGCGCCGAAGAGCAGGAAGAGCATGGCGACGCAAAAGCCCTGGATGCCGAGCGCGACGATGGCCGTCAGGCGATTGCTCGCCGTCAAGACGGCGCAGAGGCCGACGACGGCGAGCACCATGACCGCCAGTTCGTGGAACGGCATGTCGGCCGGCCAGACCGGCAGGCGCGGCCATTCGCCATAGACCGCCGGCGGCACGAGCAGCGCGAGCGCGATCACGGCGAAGGTCGCCGTCATGTAGATTTCCATGCGGCCGGGCTGGACGAGCCGGGTGACCGTCGTGGCGGCGCGCACGAGGCCGGTCATCGCCTGGTCGAAGCCGCGGTCCGGTCCCCAGCCGATGTCCTCGACCAGCCGGTTCGCCATCGCGCGCGCCTTGTCGAGGAAGAGGAAGACGGCAATGCCGAAGGCAACGGTGACGGCGGACAGCGCCAGTGCGAGGCTGAGATGCGGCACGGCCGAGATGGTGACCGTCTCCTGCTTTCCGGCAATGGCAGAGGCAAGCGGCGAGGTCAGCACGGCATGGGTGATCGCGGAGAAGACACCGACGACCAGCCCCATGACGGCGAGCAGCATGGGACCGATCCAAAGGAGGGCCGGTCCTTCATGCGCATGTTTCGGCGTCTCGACCGGCGCGCCGAGGAACGGCTTCAGCGCCACGGCGAAGGCGACGGCGAACATCAGGCCGTTGCCGATGATGGCCGCGGCGGTGAAGGCGATCTGGCGCAGGTTGCCGCCGGCGAGCGCCACATAGATCTCTTCCTTGGCAAGGAAGCCGAAAAAGGGCGGCAAGCCGGCCATGGAGAGCGCGGCAAGCAGCGCGGCGAGGAAGGTGACGGGCATCGCCCGCTTGAGCCCGCCCAGTTTCGTGATGTCGCGCGTGCCCGTCTCGTGGTCGACGAGCCCGGCGACCATGAAGAGCGCGCCCTTGAAGAGCGAATGGGCGACGAGATAAAGCGCAGCGGCGGCCACCGCATGGTCCGAGCCGAAGCCGGTCAGCATCACGAGAAGGCCAAGCGAGGCGACCGTCGTATAGGCCAGCATCAGCTTGAGATCCGTCTGGCGGATGGCGAGCACCGCGCCGACGAGCAGCGTCAGCCCGCCGAAGGCCGGCAGGATCGTCTCCCAGGCGACCGTGTCGCCCATCACGGGATTGAGCCGCATCAGGAGATAGACGCCGGCCTTCACCATGGTCGCGGAATGCAGATAGGCCGAGACGGGCGTCGGCGCTTCCATGGCGTTCGGCAGCCAGAAATGGAACGGGAACTGCGCCGACTTGGTGAAGGCGCCGCCGAGAATGAGGAAAAGCAGCGGCAGGTAGAACGGGCTCGTCCGCACCTCCGCGCCAAAGGACATCAGCAGCGACAGCTGCGTGACGTCCGTGACGTTCCACAGGAGCAGCAGTCCCGCCAGAAGGAAAAGCCCGCCCCCGCCGGTGACGACCAGCGCCTGCAGCGCGGCGCGGCGCGAGGCTTCCCGCGCATGGTCGAAGCCGATCAGGAGGAAGGAGGTGATCGAGGTCAGCTCCCAGAAGACGAAGAGCATCAGGAAACTGTCGGAGGCGACGAGGCCGAGCATCGCACCCATGAACATCAGGATGAAGGAGAAGAATCGCCCCTGATGCGGATGTCCCTTCAGGTAACCGCCCGCATAGAGCACGATCAGCGTGCCGATGCCGGAAATCAGCAGCAGGAAGGCGAGCGACAGGCCGTCGATCAGCCAGGAGAAGCTGACATTGTAGGACGGCACCCAGGCATAGCCGCCCGTGACGATCTCGCCGCGCGACACTTCCGCGTTGAAGCCGAGAAAATGGAGGAAAACGGCGGCCGGCACCAGCGCCAGGGGCCAGGCGGCATGGTGTCCGAGAAGCCGCGTGAGCGCCGGCGCGATGAGCGCGCCGAGAAACGGCAGACAGAAGGCGAGGAAGGTCAAGCCCATCGTGTCTGGAATCATTCCGTCTCCCTCATCCGCGGGCTCCACCCGTCTTGCCGTGTTTTTTCAGATCGCCGGTTCTACGTCGGTATGACGAAAATCACCACCCTTGAACGGCAAACCTGCGACGTTTTACCCACCTTCAGGCGGATCAGGCGTATGCAAGGCAAGGCTCGGGAAGTAAGTCCGGTATCGCCCGGCGTCCCGTGTGATCAAGGTCAGGCCGGCAACCGCGGCATGGGCACCGATGAAGAAATCCGGCAGCACGCTCACGCGGTTGCCGCCGGTCCGGCGATAGGCCTGGAAGGCCTTTCCCGCAAGGAAAAGGGCCTGCCGCGGCATGGGCAAGGGCTCCAGCTCCGCCAGCGCGACCATCGCATCGAGATCGGCAATATCCCGGTAGCGCACGGAAAGCTCGGCATAGACGACATCGTTGATCGCGAGGGGACCAAGCAATGCGGCGGCCTCAAGCTCGGCCTGCGACCACGCAGCCCAGACCGGATCTTCCGTCACGAGGTCGAGCAGGACATTCGTGTCGACCAGGAACATGCTCAATCGTCGCCGCGCGTCAGTGCCATGATCTCGTCCGTCGTCATTCCCTGACCGGCCTGGCCGCGCAAGCGCGCAAACCGGCTTTTCGGCCGGGCATCGTCCAGGGGCACGACGACGATGCTGCCATCCCCGACCCGGCGGAACTCGACCCGGCTACCGGGGCCGATGCCAAGGAAGTCCCGCACGGCCTTCGGGATCGTCACCTGCCCCTTGCTCGTCACCGTCGTGCTCATGAACCCTCGGTAATACCGTCGTGAAAGTGCGTATTACTTTACGCCGCAAACGATGTGTTTGCCAGCTCTCCATCAGGATACCGCCAAAGATTGTCTTGCCGCCCCCGGCACCCTATCTATGGCTCCGACAGGAGGACGCGATGAGCGACACGAAGACACTGAAGGTCAACAAGACGAAGGACGAGTGGCGGGAGATCCTGACGCCGGAACAGTTCCGCATCACGCGCGAACACGGCACGGAGCGTGCCTTTTCCAGCCCCGACTTCGACCTTTCCAAGAAAGGCACCTATCACTGCATCTGCTGCGACAGGCCACTCTACCGCTCGGAGGCGAAGTTCAATTCCGGCACCGGCTGGCCGAGCTTCTACCAGCCGATCGAGCCCGGCGCCGTGGCGGACCATTCCGACTATTCCTACGGCATGACGCGCACGGAAATCCGGTGTTCGGACTGCGACGCGCATCTCGGCCACGTCTTCCCGGACGGTCCGCCGCCGACGGGCCTGCGCTTCTGCATGAACGGCGTGGCCCTCAGCTTCGATCCGGACTGAGGCACATGGAAAGGCGGCCGCGGGCCGGGCCTACCGCTTGGGAACCTTGAGTTCCATGCAGGTCAGGTCCAGCCAGCGGCCGAACTTGATGCCGACCTCGCTGAACCGGCCGACCACGCGGAAGCCGAGCTTTTCGTGCAGCTTGATCGAGGCGGCGTTCTCCGCCTCGATGCCGGCGATCATCACATGGATGCCGTTGAAACTCGCCCGGTCGATCAGCGCCTTGAGCAGGCGCTTGCCCGTGCCGGTGCCGCGGGAATCGCCGCGCACATAGACGGAATGCTCGACCGTGTGGCGATAACCGTCGAAGGCCCGCCAGTCGCCATAGGAGGCGTAACCGATCACCTGCTTGCCCCGCATGGCGACGAGCACCGGGAACCCGCGCTCGCGGCGGGCGGAGAACCAGGCCTTGCGGTTTTCGAGGTCGACGGTGGCCTCGTTCCAGATCGCCGTCGTGTTGGCGACGGCATCGTTGTAGATGTCCATGATGCCGGGAAGATCCGCCTCCACGGCGTCGCGTATCGTGATGTCCATGGTTCCCCCCGGTTTTGCCTCCTGCCATACAGGAGGAGCGGGAAAGCTGTCCAGCCTGCTTTGTGGCGCGGCGCCGCAAACTTGACGCGCGAAGGATGCTGTAACAGTTTAAAAGCGCTGCACAATTCCTTGAAACGGAATCGCTTCGCGGATTTCGGCAGCGCTTGAAGGGTGAAGAAACGCCCGCCTTTGTCCGTTCCCCAGGGGACGCCATCAACGAGTAGCCCATCGTGCAACGTTTTCTCTTCCTTCTTTTCTTCGCCCTCCCCGCCGCCGCCTTCGCCCAGGGCTGGGAGCCCTATGTCAACGCCCGCTTCGGTTTTGCGGTGGACGTCCCGCCCGGCTTCACGCTCGTGCAGGAGGCCGACAATGGCGACGGGCGGACCTATGCCAATGGCGAGGCCAAGCTCTCCGTCTGGGCGAACCATCTGGTGATCGGGTCGTTCGCGGACGAGGTCGCCAGCCGGCGCATGGCCTATCTGCGCGAGGGCTGGGATCTCAGCTACGAACGGCAGGCGGCCGGCTGGGCAAGCCTTTCCGGCACGCTTGTCGATTCCATCCTCTATCACCGCATCATCGCGCTTTGCGACGAGGCGGCCGCCTCCTTCGTGCTGGAATATCCGCAATCGATGAAGGCGGAGATGTCGCCGCTCGTCGGCAAGCTGGTGAAATCGCTGCGGCCGGCCGAGGGCTGCACGAGCGCACAGGGCACCGCCCCGCCGGCGCAATAGCGGCGAAACACGCCGTCAGACACCCGAAACGACGCTGGTCAGCACTGCCGAATAATGCACGGCGGCCGCGGCGACGACGAAGCCGTGCCAGATGGCGTTCTGGAAGCGCAGCTTCTCCCAGACATGGAAGATGACACCCACCGAATAGAGCACGCCGCCGGCAACGATGAGCGTCAGCGTGGCGGTGGGAAGGTGTGTCGTCAGCGGCCCGGCGGCAAGCACACCGCTCCAGCCCATGGCGAGATAGATGAGGATCGCCAGCCGGTCGTAGCGGCCGGGCAGGAGGAATTTCAGCGCCACGCCCGCCGCCGCCATCAGCCAGATGCCGACGAGCATGCCGGCGAGCAGCGGCTCGTCGATGCCGCGCTGCAGGAAGGGCGTATAGGTGGCGGCGATCAATACGAAGATCGCGGCATGGTCGAAGCGGCGCAGGTGCCATTTGACCGTCGAGACCGGCCAGATATTGTAGGCGAAGGAGGTGGCGAGCGCAGCGACGAGCCCGACGCCGTAAACCCAGGCGGCCGCCAGTTGCCCGCTCGTCGCCCAGACGGTGGCATAGAAGATCAGCGCCGTCACGCCGATCAGCGCGAGCACGACGCCGACACCATGCACGATGCCGTCGGCGATCACCTCGCCCCGATCATAGTTCCATTTGACGCCCTTGATCTCCGTCACGGCCGATCCTGCCTTGTCCATTAAAGACAAGGTGGCGCGTTTGGAAGCCAGGGGCAAGAGTGTGGCCGGATCACAAAAGTTTGCCGCGTGAGACGAATGCTCGACCCAAACCCGAGCCCCCTCCCGCGGCAGGCGCTATTGCTGCGCGATGCACTCCTCGCAGAGTGCGGCATGGGGCACGGCGGCGAGGCGGGCCGCAGAGATCGGCGCGCCGCACTTGGCACACAGTCCGAAGGTGCCGGCGGCGATGCGGTCGAGCGCGGCGTCGATGGCGCCCAGTTCCTTGAGACCGGTCGTGCCGAATTCCTCCAGCACCTCGTCGTTCTCCCGCTCGATGGCGCGGTCGGCGCTGTCGCCGCTCTTCAGCGTGTCGAGATCCTTCTCGATCCTGTTCAGGCGGCTGTAGAGCTCGCGCTTGCGGGCCTCCAGAATGTCCTTGTACTGCGCCAGGTCCGTCACGGTACCGATCTCCTTTCATCTGCGATCATGCACTGAAAATGGCATCGCGCCTGAGAAACGACATTGATCGGAATCAAGTTCCCGAACCGGTACCGTCAACGCTGCATTGACAGTAAATCGCCGAAACACCACCTTTCGTGAACGCCGCCGCTCCGCCATATTCCCCCACGACAGAACGGTTTCCAAGGGAAACCGAAACAGGGATAAAACCATGACGGACCTCGACAGACGGACATTCCTCGGCGCCGCCGCCGCGGGCATCGCCGCCACCAGGGCCGGCCCCAGCCGCGCGGAGACCGCCCCGATGAACGATACGAACAGCCACGCCATCGACATGCCGGCCTTCGTCGATCATTCGCACCTGACGGTGATCGACCTGCCGATGCTCTCGGCCTTCTACCAGAAGGTGATGGGGCTTTCGGTGCTGGACACATCGGCTTCTGGCGAAACGCTCGGCGTTGCCGGCCGGCCGCTCCTGACGCTGACGACGGGCAGCAATGCCGCGCGCGCGCCGCGCAATGCGCCGGGCCTCTTCCACACCGCCTTCCTCGTGCCCAACCGCCGGGAACTCGGCCGCTGGCTCGCCCATGCCGCGCACAACAACGTGCCGCTCACCGGCGCTTCCGACCACCTCGTCAGCGAGGCGATCTATCTCGACGATCCGGAAGGCAACGGCATCGAGATCTATCGCGACCGCGACCGCACCGAATGGACCTATGTGCCCGACGGCAAGGTCAAGATGGCGACGAACCGGCTCGACCTGCAGGCCCTTTATGACGAAGCGCCGAAGGACGGCTGGACGGGCCAGGAAAACGGCACGGCGATCGGCCACATCCATCTCCAGGTCTCCGACATCCCGGAGGCGGATGCCTTCTTCCGCGATGTGCTCGGCCTCGACATCATGGCGAGCTATCCCGGCGCCAGCTTCTTCGCGACGGGCAAGTACCACCACCATGTCGCCGCCAATGTGTGGAACTCCCGTGGCCAGCCGAAGCGCCAGACGGGCATGACGGGCCTTTCCGACTACACGATCCGCTTCAACGATCCGGCGAAGCTGGAAACGGCACTGAAAAAGCTGGATGAATTGTCGATCGCGACGACGCGCGAGGGCGACACAGTCTCGCTCGTCGATCCCTGGGGCATTGGCCTCAAGCTCTCGGCCTGAGCCGACGCGCGCCAAGGTGGAGGGTTGGAGCATCCACCCTCTGCCCTGCTGGGCAGAGGGTGGTATCGGGCGTCGCTACAAGACGCCCCACGGCCTCAATCGTAGAGATAATGCGCGGCCCAGTCCTCGTGCGGCACCACGTCGCCGATGCGGTACTTGAAGGCATTGACCTCCAGCCGGTCGGCGCTCGCCTCGCATTTGTAGGACAGGCGATACCATTCGCCGCCGCTGCGGAAGACGGCGCCCTTCGTCTTGATCGTGCTACCGTCGAGCTTGGGATCGCCGAAGGCATAGGCGATCACCTTGTCCGGGCGAAAGCCGCCCTTGTCGCCGCTGATCTTGTCCATCGCCTCGATGTCGCAGCGCTGCTCCAGCCGCTCTTCCGGCGTCAGCTTCTGAAGCTGGCTGCGCACGCGGGCATCGATCGCCAGCGCGGGGGATGAACAGAGCGGCGCGAGCGCCAGAGTGCAAAGGGCGATAAAAAGCCCGCCTGCCTGCCGTTTCAACTGTCGGCCTCCTCTTCGTGGCGTCATTACCGACACCTTAATTCGGGGTTAACGGGCAATATGTCGATTTCGCGGCGCTGGCAACCCACCGCAGGTTTCAGGCCACAAGCGGCGGAACTTCCGCACGCTTCGCGCGTTTTCGGCGCCAAAGAGGGGCTATGCCATGCACGACATTTCGGGAAAGCCGGCGGAACGGCGGCTCTTGCGGGGCAGCCTCGACATGGAAAAGGACCTTTCGCAGGATGCGCCACGCCGCTACGGGCTGGACATCGCCGCGGCCTGGGCAGCCATCGGCATCTTCGTCATCATGGCCATGGCCGTCGTCTATCTCATGGCGCCGATCCTCATTCCGCTGTCGCTGGCGGTCGTCACCGGCCTGATCTTCGGCGTGGCCGCGGAAAAGCTGACCGATCTCGGCATTCCGCCGCTCCCGACCGCGCTGCTGCTGGCCGGCGCCTTCGGGGTGGGCGTCTTCTTCATCGCCGGCATGCTTGCAGATCCGATCACGCAGCTTGCCGCAAACGCCCCCGATCTGGTGCGCGGGGCCTATGACCGCATCACACCGCTGTTCTCCCGCCTCGGCTGGCTGAACATCAGCCCGCAGACCTTCGAGAGCGGCCAGATGTCGATGGAAAAGGTGCTGGAAAACACCGGCAGCATCCTCGGCATCCTCTCGGCCAGCCTCACCCCCGCCCTCCTGCAGGGCATGATCTTCTTCGCCGCGCTGGTGCTCTTCCTCTCGGCCCGGCTGAAACTGCGCCAGATGCTGATCATGGCCTTCCCGCGCCGCGGCCAGCGGCTTGCCGCCATCCGCGTGATGAACGCCATCGACAGCGCGCTCGGCTATTATTTCGCCACCGCCGCGCTGGTCTACGGCGCGCTCGGCGTCGTCACCGCGCTCATCACCTGGGGCGGCGGGCTCGCCATGCCCGTGCTCTGGGGGCTCTTTGCCTTCCTCTCCTCCTTCGTGCCCTTCCTCGGCGTGACGCTGATGACCATCGCGCTCGCCACCGCCGGCCTGCTCACCCACGAGACGCTGATGATGGGCCTCCTGCCGGCGCTCGCCTTCTTCGTCGTGCACCTTGCCATGGAAAACCTCATCATGCCGGCCGTGATGGGCAAGCGGCTGGAGGTCAACGCCTTCATCATCTTCACCGCCATCATCTTCTGGACCTGGATGTGGGGCGCGGCCGGCGCCATGCTGGCGCTGCCTCTATCCATCATCGGCATGACCATCGCCGACGAGCTGCGCCCCGCCAAGCGCAAGGCCCGGCGCAGCCTGCCCGGCTGACAAACCGTCGCACCGTCACAGTCCCGCTTGCCCATAAACATTATACATTATATGAAAGTGTATAATGTTGAAAACAACGGCAGGAAGGACGTGCCCCTTGAGCGTGACGACACCGCCCAGCGGCAAGGCGACAATGCCGCCGCAGGCCATGGAGGCGCGGGCGGCCGAGGTCGCCGGCCTCCTGAAGACGCTCGCCCATCCGGCCCGGCTGATGCTGGTCTGCACCCTCGCCGAGGGTGAATTCTCCGTCGGCGACCTCGAACGCCGGATCGGCATCCACCAGCCGACGCTCTCCCAACAGCTCAACGTCCTGCGTGAGGCCGGCATCGTCGAGACCCGCCGGGAAGGCAAGCAGATCTTCTACCGCCTCACCGCCGAAAAGGCCGCAAGGCTCATCGGCGCGCTCTACACGATCTTCTGTACGGACGAGGACAATCCATGATCGACTACCTCCCCTCCCTTCTCGGCGGCATGCTGATCGGCCTTGCCGCCGCGCTGCTGCTCGCCCTCAACGGCCGGGTCGCCGGCATCAGCGGCATCCTCGGCCGGCTCACCCAGGGGAGCAACGTCGCGGTCAACGCCGCCTTCGTCGCCGGCCTCCTCCTCGGCCCCATCCTCTATCGCGGCTTTGCCGGCGGCTGGCCGACCGTCACCATCGCCGCCCCGTTGCCGCTCATCGCCGCGGCGGGCCTCCTTGTCGGCTTCGGCACGCGCATGGGCTCCGGCTGCACCAGCGGTCATGGCGTCGTCGGCCTTGCCCGGCTTTCGCCGCGCTCCTTCGCCGCCGTCGCCAGCTTCCTCGTTGCCGGCGTTTTCGCCGTCGCGCTCCTGCGGAGTTTCGGCCTGTGACCCGCCCCGTCCCGCAAATCCTGTCGGCGCTCGCCTGCGGCGCGCTCTTCGGCCTCGGCCTTGCCCTGTCCGGCATGCTGGACCCGGCGCGCGTGCAAGGCTTCCTCGACCTTGCTGGCGACTGGGATCCGAGCCTTGCCTTCGTGCTCGGCGGCGCCGTCGCCGTCATGGCGCTCGGCCTCGCCCTCATCCGCCGCCTGCCGCGCCCGGCCTTCTCGGACGGCTTCCACCTGCCCGATACCCACCCCGTCGACCGGAGGCTTATCCTCGGCTCGGCGCTGTTCGGCCTCGGCTGGGGGCTCGGCGGCTTCTGCCCCGGCCCGGCGCTGGCCGCCCTTTCGCTCGGCCGGCCGGAACCTCTCCTCTTCGTTGCCTGCATGGTGGCCGGCATGGTGTTGCACGACCGGCTTTTCGCCCGTCGGGTAGGCTGAACGCTTGATGCAGGCCGCAGGGCTCTCTATCTCTCTGATCCCGCCTACCGATTTGCCGGAGTGAAATCTTGCCCGTCTTCAAAAATCTGCCCGCCGCCCCCGTCGCCGCCAAGAAGCCGGTCGCCGATACCCGCCACGGCATCACCCGCACCGACTACTACGCCTGGTTCCGCGACGAGAACTGGCAGGCGATGTTCAAGGATCCCTCGATTCTCCAGCCGGAGATCCGCACGCATCTGGAGGCGGAGAACGCCTATATGACGGCTGCGATGGCCGACACCGAGGCGCTGCAGAAGACCCTGTTTGCCGAGATGCGCGGCCGTATCAAGGAGGACGACAGCTCGGTGCCCGTCAAGGACGGTCCCTTCGCCTATGGCACGGCCTATGTCACCGGCGGCGAGCAGCCGCGCTACTTCCGCGAACCGCGCGACGGCGGCGAACGCACCATCCTGCTCGACGGTGACAAGGAGGCGGCAGGCAAGCAGTACTTCCGCCTTGCCGGCATCGGCCATTCCACCGACCACTCGCTCGGCATCTGGGGCTATGACGACAAGGGCTCGGAATACTTCACGCTGAAGGTGCGCGACCTTGCGACCGGCGAGGACCGCGGCGACGACCTCGTCAATACCGGCGGCGACGGCGTCTGGGCGCCGGATGCGAAGAGCTTCTTCTACACCGCGCTCGACGAGAACCACCGTCCGTCGAAAATCTTCCACCACATCCTCGGGGAGCGGCAGGAAAACGACCGCCTCGTCTATGAGGAGAAGGATGCCGGCTTCTTCATGTCGGTCGGCGGCTCGCTGATCGACGACTTCATCTATATCGACATCCACGACCACGAGACGAGCGAATACCGCCTGCTCTCCACTAAGGACCTACTTGCGACCCCGGTCCTCGTCGCTCCGCGCCAAGTGGGCCTTGAATATTCGATGACGGAAGGCGGCGACGTCTTCTACATCCTTACCAATGCCGACGGCGCCAAGGACTTCAAGATCTGCCAAACGCCGGTGACGGCGCCGGGCCGCGAGAACTGGACGGAGGTCGTGCCGCATCGCCCGGGCACGCTGATCCTCAACCACATGGCCTTTGCCCGCCACCTCGTCTGGCTGGAGCGCCATGAAGGCCTGCCGCGCATCGTCGTGCGCGATCGGGAAAGCGGCGAGGAACACGCCATCGCCTTCGCGGAAGAAGCCTATTCGCTCGGCCTTTCGGGCGCGGCGGAATACGACACCGACGTCATCCGCTTCTCCTATTCCTCGATGACGACGCCCTCGCAGCTCTTCGACTACAACATGGCGACGCGCGAGCGCACGCTTCTGAAGACGCAGGAAGTGCCCTCCGGCCACACGATCGACGACTATGTCACCCGCCGCGTCTTCGCCCCCGCCTGGGATGGCGAGACGGTGCCGGTCACCCTGCTCTACCGCAAGGACACGCCCCTCGACGGTTCCGCACCCTGCCTGCTCTACGGCTACGGCGCCTACGGCATCACCATCCCGGCGTCCTTCAACACCAATTGCCTGTCGCTGGTCGACCGTGGCTTCGTCTATGCCATCGCCCATATCCGCGGCGGCAAGGACAAGGGTTTCGCCTGGTACGAAAACGGCAAGATGGACAAGAAGACCAACACCTTCAAGGACTTCGTCGCCGCAGCCGACTATCTGAATCAGGAGAAGTTCACGTCCTACGCGAACATCGTCGCCGAGGGCGGCTCGGCCGGCGGCATGCTGATGGGCGCGATCGCCAACATGGCGCCGGAAAAGTTCGGCGGCATCATCGCCGCCGTGCCCTTCGTCGACGTGCTCAACACCATGCTGGACGACACCTTGCCGCTCACCCCGCCGGAATGGCCCGAATGGGGCAACCCGATCGAGAGCAAGGACTTCTACCAGTTGATGGCCAGCTACTCGCCCTACGACAACGTGGAGGCCAAGGCCTACCCCGCCATCCTCGCGCTCTCCGGCCTCACCGACCCGCGCGTCACCTATTGGGAGCCGACCAAATGGGTCGCCCGGCTGCGCGAAAGGACCACCGGCGACGAACCGATCCTCCTCAAGACCAATATGGGCGCCGGCCACGGCGGCGCCTCGGGCCGCTTCCAGCGCCTGGAGGAAATCGCCTTCGAATATGCCTTCGCGATCAAGGTGGCGGGGAAGATGTGACGGCGACCCGCAGGCGGAGGTTTAGCCCCTCATCCCGCTGCCGCGACCTTCTCCCCGCAGGCGGGGAGAAGGAAGCAAGCCGTGAGGCTTTCCTGCATTCGACCATCTCCTCCTGGTGGGAAACCAGTGCAGCAAATCCCTTCTCCCCGCTTGTGGGGATAAGGGGCCGGCAGGCGGATGAGAGGCAGCCACTGCGGCGCCCTACCGGAACGCCGCCACACATGCCTTGAGGTCGTCCAGCATCGCGCTCGAGCCTTTCAGGCTCGTCCGCACGTCGCCGATACGGATGGTGTTCCCCCGCTTCAGTGCGTCGATCACCCCGCCGTCGCGACCGAGGTCGTAGGCGATCTCCTGGCCACCATAGGCCTTGCCCTTGACGTCGTAGCCTGCACCGTCGTCGATCCAGTATGTCGCGTCGTTCGTGTAGTCGTCGCGGTAGTCGTAGGCCGTGTCCTGGAAGCCGAAGGTGACATGGCCGTCGTCGTACCAGCGGAAGGCGGCGTGGCCGCCGCCCTCGCCGCTGCGGGTGGCGCGGCAGTTCAGGAAGCGGCGGTCGCCGGAGAAATCCGCGGCGATCTCCCAACCGCCGACCGTGCGCGCGGCGCGGTAGGGATCGGCGTCCTTGCCGTAGCCGTAGCCGTCGCCGTGGCCGGCGGCAGCGGTTTCGCCATAGGCATCCGTCTTCGTCTCGTGACTGGCCTCCGCAGCATAGCCGTCCGTCTTCGTGTCGTGGCCGGCCGTGTCGCTTGACGCGTGCTGCTCATCCGGGAAATCGCGCAGCGCGGCGCGGTACTTGTCGTAGAGCCCGAGGCGGCGCACGTCGACGAAGTCGAACTCGTAGTCCTCCAGCGCGCGCACGCTGTTGTCGCGGAAACGCACGAGGCCGCGCACGCGCAGGCACCCGTCGCCGCATTCCACCTCGTCGACATATTCGCGGGCATTGTCATCAGGCGTCTTGAGGGCGACGCCGAGGCTGTGGCGGCGCTCCTCGTTGATCGCGCGGAACATCAGGGACTGCGCGTAACCACGGCGGTCCTCGTCGAAATAGTCGTAGATCGCGCGCTCCTCGCTGGGGCTGAGATCGTCCCGGCTCGCGACATAGATGCGCCGCTCGGGAATGCTGGCCGCGGTGATGACGTTGCGCAGCCGCTCATGCGAATAGACCGTGGTGAAGTAGGAGAGATAATCGCAGCCTTCCGGCGGATACCAGAAGCGGACGTCGATCAGCACCAGCTGGCCGTCCTTGTAGACATCGGAAAGACGACGATCCTGCGCATAGTCGCCGAAAGTGATGCGCCCGCAGGGATCGCTCCGGTCGTTGGATACCGTGAGATAGGGCATCTCGTCGCTCACCTCGCGGTCGGCGGAAAAGCGGCGGGCGAGAAGGTCGATCTTGCGCTTGGCCACAGAAGCGAAGATGCCCTCGGGATAGCGGCCGAGATAGCGGTCATAGGCCTCGCGGTTGTCGGCGAGCGAGGCGAATTCGTAGAAGGCGATCTCGGCCTCGTCGACCTTGTCGTCCTTCGGGCTCAGGGCGAACTTTCCGTAGTCGGCATCGCTCTGCCAGGTCTCCTGCTTGCCCTTGCTGCGCTCCTTGACGATCTCGCCGGTCTTGCGGAAGGCATCCTCCAGCACGATGCCGGGAATGCTGATCGCATCGACGAAGGCCGAAGCGAAGGCGCTGATCGGTGTTCCCTCGTAGTCATAGGCGGTGCCGGGCGCGGCGGCATAGGCATAGTGCACGCCCGCGGCGTCCTTCGGCTCGGCGAGCCCTTCCGGGATGTCGCGCAGCGTCAGGAACGGGTTTTCGTGTGCGGCGTCGAACAGCACGACCTTCAGGCCCTTGCCGAGCCCGCGCAGCGTCTTCGTGATTTCCGAGACGGGCAGCGAACGGTTGCGCAGGCCCGTGACGGTGCGGCCGGAGGCATCGACCGGCAGCAGGAAATTGTCGCCGTCGATTTGCACAGCATAGCCGGAAAAATAGACGAAGAGCACCGGGTCCTCAGCCTTCTCCGCCAGCCGCGTGAAGTTGTTGAGCGCCGAAAGCATGCCGAGATGGTCGGCATCGGTGACGCGCGTCACGTCGAACTCCACCCGCTCCAGCGCCTCGCCGACGAGGTCGATGTCGTTCAGCGGATTTTCCAGCGGCTCGGCATCCTCGTATTCGGCATTGCCGATGAGGAGCGCGTAGCGTTCGGCGGCAAAGGCCGCAGGCGCGACGAGAAGAACAAGACAGGCGGCAAGCGCCGCGACCCACCGATGGACATTCCGCTGCACGATACCCTCCCCGAGGCATGATCGCGGTCCGCCGGCACGCCGGCAACCGGACATTCGCTCACCCAATGCATGCTTGAAAAGGGGACGGACGGCGCCGCCCGCTTATTCAGAAGGTCATGAAATTCCACACGGCGGCACGGCGCGGCGTCAGGAGCCGGTGCAGGCGGCCGCCAGCTTGTCGATCGCCGCCTTCGAGCCCGTCAGCGGAAGGGCGAGCGGCTTGAAAGCCGTTTCGGGATAGGCGACGGTGAGCGCCTTGCCCGCCTTCAGCCGATCGACCAGCGGGCCCGCGAGCGGGACCTCGCTGACCATCGCGCCGTCCATCGCCTCGTAATGCGCCGGCCGGTCGAACGCTTCGCCGTCGACGGAAAGACGCAGCAGGCTGGAAAAATCCCCGCCGTCGCCCGGCGGAAAATCCAGCGCCGCAGCGGGAAGGAACCGCAGGTTCAACTGACCTTCCGGGCCGCATTTCAGGAAGAGGTTGCTTTCCGTCGTCCCGGCGCCGACACAGACCGAGGCCAGCATGACAGGCCCTTCCTCCTCCTCGGAGACGGCGGCGCTCCAGGCGCCGCAGGTTTGCGCGAAGGCGATGGACGGGAACAGCAAAAAGACCGCGAGCGCACGCATCTGGCAGGACCCCGACATGTTGAACCGGCATGGCTTGTCACCGAACGCTAGCACCGCGCCTGAGGGACGGCAAGCGAGCCTCCTTGCACCGGCCCTTTCATTCCGGCCGCGCATCGCTACCTATAGGCAAACGAGACGAGAACGCCGCAAGAGGACGCCATGAGCAACGCCACCAACCCGCAGCGCAGCGACGTCGGCCGCCCCGTCGCCTTCGACAACAGCTATGCGCGCCTGCCGGACCTCTTCTTCGCGCCGGTCGATCCGAGCCCGGTGGAAGCGCCGCGGCTGATCGCGTTCAACCGCACGCTTGCCGGGGAACTCGGCCTTGATGCGGATGCGCTGGAGCGGCACGGCGCAGGCTATTTTTCCGGCAACGTGCCGCTGCCCGGCTCGCTGCCGCTTGCCATGGCCTATGCCGGCCACCAGTTCGGCCAGTTCGTGCCGCAGCTCGGCGACGGACGGGCGATCCTCCTCGGCGAGGTGATCGACCGCGACGGCCGTCGGCGCGACATCCAGTTGAAGGGCGCCGGCCAGACGCCCTATTCGCGCCGCGGCGACGGGCGGGCGGCGCTCGGACCGGTGCTGCGCGAATATATCGTCAGCGAGGCCATGCATGCGCTCGGCATACCGACGACGCGGGCGCTGGCGGCGGTCGCCACCGGCCAGCCGGTCTATCGCGACCGGGTGCTGCCCGGCGCGGTCTTCACCCGCGTCGCCGCAAGCCATATCCGCGTCGGCACCTTCCAGTTCTTCGCCGCCCGCGGCGACACGGAGAATGTGCGCGTGCTCGCCGACCATGTCATCGACAGGCACTATCCGGCGCTGAAGGGCGCGGAAAACCCCTATCTCGCGCTGCTCGACGCCGTCGCCGACCGGCAGGCGTCGCTGATCGCGAAATGGCTCGGCGTCGGCTTCATCCACGGCGTGATGAACACCGACAACATGACGGTATCGGGCGAGACGATCGATTTCGGTCCCTGCGCCTTCATGGATCACTACGATCCGCGCACCGTCTATTCCTCCATCGACCGAAACGGGCGCTATGCCTTCGGCAACCAGCCCGCCATCGGCCAGTGGAACATCGCCCGGCTTGCCGAGGCGCTGCTTGCCCTTCTCGACGACGACCAGGACAAGGCGGTGGCGATGGCGAACGCAGCCGTTGCCCGCTTCATGGATCGCTTCCAGGATCACTGGAAGGTGGTGATCCGGGCGAAGATCGGCCTTGGCGCCGAGGAAGACGACGACGACCAGGGCCTGATCCGCGACCTCATGGTCACGCTCTACGAGCAGAAGGCGGATTATACGCTCGCCTTCCGGCGCCTTGCCGACGCGGCCGAAAGCGAGGCAGCGGACGCAGCCCTGGAAGACCTTCTCGAAACGCCCGGCACGCTTGCGCCCTGGCTTGCCCTCTGGCGCGCGCGGCTGGCGCGGGAGGCCGGGACCCCGCAGGCGCGCGCTGCGGCGATGCGCAACGCCAACCCCGCCTTCATCCCGCGCAACCACAAGGTCGAGGAGGCGCTGGCGGCGGCGGTCGACCACGGCGACTTCTCGCTGTTTTCGGCGCTGAACGACGTGCTGGCGCGGCCCTACGAGGACCAGCCCGCCTTCGCCGCCTACGCCCTGCCGCCCAAGCCCGGCGAGGAGATCACCGCAACCTTCTGCGGGACGTGACCGAAATGGGGTTGAAGGCCGCCCCTTCCTTGTAGGCGCCCATCACCCGGGGCGCTTGCCCCTCATCCGGCCTGCCGGCCACCTTCTCCCCGCAAGCGGGGCGAAGGGATATGCCGCGCCGTTTTCCCCAAGCAACACCCGTTCGTGGGGCACGTCCCCTCTCCCCGCTTGCAGGCAGAGGGTTAGGGTGAAGAGCAAGTTCCCCGTGTGATGGTTTCGCCCGCAAAACATGAGTCTAAAAGTATAATTTTCTCCTCTCCCCTTCTCCGGGATTGAAGCGCCACGATTCCGCCCTAATTTCTCCCGTGTCCCTCCTTGAGCCGGACGTCTTGTCGGCCTTCTCCCCGGCCGGCAGCACCAACGGAGATCCCCATGTTGCTCACACTGACCGCCGCCCTCTTCGCCATCATCGGATTGGTGCTGACGGGCGGAGGCGGGTGGCTGCTGTCGCTCGGCGGCAGCCCCTATTATCTCGTCACCGGCCTTGCCTTCCTCGTCACCGCCGTGCTTCTGCTGCGCCGCTCCGGCGCGGCGCTCTGGCTCTACGCCCTCGTCATCCTCGGTTCGCTCGGCTGGGCGATCTGGGAAGTCGGTTTCGACTGGTGGCAGCTCGGCCCGCGCGGCGGCGTCATCGTGCTGCTCGGCCTATGGCTGATGCTGCCGGCCATCCGCCGCCCGCTCGGTTTTGCCAGCCCCACCGGCACGCCCTACCCGGCCTCGGCCCTGCCGCTCGCCGTTGCCGTGCTCGTCTCCGTCGGCGTTGCCGGCTTTGCGATGACGCAGGACCCGCACGACGTGGCCGGCAGCCTGCCGACCGACGTCGTCAACGCCACGCCCGCCCTCGGCGGCAATGTGCCATCCGGTGAATGGCACCAGTATGGCCGCACGCAATACGGCCAGCGCTATTCGCCGCTCGACCAGATCAACACGGAAAATGTCGGCACGCTGAAAGTCGCCTGGCAGTACCAGACCGGCGACGTGAAGCTGCCCGACGATGTCGGCGAGACCACCTATCAGGTGACACCGCTGAAGATCGGCGACACGCTCTACATGTGCACGCCGCACAACTGGGCAATCGCGCTCGATGCGGCCTCGGGCAAGGAGAAATGGAAATACGATTCCAACTCCGGCATGAACCCGGACCGCCAGCACCAGACCTGCCGCGGCGTGACGTATTATGCCGATCCGGCCGTGGCCGCCGGCACGACCTGCGCCACGCGCGTCTACCTGCCGACCTCGGACGCCCGGCTGATCGCGCTCGACGCGGCGACGGGCGACGTCTGCACGAGCTTCGCCGAAAACGGCGTGCTGCAGCTCGAACAGGGCATGCCCTACAATCCCGCCGGCTACTACTATTCCACCTCGCCGCCCGTCATCACCGACGGCAAGATCATCATCGGCGGCGCGGTGAACGACAACTACTCCACCCAGTCGCAGTCGGGCGTCATCCGCGCCTTCGACGTCAACACCGGCGCGCTCGTCTGGAACTGGGATTCCGGCAATCCGGACGTCACGACGCCGCTGCCCGAGGGCCAGGTCTATACGGTCAACTCGCCGAATTCCTGGTCTGTCTTCAGCTATGACGACGCCCTCGGCCTCGTCTATATCCCGCTCGGCAACCGCGTGCCCGACCAGCTCGGCATGGGCCGCAGCGAGCATGTCGAGAAATACGCCTCCTCCATCGTCGCGCTCGACATCAAGACGGGCGCGGTGCGCTGGGTGCGCCAGACGGTCCACCACGACCTCTGGGACATGGACGTGCCGGCCCAGCCGGCGCTGATCGACATCACCAGGGACGGCGCCACCATCCCCGCCCTCGTGGGCCCCACCAAGCAGGGCGACATCTACGTGCTCGACCGGCGCACCGGCGAGCCGATCATCGAGGTCAAGGAAGTGCCGGCACCGACCGGCGCCATCCCCGAGGACTTCACCGCGCCGACCCAGCCGGTCTCCGGCCTCACCTTCATGCCGCCGCCGCTCAGGGAAAGGGACATGTGGGGCATCAGCATGTTCGACCAGCTCGCCTGCCGCATCGACTTCCTGTCGATGAAGTACGAAGGCCGCTACACACCGCCTTCGCTGGAAGGCACGATCGTCTATCCCGGCAATTTCGGCACGTTCAACTGGGGCTCCGTGGCGGTCGATCCGGAGCGGCAGGTGATGTTCGGCATGCCGACCTACCTCGCCTTCACCTCCCGCCTCGTGCCGCGTGACCAGATCCCGCCGAAGGGCCAGGGCGAGAAAGGGTCCGAACAGGGCCTCAACCGCAACGAGGGCGCGCCCTACGGCGTCTTCATGGGCCCGTTCCTCGGCCCGCTCGGCATTCCCTGCCAGGCGCCGCCATGGGGCTATGTCGCCGGAGCGAACCTTGTCACCGGCGAGATCGCCTGGAAGCACAAGAACGGCACGGTCATGGACATGACGCCGCTGCCGCTGCCCTTCAAGGTCGGCGTGCCCGGCATCGGCGGTCCGATGATCACCAAGGGCGGCGTTGCCTTCCTCGGAGCCGCAGTGGACGACTACCTGCGCGCCTACGACCTGACGAGCGGCCGCCAGCTCTGGGAGGCCCGGCTTCCCGCGGGCGGACAGGCCACGCCGATGACCTACACGGCCGGCGACAGGCAATATGTGCTGATCGTCGCCGGCGGACACGGCTCCGTCGGCACCAAGCCCGGCGACTACGTCATCGCCTATACGCTGCCGTAACGAAGACGTGATCCGCCATCCGGCCGGCGCGCGGTTGCCACCGCGCGCCGGCCTTTTCACTATGCCGCCCTCCTCCTCTCCTCCCGGAGATTCGCCATGCAAGACGACTGGCGGCTCATTGCCGCGCCGGTGAAGATCATCCTTGCCAACTACTGGCGCTCCTCGCGTGGCCTGCTGGCGCTCGTCGCGATCATCGTCTTCCTTTCGGCGATCGCCTCCATCGCCGCGCCCTACCTCTTCTCGCGCCTCATCGACGCCATGGCCGCCGACCGGATGGCGGAGATGCTGGCGGCCGGTCTTGTCGTCTATGCGTTGCTCATCGGCATCGCGGCAGCCCTCCAGCACATGGTGCAGTATCTCTCCTACATGAGCGCGGAGAACCTCAGCTTCATCGCCAGCACCAGCCTGTTCGAGCGGCTGCTGAAGAAACAGGCCGCCTTCTTCACCGAGCACAACCCGGCCGAGATCGAAAGCGCCGGCCAGCGCGGCCAGGGCGCGATGATGACGCTGGTGCAGCTCGCGCTCATCGTCTTCATTCCCGGCATCACCCAGATCACGCTGGCGCTCGTCATGCTCGGGGCGACGATCAATCTCGAGGTCGTCTTGATCGTCGTCGCCTATGGCGGCGTCTTCATCACGCTGACGGCCATCGCCAACCATCGCACACGGCAATATCTCGACGCGGCGATCGAAGCCGGGCAGGAGAACGCCAAGTTCATCGGCAATGCCATGACGGCCATGGAGACGCTGCGCCATTTCGGCAGCCATGGCTGGATGCAGGCGCGTTTTGCCGGAAAGGCCGGAGAGGAGCGCGACAACTGGACGGCCTTCTGCCGCCGACGCATCGGCTATTCGTCGCTGATGGGCGCCGGGCTCGCTTTGCAGTTCGTCATCACCTTCCTGCTCCTCCTGCCGCGCTACCGGGCGGGCGATCTCAGCGTCGGCGACATCGTGCTGTTCAACACGCTGCTGCTGCAGCTCAACCAGCCCTTCGAGATGATCGGCCACGCGCTCGACGACGTGGTGCGCGCCCGCGCCTCGCTGCTGCCGCTCGCCCGCATCTGGGCCGCGCCCGAGGAGCCGGATACGGGCACGTCGGGCGGTTTTACGCCTGACGACGGGCGCCTCGCCTTCGAAAATGTCTCCTATGCCCACGAGAACGGCCGCGGCGTCGAGAGGATCGGCTTTGCCGCGACGCGCGGGCGCATCACCTATCTCGTCGGCGAAACCGGCTCCGGCAAATCGACCCTGCTGCGCCTCGCGCTGAAATCCATCCGCCCGCAGGCGGGCCGCATCACCGTCGACGGCATCGACCTCGATGGCGTTTCCCAGCGCGACTGGTATGCCGCCGTCGGCATCGTGCCGCAGGAGGCGGTGCTGCTCAACGACACGCTCGCCGTCAACATCGTGCTCGGCCGCGTCCTCGACCCGCAGCGGCTGCGGCGCGCGGCGGAAAAGGCGGCGATCCTAGCCTTCATCGAAGGCCTGCCGGAGGGATTCGAGACCATGGTCGGCGAGCGCGGCATGAAGCTTTCCGGCGGAGAACGGCAGCGCATCGCCATCGCCCGCGCGCTCTATGCCGACCCGCAGTTCCTCTTCCTCGACGAGGCGAGCTCGGCACTGGACGAGGCGACGGAAGCGGGCATCATGCAGCATATCCGCGGGCTTGCGGGCGACGTGACCATCCTTGCCGTCACCCATCGCAAGAGCGTCATCGCCCCGCAGGACCATGTCGTGCGGCTCGGTTCGGGCCGCATCGAGAGCGACGTGTAAAGGGCGGCAAGGTTCGCAAAAGCTGCAACCTGTAATGGTTCCCGCAATCAAGGTTCCGGGAGCCCTTCCATGAAGATCGACGGCAGCATGCTTTCCGCCTACACCTACGGCAAGCCGCGCGCGACGAGCGGGGAAAGCCTTTACGACGGCACGGGCGGCGGCGGCTCGGGGCGCAACGTCCCGACCGTCAGCCCTACGGCCCCGATCCCCTCCGGTCTTGCCAACGCGCTGTGGCTGACCCAGGCCAAGCTCGACAAGGTCGAGGACGAGAGCGCCAGCCTGATGTCCGAGTTCCTGGAGCTTTCCAAAATGACGCCGGCCGAGCGGCTGCGCAAGGAAATGCTGGAGGCCCGCGGCCTGACCGAGGAGAGCCTGGCGCAGCTTCCCGAGGAAGAGCGATCGGCGATCGAGGAAGACATCCGCCGCGCCATCAAGCAGCAGCTCGGCATCGACGACACCCAGCAGGCAGGCACGGCGGAAGGGCAATCCGTCGCCGGCACGGAGGAAGCGGGGGTCTGACCGCCTCCGCTTTCATCCCGCTTTTTGCAGGTGTCGACGAAAGCCGATTGACAAACGGCGCGATTTCGAGAATATCGCGTCCATGATCAAGAGCACGCACATCGCCGCGACGTATTTTTGGCTGTTCCGATAAGGAGCGGCTGTTCGATCATGTCAACAAGCCGCCATCAGGCGGCTTTGTTGTTTCTGGGCACCTGATGGCACAAAACCCTAGGAGCCCGAAATGCAGAATACCGTCATCAAACTCGACCCCGCCGCCCTCGATCGCCCACCGATGCTGACCATCCGCGCCGCGCGCCCGGGCGACCTGCAGCAGATTCTCGACATGATCGCCCTGCATGCCGAATGCCACGGCGACACGGCGAAGGTCTCGGCCGTCGACCTCGACCGCGATCTCTTCGGCGCCCATCCCTGGATCACCGCGCTCGTCGCCGAAGCCGGCGGCCGCCTGATCGGGTACGCCCTGCTCGTGCCGATGTACCGCGCGCTCGAAGGCCAGCGCGGCATGGAGCTGCACCAGATCTTCGTGCGCAAGGACCATCGCGGCCACGGCATCGGCCGCCACCTCGTCTCGCGCGCCCGCGAACACGCCCGCATCGCCGGCTGCGGCTACCTTTCGGTGAGCGCGGCGACCGGCAATTTCGGTGCGCACCGCTTCTACGAGCAGATGGATTTCCGCGCCGGCCCGGTGACCGGTATGCGTTACGTTCAGTCTCTGGGCTGATCGATTCGAAGAGGAGGACACCGACATGGCGAAGAGACTGGCGATCGTGCTGACCGAGGGATATGCCGACTGGGAATGCGGGCTGCTGATGGCGACGGCGCGCGGCGACTGCGGCGCCGAGACCGTCATCCTGACGCCCGGCGGCGCGGACGTGACCTCCCTCGGCGGCGTCTCCATAAAATCCGCCGGCAGGGCGGAGGATGCCGCGCCCGCCGATTTCGACGTGCTCGTGCTGTGCGGCGGCACGATCTGGCAATCCGGCGAGGCGCCCGACCTTTCGGCTCCGGTCGCGCGCTTCGTTTCGGCCGGAAAACCGGTCGCCGGCATCTGCGATGCGACCCTGGCGCTTGGCCGCCTCGGCCTGCTCGACGACCGGGCGCACACCGGCAACTATCGCGGCCAGCTGCCGGACGTCGTGCCGGCCTATCGCGGCGCGGCGCTCTACCGCGACCAGCCGCAGGCCGTCCGCGACCGCGCCGTCATCACCGCCTCGGGCGCGGCCCCGGTCTCCTTCGCGCGCGAAATTCTCGGCGCCATCGGCCTCGGGTCCACCGAGCTGTTCGACTATCTGGCAATGTATGGTGACGAGCATCGCAAGGCGCCGGCGTGATGGCATGATCGCCCTCCTTTGCCGTGCCGGTTACCCTCCACTTTGGGCGCGGAGGCGTTACTGCCCCGCTCCTCGGTCATGCTCGGCCGTGAGCCAAGCATCCACGCGCCGGGCGAGCCCTGAATCCTCGGCTCAAGGCCGAGGATGACCACAGTCAAATGGGCTGACGCTGCCGAGCCGGAAACCGCCCCGCCTCAATGCGCCGGTATCGCCTTCAGATAGGCCGCGATCGCCTCGCGGTCTTCCTTGGGCAGCAGCGCCATGTTCTTCTGCACCGACACCATGGCGCCGCCGACGCTGTCGAATTCCGGGGTGAATCCCGTTTCGAGATAGCTGACGATGTCGCCCGCGCTCCAGCTGCCGAAGCCGCCCTCGGCCGGCGTGATGTTGGGCACCCGCCCCTCGCCTTCCGGGTTCGGCCCGCCGGCCAGCCACAGGCCCGTCTCAAGCCCGCCGATGACATCGCGCGGCGTATGGCATTCGCCGCAATGGCCCGGCCCTTCCACGAGGTACTGGCCGCGCCTGACGGTCTCGTCGGCATTCGCCAGCGCCACCCGCGGCGCCTCGTTGAGATAGAGGAATTTCCAGCCGCCGAGCGCAAGGCGTATGTTGAAGGGGAACGGCAGGTCGTGGCCGGGCGCGACATTGCCGCTCTTCGGCAGGGTCTTCAGGTAGCCGTAGAGATCGGCGATGTCCTTGACGGTCATGCGCGCATAGGAGGCATAGGGGAAGGACGGGTAGAGATGCTCGCCGTCGCGGCCGGTGCCTCGCTTCATGGCGTCGCCGAACTCCGCCAGCGTCCAGGCACCGATGCCGGCGGTCTCGTCGGGTGAAATGTTCGGCGCGTGGAAGGTGCCGAACGGGCTCTTCAGCGCAAGGCCGCCCGCCAGGACCAGCTTCTGGTCATCCGCCGCGCCCGGCGCGGCATGACAGCTCGCACAGCCGCCCGCATGGAAGATGCGCTCGCCATTCGCAAGATCCGGCGCGCCCGCCCCAGCCCAGGCCTCCGCCGGCAGCCGCTCCGGCGCGGTGAGAAACAGGAAGGCGCCGGCGCCGATCGCACCGAGCACGACGATCCCGCCGAGAAGTTTCTTGAGTGCCATGAAAATCCCCTATCGTCCCCCGTCACCGCAGCATCCGGAACGCCCGTTTTCACACAACCCGGTGCCGATTGGATCTCGCCGCGGGGAATGTTCAGCAACGCCGCCCCGGCACTCTGCCGGGGTGGTCGCTGTTCGTTTCAGGTGGAATGGCCTACCGCGATCACTTCTTGATGCGGTAGACCTCATGACAGCCCGCACAGTTGGGGCCGATCGTGCCCAGCGCGGCACCGACGGCCGCCTGATCCGCCGGTATGCCGGCAGCAAGGATCGCATCGGCATCGGCGGCAAGCTTGGCGGACTTCGCCTTGAAGTCGTCCATCGCTTCGAAGATCTTGGGGCTCGCTTCGGTTTCGTTGCCCGCCTCGGAACCGGCCGGGAACTGGTCCGGGAAGGCCTTGGCCACTTCGCTCATGGTGGTCAGCGACGCCTTGACGACCTCCGCATCGTAGGGCTTCTCGCCCTTGCCGATGCCGGCCAGCGCGCCCATGGCCCCGCCGACCTTCTTCATCATCTCCTGACGGACGACCTGCGGCTCATCCGCCGCCACGACGGCCCCCGCGCCGATGACCGCAAGCGCGGCCGCGGCTGCCAAAGTCCTGAACTTCATCGGGTTCTCCCGGTTGCTGGCGGGCGGTTTCCTCCGCGCCGCCGGTTTACGATGCGTGGGCATCTTTGCATTTTAGGAAGTCGAGGAAAGTAAAATATTTTTGAAAACCAAAATGATGGGTGTTCACACACTCACACCGCCCCCCAGCCCCGCCACACCGTAGCCACCGCGATCGCCACGAGCAGCACGCCCGCGGCGCGGCCGACGAGGCGGGTGGCGGCAGGATTGCCGGTCAGGGCATCACGGCTGCGGGCGGCGGCGAGCGCGAGGCCGCCATAGACGGCAAGCTGCGTGGCCCAGATCATCAGCAGCATGACCAGCGCCTGACGCCACAGCGGGCCGAACTCCGGGCGCAGGAACTGCGGGAAGACCGCGAGCATGAAGAGATAGGCCTTCGGGTTCATCAGGCTCGTCAGCGCGCCCTGGCGAAAGCGGGTCGCAAGGCCGCGCCGGTCGAGACTGCCGACAGCGTCCACCACGATCGAGGAGCGGAAGAGCTGCCAGCCGATGAAGGCGACATAGGCGGCGCCGAGAAGCAGCAGGCCGTTGAACAGGCCCGGCGCGAAATGCAGGAGCATGCCGACGCCGAGCGCCGCATAGAGCGTATGCACGAGGCCGCCCGCCATGATGCCGAAGGTCGCCGAGAGCCCCGCCTTGCGCCCGCCGGAAAGGGAGCTCGCCAGCACGAAGACCATGTCCATGCCGGGCACGATGATGATGCCGGAGACGAGCAGGAAGAAGAGCCAGAGGTTTTCGCTGTAGGTCATGTCAGTTGTCCATTGCCGGTGCACGCCCGGAAGCCCATTGCTCCCTTGTGTTTCAAGCGCTTGAAGCGTGCTATAGCGAAAGCCAACTGACAGGGATGTGTCAGTTGTGAAGGGGACGACCATGCGCAAGGCCTCCCGGCTCTTCGAGATCATCCAGATCCTGCGCCTTGCCCGCCATCCGGTGACGGCGGCCGAGATCGCCGCGCGGCTGGAGGTGACGGTGCGCTCGATCTACCGCGACATCGCCGCCCTGCAGGCGATGCGCGTGCCGGTGGAAGGCGAGCGGGGCATCGGCTATATCCTGCGCCCCGGCTTCGACCTGCCGCCGCTGATGTTCTCCATCGAGGAGACCGAGGCCGTGGTGCTGGCGCTGGCGCTTCTGGAGCGCACCGGCGATGCGGAGCTGAAGGCGGCCGCCCGGCGGGTGGGCGACAAGATCGCCGGCGCGGTGCCGCCGCCGCTGCGCCAGACGTTCTCGGCCCGCGCCCTGCACGCCTGGGGCACCACGCCGCGCCAGCCCGAGGGCATCGACCTTGCCGCGGTGCGCCGGGCGATCCGCGACGAGGAGACGCTGCGCATCGACTACCGCGACGAATATGGCCGCGCCAGCGAACGCACCATCCGCCCCATCGCCCTCATCTACTATTCCGAGACCGCCAACATCGTCGCCTGGTGCGAGCTGCGCGAAGCCATCCGCAACTTCCGCGCCGACCGGGTGGAGGCCTGTGAAGCGACTGGCCTGCATTTTCGCGGCGAGGGCGACAGGCTGCGGCAGCTGTGGATTGCCGGCTGGGTGGAGAGCCGGCGGCAGGAGGCGGGGTGAACGCTATTCCGGCCATTCCTTCGCCCGCCAGTTGCGTGCGGTGTGAATGACGCGAAGGATGAAAAGGGTTTCCTGACCATCTTTCATATCGAGGCTGTAGGCGATGATGTAGGGCAATCCGCGCACGGATTTCTCATAGGTTCCGCCGACACGCCCCGGTCGACCGATCGGCCGCTCGCCGAGCAGGAGCGCGGCGGCATCGATGCGGCCGGCGACCGAACGGGCGGCTGCGGGATCGTCGCGCGCGATATGACTTATCTGCCGTTTGAGATCTTCGAGAGCGGAAAGCGACCAGCGGACGGGCCGCCTCACGGGCAATCGCGCTCAGCCGCGTCTATGATAGACGCGAGTTCGGACAGGGCCTCCTCATGGGAAACCGTGCGTCCCTGGCGAACGTCTTCCAGGCCCTGGTTGACGCCCTCGACGATCGCAAGCTCCCGGGCGACATAGGTGGAGACCGCCTCCTCCGCGAGAAAGGAGCGGCTGCGCCGAGTCTCGGCGGCCAACCGGTCGAGTTTTTCCTTGAGGTCCGCACTGACGCGGATCGTCATCGTCGTGCTAGGCATATTCGTTACCTGCGTTCGCTTATTTACATTCTAACACAAATGGCAGGACACCTCCAAGGCAAGGAAAAACCCCGGCCGTTTCCAGCCGGGGTTTCCTGATTTCGAAAGCGAAGAACGCCTTACTTCGTAGCGGCTTCGTAGCGCTCCAGGACGTAGTCCCAGTTGATCAGGCTGTCGACGAAGGCCTCGAGGTACTTCGGGCGGGCGTTGCGGTAGTCGATGTAATAGGAATGCTCCCAGACGTCGACGCCGAGGATCGGGTTGGCGCCGTGCACGAGCGGGTTTTCGCCGTTCGGGGTCTTGGAGATGGCGAGCTTGCCGTCCTTGACGGAGAGCCAGGCCCAGCCGGAGCCGAACTGCGTGGTGCCGGCGGCGACGAAATCGGCCTTGAACTTGTCATAGCCGCCGAGATCGCTGTCGATCGCCTTCTGCAGGGCGCCCGGCAGGCTCTTGCCGCCGCCACCCTTCTTCATCCACTTCCAGAAATGGACGTGGTTGTAGTGCTGGCCGGCATTGTTGAAGAGGCCCTGGTTGGTGCCGTAGGACTTCTTGACGATCTCTTCCAGCGAGAGGTCCTGAAGGCCCGCTTCCTCGGCCAGCTTGTTGCCGTTGTCGACATAGGCCTTGTGGTGCTTGTCATGGTGATATTCGAGCGTTTCGCGCGACATGAAGGGCGCGAGCGCGTCGTAATCGTAGGGAAGCGGCGGAAGTTCGAAAGCCATCGTGGTGTCTCCTCTTGGCGACGGAATTTTTTCAATGAAATCCGTGAGCGGAACATAGGAGCGGCGACCGGAAGTGGCAACCGCCCGGGTTCCAATTTTTCCTGACATGCGACAAAATCCTTCCCGTTTCCCGTGTCAGATCAATGACGAATGGAACCGGAAGCGATTCCGGACATTTTGTCCGACACCCCTGACACGGAGCCTGCCCATGCATCTTCGCCTGCTTTCCGCCCTTCCGCTTCTCCTCGCCGCCCCGCTCGCCCATGCCTCCTCGCCCGATGCCTGGGAGGAATTCCGCGCCGACGTGGAGAAGAGCTGCCTGGCGAGCCTGCCGGAAGCGCTCGGCACGCCGAACGTCTTCGTCGAGCCGACAGGCACGCAATCCTTCGGACTTGCGGCAATCGAGGGGCTTTCGCCGGAATCGAAGAGTCAGATCACCTATCTCTGCATCTACGACAAGGAAAAGAAGACCGTGGAGGTCTCCCCGCCCATCGCGGCCGAGTTCCTGCATGTGGTGCGCGAAAGCGAGCGCGAGGCGGCAGCGGTAGAAAAGGCCAAGACGGGCGACAACAAGACGGTGGACGAGGCCGGCCAGGAATAGCGCCGCGCGACCGCCGCCCCGCTGCGGCAGCAGTGTTTCTATCCGCGCCTCCCGCCGGAAGCGCCGTCGTGCAAGACTTGGCCACTGACTCCTCATCCGCCGGGAGGCGCTGTTGGACGATCTCAACGCCCTGCTTTCTTCCGGCGGCCCCTGACGGCACTGCTCGCCGTCAGGGGCCGCGAGGTGGTTTTTGCCCGCGGCTTCCATGCCCATCGCTCGAGCGTCGCCTCGGTGCGCAAGTCCCTGATCGGCATCCTCTACGGCATCGCCGTTGCGGCCGGTGAAATCGACATCCACGCCACGCTCGACGCGCTCGGCATCGACGATCTCTCGCCGCTGACGGCGCAGGAGAAGCAGGCGACTGTCGCCGACCTCATGAAATCGCGCTCCGGCGTCTACCATCCCTGTGTCTACGGCATGGAGCCGAGCCGCCCGGTGCGCGGCAGCCACGCGCCGGGGACCTTCTGGTACTACAACAACTGGGATTTCAACGCCCTCGGCACGATCTACCGACAGGAGACCGGACGCACGCTCGCAGCGGCCTTTCGGGAGCAGGTCGCCGAACCGCTTCAGATGCAGGATTTTGCGGCCGAGGATGTTTCCGATGTCTTCGGCCCGCAATCGCGTCACCCCGTCTACAAGATGCGTCTTTCCGGCCGGGATCTGGCGCGCATCGGTAGGCTGGTCCTCGAAGGCGGCCGCTGGGAAGGCCGACAGGTCGTGCCGGAGGCGTGGGTGGCGGAGAGCACGCGGCCGCTGACCGATCTCGGCGGCGGGCGCGGCTATGGCTATCTCTGGTGGTCGGCGGAAGCGAACGCGCCGGGCGACGACCTCGCGACGGACTGGCCCATCGTCTATGCCAGTGGCGCCGGCGGGCAATATATCATCGTTATTGCGGCGCTCGACCTCGTCGTGGTGCACCGGGCGGCGGATGTCGACAACGGCATCAGCCATGCACGGATGGGACAGATCCTCCGCGCCCTGCTGCGCACCATCGTCTGACCCGCCCCTTCCCAAACAGGGGCCCGATCCGGTATGGAGAAGCGCGCGCCGGTGCGGCGCCGGGAGCCCTTCATGCAGTCCTCGTCGTCAACCGTCTTCTCGCCGGACTGGCCGGCCATTGCCGCCGTCATTCTCGGCGTCACCGCCTTTTCCGTGGCGCAGGGGCTCACCTATCCGCTGATCTCGCTGACGCTGGAGGCGCGCGGTTTCTCGCCGGCGCTGATCGGCGTCAACGCGCTCGCCTTCGCCACCGGCCTTGCCGCCTCGACGCTGCTCCTCGGCAGCCTGACGGCGCGCTGGCGGGCCGACCGGCTGATCATCGCCAGCCTCGTCGGCTGCTCGCTCTGCCTTGCCACCTTCGCGGCCTCCTCCTCGTTTGTGGTCTGGTTCGTCGCCCGCTTCCTGCTCGGCTTCTTCGCCAGCCTCATCTTCATGCTCGGCGAAGCCTGGCTCAGCGCCGCCTGCCCGGACCGGCTGCGCGGCCGGGTCTCCGGCATCTACGGCGCCGGCATGTGCGCCGGTTTTGCCGCCGGCCCGCTCGCCATTCCACTGCTCGGCAGCGAGGGCGGGCTCGGCTTCGCGTTGACCGCCGTCTATCTCGCCATCGTCGCTTTTGCGACCGCCATGCTGATGTTCTCGACAAGGACGGTGCCGGAGCCATCGTCCACAAGCGACGTCTTCCGCTTCTTCAGGGCGGCACCGCTGCTCGTCGGCATGGTCTTCGTCTTCGGCTTCGCCGACATCGCCGCCATCTCGGCCATGCCGGTCTATTTCGTGAAGATGGGGCATACGGAGGCCTTTGCGGCGATCAGCGTGACGGTGCTGGCGCTGCCGACGGCGATCGCCCAGCCCTTCATCGGCCTGCTGCTCGACAAGCTGCCGCGCGAACGCGTCGCCATGGCGGCCGTCAGCACCGCGGCGGCGAGCTATCTCATCCTGCCGTCGATGCAGTCGGAAATCGCCATCCTCTCGGTCTTCGCGCTGATGGGCACGGCCACCTTCTCGCTCTACACCTGCGCGCTCACCATGCTGGGCGAACGCTACAGCAGCGCCATGCTGGTGGCCGGCGCCGCCGCCTTCGCCCTCGCCTATGCGGCGGGCAGCGGGGCAGGCTCGGCACTGACCGGCGCAATCATGGAGGCCGGCGGGCCGAAGGCCGGGCCGCTCTCCGTCGGCATCGGGCTGACGCTCTTCACCGCCGCCCTGATGCTGGCACGCCGGCGCTGAGCCCCTCCCGATCCGGCCGCCGCGATTTGACGCATGTCGCCGGCGAAAAACCGCTGTAGGCTCCTGAACGACAGATTTCAGGGGTATCATGGCCGTTCCGCAGGACAAGGCCGCGCTGATCGCGGCCATAGACACCGAATTCGGCAAGCTTCTGAAAACGCTGGCGGAGGTTCCGGAGACGCGTGTGCACGAGCGCACGATGGAGGGCCATGCCAAGGACACGCGGATGAGCCCCTTCGACCTCGTCGCCTATCTGACGGGCTGGAACGAGCTGGTGCTGAAATGGCTTGCGCGAGACGCCGCCGGTGCGCCCATCGACTTTCCGGAAACCGGATTCAAATGGAACGAGCTTGGCAGGCTCGCCGGAAAATTCTACCGCGACTACGAGGGCCTGCCCTATCCGCACCTGCTGAACCGGCTGCAAGCCGCCAAGCAGGCAATTCTCGCCGCGGTGGAGCGGAAGAACGACGCGGCACTCTACGGACGCCCCTGGTATGAAAAATGGCCTATGGGCAGGATGATCCAGTTCAACACCGCATCCCCCTATGCCAATGCGCGCGGCCGCCTGCGCAAGTGGCTGAAATCTCCGCCATCCGGCTGAGGCGGGAGGCCATCCCGCCGGCGCGGGATGGCGAAGGCCCGATCAGACGAACTGGCTGAGGCCCGGTACGGAGGCGACGACCTCGTCGACAACGTCGGCGCCGGCATGCTCGCGGGCGACCGCCATGGTTTCCTTGGCAAGGCCGGTGATCTCGCCCATGCCGAGGCCTTCGCTCATAAGCTGCTGACCGAGACCCATGACGCCGCCGCCGCCGATGGCGCTCATCAGGCCGCCAAGCAGACCGCCCCCGCCCGTGCCTTCGCCGTTATACTGGGCGACCAGCTCGGAGGCGCCCGGAATGGCCTCGATCATGCGGGCGACCGGGCCGTCGGCGGCCTCGCGCTGCAAGAAGCCGAGCATCATGCCGATGGCCTTTTCCGCCAGGGCGGCATCGATACCGACGGCATCGGCAACGCGGGTGACGAGTTCGTTCATGGAAAATCCTCCGAAAGGGAATTGACGTTGACGTCAAGGTAAATGAATTCCCCGGCAAACTCAAGCCGGCTGCACGGGGCGTCCACGACCGGGCGGGCGCGCTTTGAAAGCGTGTTGTTCCCGTGCGGGACTATCCTTATAACCTGCCTGAGACGATTCAATGAAAACCTGCCCGGCGCGGCGATCCGCCCGTGGGCAGTGATCGGGTCAGAACGGCTTTCGAAGGAGTTTCAACGTGACGGAATCCATTCTTCAGGACGGAAAACTCTATATCGGCACCAGCCGCAAGCCTGACGATACGAACAACAAGCCGGAATATCTGGAGCTGAAGTTCGGCAACCGCCACGGCCTCGTGACGGGCGCGACGGGCACCGGCAAGACGGTGACGCTGCAGATCCTCGCCGAAGGCTTTTCCAATGCCGGCGTGCCGGTGTTCTGCGCCGACGTGAAGGGCGACCTCTCGGGCATCGGCGCCATCGGCGAGGCCAAGGACTTTTTGCAGAAGCGCGCCGACCAGATCGGCCTTTCGCCCTACGAATTCCAGCAGTTCCCGGTGATCTTCTGGGACCTCTACGGTGAGAAGGGCCACCGCGTCCGCACCACCATTTCCGAGATGGGCCCGCTGCTGCTCTCGCGCCTGATGAACGCGACGGACGCGCAGGAAGGCGTCATCAACATCGCCTTCAAGATCGCAGACCAGGGCGGACTGCCGCTGCTCGACCTGAAGGATTTCCAGGCGCTGCTCAACTATATGGGCGAGAACGCCTCGACGCTCTCCAGCCAGTTCGGTTTCATCTCCAAGGCCTCCGTCGGCTCGATCCAGCGCGAATTGCTGATCCTCGAACAGCAGGGCGCCGAGCAGTTCTTCGGTGAGCCGGCGCTGAAGATCTCCGACATCATGCGCACCACCAATGACGGACGCGGCGCGATCTCGGTCCTGGCGGCCGACAAGCTGATGATGAACCCGCGCCTCTACGGCACGTTCCTGCTCTGGATGCTCTCGGAACTGTTCGAGGTGCTGCCGGAAGTGGGCGATCCCGACAAGCCGAAGCTCGTCTTCTTCTTCGACGAGGCGCATCTTCTGTTCAACGACGCGCCGAAGGTGCTCACCGAGCGCGTCGAACAGGTCGTGCGCCTCATCCGCTCCAAGGGCGTCGGCGTCTACTTCGTCACGCAGAACCCGCTCGACGTGCCGGAAACCGTGCTCGCCCAGCTCGGCAACCGCGTGCAGCATGCGCTGCGCGCCTATACGCCGCGCGAGCAGAAGGCGGTGAAGACCGCGGCCGACACATTCCGCCCCAACCCGGATTTCAATTGCGCCGAGGTCATCACCAATCTCGGCACCGGCGAGGCGCTCGTCTCGACGCTCGAAGGCAAGGGTGCGCCTTCCATGGTGGAGCGCACGCTGATCCGCCCGCCGGCCTCGCGCCTCGGCCCGGTTACCGAGGCCGAGCGCAAGGAGATCATGGGCGTCAGCCCCGTCGCGGGCCTCTATGACGAGGATTTCGACCGCGAATCCGCCTACGAGATCCTCACCGCCCGCGCCAAGAAGGCCGCCGAAGCCGCCGCCGCGCAGGAGCAGGCGGAAGAGCAGCAGGCAGACACCCCGTCCTCCGGCGGCAGCCGCTGGACCCTGCCCGGTTTCGGCGACGACGAGCCCGCCGCCCAGCCCGCCCCCAAGCAGCCGAAGGCCCGCTCCGGCTACCAGCGCGAGACCGTCGCGGAAGCGGCGATGAAGTCCGTGGCGCGGACCGTCGCCTCCTCGCTCGGCCGGGCGCTGGTGCGCGGCATCCTCGGCAGCCTGCGGCGGTAGGCGCTGCGGGCGCGGCGCGGCCCCTCATCCGGCTGCCGCCACCTTCTCCCCGCAGGCGGGGAGAAGGGGATGCCGATCCGGTTTCCCGCAAGAGGGGCCGGCGGAAATAGGACGGGACCTTGCCACAAATCCCTTCGCCCCGCTTGCGGGGAGAAGGTGGCGGCAGCCGGATGAGGGGCGCCTCCCCCCGCTTGCCAAACACCGCAGGCCAATGCTATCCCTCCCCCGTTCGCAACACGTAAGAGAGGGCTGCGCGTGAAATACGAATTTCTGCCACACCGTACGCACGGCCCTGATCTTGCCCTGCAGATGCGTTTGCAGGGCTGATCGGAACGAACACACTCTTCTTCTGGTCCGCCTTACCCGGCGGATGCGCTCACTCCGCATCCGTGTCCCCTGAGCCTTTTCGCGTGATCGACGGCCGATGCCGCGCCGCGGGGCTCCGAAGACCAGAGATCGTTCCATGTCGCTCATCAATATCCGCGCCCTCGGCGTCACCGTCTCCACCCCGCTTTTCGCCAATCTCAACCTCGCCGTCGCCGCCGGCGACCGGATCGGCCTCGTGGCGGCCAACGGGCGGGGAAAATCCACCCTGCTCAAATGCATCACCGGCGCATTCGAGCCGACGACAGGCGAGATCACCCGCGCGCGCGGCCTCACCGTCGGGCATATGGAGCAGAACCTTCCGACCGGCCTCGACGCGCTGACCTTCCGCGAGGCCGTGCTCGGCGCGCTTTCTGCCGAACAGCAGGAGAGCGAAAGCTGGCGGGCCGATGTCACGCTGGAGGAGCTGGAGGTGCCCGAGACGCTGCGCGAGCGGCCGCTCCGCCAGCTCAGCGGCGGCTGGCAGCGCATCGCGCTGATCGCCCGCGTGCGCGTCGGCGAGCCGGACGTGCTGCTCCTCGACGAGCCGACCAACCATCTCGACCTCTCGAAGATCGCCCGGCTGGAGGGGTGGCTCGCCAGCCTGCCGCGCGACATGCCGGTCGTCATCTCCAGCCACGACCGCGCCTTCCTCGACGCCGTGACCAACCGCACGCTGTTCCTGAGGCCCGAGCGCTCGCAGCTCTTCACCCTGCCCTATTCGCGCGCCCGGGCGGCGCTCGACGAGGCGGACGCGGCCGAGGAGCGGCGCTTCGAGAAGGACATGAAGGTTGCCCAGCAGCTGCGCCAGCAGGCCGCCAAGCTCAACAATATCGGCATCAACTCCGGCAGTGACCTCCTGGTGGTCAAGACCAAGCAGCTGAAGGAACGGGCCGAGCGGATCGAGGATGCCGCGCGCCCCGCCCACCATGAGCGCTCGGCCGGCGCCATCCGCCTCGCCAACCGCGGCACCCATGCCAAGGTGCTGGTGACGCTGGAGGACGCCGCCGTGGAGACGCCGGATGGCACCCTCCTCTTCCGCACGGACCAGAAGTTCATCTGCCAGGGCGACCGCATCGTGCTGCTCGGTCTCAACGGGGCCGGCAAGACGCGGCTCGTCCAGCGGCTGCGCGCGGCGATCGCGGCAGCGGGCGCCGGTCAGGAGGGTATCAAGGCGACGCCCTCGCTGGTGCTCGGTTATGGCGACCAGGCACTTTCGGACCTTTCGGACGCCGAGACGCCGCGCGGTACGATCATCCATCGCTTCGACATCGGCGACCAGCGGGCGCGCAGCCTTCTGGCCGGCGCCGGGCTCTCCATCGAACAGCAGGGGCGGCCGGTCGGCCAGCTCTCCGGCGGGCAGAAGGCGCGGCTCGGCATGCTGGTGCTGCGGCTGACCAATCCGAACTTCTATCTGCTCGACGAGCCGACCAACCATCTCGACATCGAGGGCCAGGAGGCGCTGGAGCGGGAGCTGACGGCAAACGAGGCGAGCTGCCTCATCGTCTCGCACGACCGCGCCTTCGTGCGGTCGGTGGCCAACCGCTTCTGGGTGATCGAGAAGCGGCGGCTCATCGAGGTGGACGGACCCGAGGACTTCTTCGCCGAGGCGGCCCTATCCGCCTGAAACGATGCGCGGGTCACCACGAAAATCCTCGCGGGAGAAGCCGATGCGGCGCGGCGGGTGGTCGCACAGCGCCTGCACGCCAAGCCGCGAAAGCCGGATGCGCCAGGTCTGGCGCTCCACCGGCTTTGGCGCAGCGAAGGCAGAGGCGGTGAGAAGTGCCATGTTGGTGCCGCCGGCCGGATCGCGCACCGAGCGATAGAGGATGGCGGCAAGGCCGGCCGCCCGCGCGCCGTCGGCCAGCGACTGGCAGGCGGCGTAGTCGGTCGGGTGCGTCCACACGGCCGCATCGCGGTCGAGCGGTGGGGCGGTAAGATCGAGCGCCCCGCCGGTCTCGACCAGGGCGGAAAACGCGGTGTAGTCGGCAGCGTTGGCCGGCAGCGGCGTTGCGGGCGATTCGGCGAAGAACAGCAGCCGGTAGAAGGCCATTTCGGAAAGCGCCGTCTCGACGGAAAACCCGGCATAATAGATGCCGAGCGTGCGCCCGGCGCGGCGGAAATGCGAGCCGTGCGGATAGACGGCGCCGTAGCGGAACGGGGTCGCGAGCAGATAGTCGAGACCGGCGCATTCCGGCGGCAGCACCGGCTTGCTCTCCTCCAGGAGGTCCTCCAGCAGCGCCTGCTCGTCCAGCGTATCGACGAGTTTCAGCGTCGAGACGCGGTGCTGCGCCTCGACGAAACGCCAGACGGGCCCCGCAAAGGGCCGCGCCTCAGACGAGAGCGCGGCGGGCGTCCAGATAGGCGAGGACATCGACGAGGCCGGAAATGGAAACGATGCGGTCGACAGGGCGTTCGCCGAGCACGGTGTTGTCCGCCGTCATCCAGGCGCGGGCGACAGCCTCGTCGCCACCGGTGACGGCATCGAGCGAGCGGAAGAGGCGCACGAGCAGCACCGCCAGCTCGAACGGCTTGGTGCCACGCTCCAGAAGCACGTCCTGCCGCTTCAGCCGGGAGACCGTCGCCTCCGAGACGCCGATGACCGCCGAGAGGATGCGCGCCGTCAACCCCAGCCGCTCCGCCGCATTGACGGCCGCCTTGGTGAGCACGGCGCCTTCGGCATTGGCCTTTGCGATGGGCTTGCGTTGCATGGCGCGATCTCCTTTCATGAGAAACAATATAGCAATTCTTTTTCTCATGACAAGCTGATCGAATACCCTCCCTGCACGACAAAAGGCCCGGAGGCTGGGGCTCCGGGCCTTTCGCTCAAAGGTCTGTGCCGGGGACGCTTACTTGCAGACCTTGATCTTCTTGATGATGACGTTGCCGTAGTAGTCGTAGGACTTCACCTTCTTGATGAAGCAGTGCGGCTTGTAGCCATAGCTGTAATATCCGGCCTGCGAGGGGGCCGCGAAGGAAACGGCGGCAACGAGGGCAACGGTGGCGGAAACGATGATCTTGCGCATGGGGTCTCTCCTCATCTCTCTTGGATGAGCCTCTCTCATCCGGTGACCAGAAGGTCTCACATCGCCGCGCCCGCCGCTGTTTCGCATGGAACAGGGCCCGCGGGCCGGCCACGCCACAGCGGATGAGCGATTACCGAAAGGTAAATACAACCATAATTAGATCTTTCTAAATTTAATATATGCTAAATAAAATTTCTCTACCGTTTACCATCTCCACGGTTCAGAACGGTAAGGCCTTCCCATGCAGATCTCCACGAAACTCAGTGCGGTGACGCTCGTCCTGACGCTGCTGCTCGCCGGCGCCACGCTTTCCACCTATCTCGTTCTCAATGCCATGTCGGCCTCGATGAGCACCATCGTCGTCGACCGGCTGCAACCCGCCGCAAGCCTGAAGAAGGTCGGCGACCTCTATGCCGTCAACATCGTCGACACCGCCCACAAGGTGCGCAGCGGCGCGCTCGGCTGGGAGGAAGGGCAGCGACTGAACACGGAGGCGCTGGCGACCATCCAGACGATCTGGGACAGCTATGCCGCCTCCTACCTCACCAATGAGGAGCGCGGCCTCGTCGGCCAGATGAGCGCCGAAATGCAGAAGCAGGCCGGCAGCATCCAGGACCTCATCGCGATCCTGAAGGCCAGGGACAAGGCGGCGCTCGATGCCTATGTGGAAACGCGGCTCTACCCGACGATCGACCCGATCGGCACCTATGTCGCGGCCCTGGTCGACCTGCAGATCCGCGTCGGCGAGGAGGAATTCGCCAAGGCCAGCGCCACCAAGACCTTCAACCTCGTCCTGCTGTCGATCTTCGGCGCGGTGGCGCTCGCCGTCTCCGCCCTCGCCTTCTGGATCATCATCGCCGGCGTCTCGCGCCCGCTGAAGACGATCACCGCGATCATGCAGACGCTCGCCCGCGACGTCACCGATTTCGAGGTGCCGTTCCGCGGCCGCAAGGACGAGATCGGCAGCATTGCCGGCGCGGTCGAGATCTTTCGCCAGTCGGCGATCGACAAGCACCGGCTGGAGCGCGCGCCCGAGGCAACCCGCCTGCAGGCGGAGGCCGACCGGGTGCGCCTGCAGGACGAGGCGGAGGCGGCCGCGCAGAAACGCCTGCAGGAGGCGACCGCCGGTCTTGCCACCGGCCTGCGCCGCCTTGCCGCCGGCGACCTCTCCTTCCGGCTGAACGATGCCTTCGCGCCGGATTTCGAGCAGCTGCGCAGCGACCTCAATGCCGCCGTGGGCCAGCTCGGTGAAGCGCTCGGCGCCGTCGCGCAGTCGGTCGAGGAGATGGATACGGGCACCCGCGAGATCAGCCACGGTGCCGACGCGCTCTCCCGGCGCACCGAGCAGCAGGCCGCCTCGCTCGAGGAAACCGCCGCCGCGCTCGACGAGATCACCGCCAATGTCGGCAATTCGACGCGGCGGGCGGAAGAGGCCCGCACGGTGGCGGTGGAAGCCAACGGCTCGGCCAGCCATTCCGGCGAGATCGTCGCGAGGGCCGTCAACGCCATGCAGCGCATCGAGCAGTCTTCGGGCCAGATCTCCAGCATCATCGGCGTGATCGACGAAATCGCCTTCCAGACCAACCTTCTGGCGCTGAATGCCGGCGTCGAGGCCGCGCGCGCCGGGGAAGCCGGCAAGGGCTTTGCCGTCGTCGCCCAGGAGGTGCGCGAGCTTGCCCAGCGCTCCGCCCAGGCGGCAAGGGAGATCAAGGAGCTCATCCGCAACTCCGAAACCGAGGTGCGCAACGGCGTGAAGCTGGTCAGCGACACCGGCGAGGCCCTGCAGGCGATCGGCGGCCATGTCGCGACGATCAACCAGCACATGGAGGCGATCGCCGTCTCCGCCCGCGAACAGTCCGTCGGACTCTCGGAGATCAACACGGCCGTCAACCAGATGGACCAGACGACGCAGCAGAATGCCGCCATGGTGGAGGAAACCAACGCCGCCTCCGCAACGCTGGTGGCGCAGGCCGAAAAGCTGCGGCAGCTGATCGGCCGCTTCACGCTCGCGCAGCCGGCCCGCGTGGCACAGGCCGCACCGCAGCGCATGGCGCAGGCCCGGCCCCGCCTTTCCGGCAACACGGCCCTGAAGGCGGAGAGCTGGGAAGAGTTCTGACCTGCCCCAAGGACACAAAAAGGCCGCCCGGGACATGTTCCGGGCGGCCTTTTTCGTTTGGCTCGCAAGCCGATCAGACGACGGTGGTCTTGACGTCCAGATTGCCGCGGGTGGCGTGGCTGTAGGGGCACACGACATGGGCCTTCTTGGCGAGGTCCTCGACCACGGCCTTGTCGACGCCGGGCACGGAGACTTCGAGCGCGGCTTCGAGGCCGAAACCGCCGCCATCTTCGCGCGGGCCGATGCCGACAGTCGCCGTGACCTTGGCGTCATCGGGGATCTTTACCTTTTCCTTGCCGGCGACGAACTTCAGCGCGCCGAGGAAGCAGGCGGAATAACCGACAGCGAAGAGCTTTTCCGGGTTGGCGCCGGCCGCGCCGTCACCACCGAGTTCCTTCGGCAGGGTGAGCGTGACGTCGACGGTGCCGTCTTCGGTTGCGCCATGGCCGGCGCGGCCGCCGGTTGCAGAAGCCTTGGTTCTGTAGAGAATGGGCATGGGATGTCTCCTTCCGGGTTTCGTTGCTGATGAAATCTAGATAGCGCAAAATTAGATTGCGCGCAATATGATTTTGCAAATTGCAATTTTGGCCGTTTGTGCGACAATGGCACCATGACCGACAAACGTGACGAAGCTGAGACGGACGATATCCCCGCGGGCATGCTGGCCCTCGACCAGCAACTCTGTTTCGCCGTCTATTCGGCCGCCCATGCGCTGAACCGCACCTACAAGCCGCTGCTCGATCCCTATGGCCTCACCTATCCGCAATATATCGTGCTGATGACGCTGTGGGAGGAGGACGGGCGCACGGTGAAGGCGCTGGGCACGACACTCGGCCTTGATTCCGGCACGCTTTCCCCTCTCCTCAAGCGGCTGGAGGCAGCCGGCTACATCCACCGTGCCCGCGACCGGAGCGACGAGCGTCAGGTCCTCATCACCCTCACCGACAAGGGCCATGCGATGAAGCGCGAGGCCGTGGCGATCCGCATGCAGATCGGCAAGGCGACGGGCTGTTCGGTCGAGGCCCTGCAGGCCCTGACCGCGGATCTGCAAACCCTCACCGGGCAGCTCGACACCGGCACGACGCGGGACGATGCCGCCTGACCGGCGGAGATTTTACCGTATCCTCCCCCTACGGCACCTGTTCGCGATGCAACCTTCACGCTAGAGTGCGCGCGGCGGTCGAACCGCGATGGGGGCACTCTTGAATTCTGCATGGTCCTGGCAAAGGGCGAACGTCGCGGCGGGCCTTTGGTGCATCGTCGTGGGCACCGTCATGGTGGCGATCTGGCTTGCGGAGCCCATCGACCTGGCGAAGCGCCATCCCTACCTGTTCGGCATGAAGTTCAATGCGGCCCTCGCCTTCGCCATCGTCGGGCTCGCGCTCCTTCTTTCCACACGCGGCCTCGCGCGCCTGCCGGCATTGATGATGCTGCCGGTCTTCCTCTATGGCGCGCTGGCCCTCTCCCAGCATGTCTTCGGCATCGATGCGGGCATCGACACGCTGCTGCACACGCCCTTCGTCGATATCGGCACCAGCCTGCCGGGGCGGATCGCCCCCAACACGGCGCTCTGCCTGATGCTGGTCAGCCTGGCTCTGGCGCTGCGGGCCCTGTCCGGCCGCAACAGCATGATGCAGATAGCGCTCGGCTTCGTCACCTTCATCATCGCGGCGGCCGCCCTGATCGGCTACGCGATCTCGCTGGACTTCGCCCACGACTGGGTGCGCTTCACGCGCATGTCCTTCCAGAGCGGGAGCTGCTTCGTCGCCGTCAGCGTCGCGCTTATCTTCGTGGGCACGGAAGAGACCGGCCAGGACCGGTTGACGCTTGCCGGCGTGCTCGGCCTTGCCACCTACCTTCTCCTGCTCGGCATGGCCTATTACGAGCTGGAGCGCTACGAGGCCTCGTTCGGCATCACCTTCTCGGGCGACGGCACGAATGCCCGCGCGACGCTCTCCTCGCTGGTGCTGATCTCCGGCCTTCTCTACGGCGCCCTCGTCGCGCACCTCTATTTCTCGTCCCGCCGTGCGCGGCGCATGGCAGCGGATCTCGCAGAAAGCCGCGCCCGGCTCACGGCCATCATCGACAACGCGGTGGACGGCATCATCACCATCGACGACCGCGGCCTCATCCTCTCGGCCAACCCGGCCTGCACGCGCATCTTCGGCTTTTCGCCGGAGGAGATGATGGGGCGCAACGTCAAGATGCTGATGCCCGAGCCCTATCACGGCGAGCACGACCGCTACATTTCCAACTACAACCACAGCGGCGAGGCGAAGATCATCGGCATCGGCCGCGAGGTGGAGGGCCGGCGCAAGGACGGCAGCATTTTCCCGCTCGACCTTGCCGTCGCCAAGCTGGAGCTCGACGGCGCGGTCATCTACAGCGGCATCGTGCGCGACATTTCCGAGCGCAAGGCGAGCGAGCAGGCGCTGATCGAGGCGAATGCCGAACTGGAGGAGTTCGCCTACCGTACCTCGCACGACCTGCGCTCGCCGATCGCCTCCTCGCTCGGCCTGCTCACCATTTCCAGGGACATGCTGGCGGAAGGCGAAATCACGGCGCTCGGCCAGACATTGCAGCGCATGGAGAAGAATTTCCGCCGGCTCGACCACCTGATCCAGAACATCATCACCATCACCCGCAACCGGCTGATGGAGGAGGAAGAGCGGCCCATCGCGCTGCGGGCGCTCGTGTCCGAGGCGATCGACGCGCTGTCACATCTTGAGGATTCCAAGCGGATCCACATCGAAAATCATGTGCCGGCGGAATTGACAATCCTAAGCAAGCCGTCGAAATTCCAGGTCATCGTCGGCAACATGCTCTCCAACGCGGTCAAGTATCACGACCCGAAGGAAGCCGAGCCGGCGATCGACATCCGCGCCTTCCGCTATGCCGGCAAGCTGCGGCTGTCGGTGGAAGACAACGGCCTGGGCGTTCCGCCCGCAAGCCGCCATTTGTTGTTCAAGATGTTCAAACGGCTACACCCGAACCGATCCTTCGGCAGCGGGCTCGGCCTCTACATATTGAGAAAGAGCACGGAAGCCCTCGGCGGCACGGCGCTCTATGAAGCTAGAGATAAGGGCAGCCGGTTCATCATAGAACTGCCCGACGGGGACTGAGCATGAATATCCAATCGATCCTGATCGTCGATGACGATGAGAACGACCAGTTCATCTGTGAATACACCATCCGCAAATATGATCCGTCGATCCGCATCCTGAAGGCGTTCGACGGTGCGGAGGCGCTCGACATCCTGCACCGCGAGACGCCCAACGCCATCATCCTCGACATCAACATGCCCGTCATGAACGGCTTCGAATTCCTCGATCGCTATGCCGAGGAATTCGAGGTGCACGCCCCCGTCGTCGCCATGCTGACGAGCTCCCATCTCGGCAAGGACCGCGAACGGGCGATGCAATACAGCTTCGTGAAAAGCTATTTCGAAAAACCTCTGCAGGCCGATCACCTGCGCATCATGGCGGAACTGCTCGACGAATAGCGCCGGCGGGAGGGGCGCCGGTCCGGATTGCATACAATTTCCGCGCCCGCCCCGCTTTCCCTCTCCCATTCAGGAAATCCTTCGCCATAGTGGCCGCATGTCCACGATTCGCCCCCTGATTCCCCTTCTCGTCACCGCAGGCATCCTGATCGGAGGGAACGGGCTGCAGGGTACGTTCATCGCGCTGCGCGCCTCGCAGGAAGGCTTTTCCACCTCGGTCATCGGCTTCGTCGGCGCGGGCTATTCCATCGGGTTTGCCATCGGCTGCATCTATGTGACGCGCGTCCTGCGCGCCATCGGCCATATCCGCACCTTCTCCGCCATGGCGGCCATCGCCTCGGCCTCGGCGATCGCCATGCTCCTGGTCGTCGACCCGATCTTCTGGTTCGCCATGCGGCTCGTCGCCGGCATCTGTTTCGCCAGCCTCTTCGCCACCGTCGAGAGCTGGCTGAACGCCGCCGTCACCAATGCCAACCGGGCGCGCACCCTCTCGATCTACCGTCTCGTCGACCTCGGCTCCGTGACGGCGGCACAGTATCTCATCCCGGGCATCGGCATCGGCGGCTTCGAGCTCTTCGCCATCGTCGCCATGTCGCTGTCGCTGTCGCTGGTGCCGATCTCGCTTGCCGACCGCTCCAGCCCGACGGTGCCGGAGGCGATCCGCTTCGAAGTCAAGAAGCTCTGGAACATCTCGCCGCTGGCGACCGTCGGCTGCATCGTCGTCGGCCTCACCAATGCGGCCTTCCGCAATCTCGGGCCGATCTACGCCCACGACATCGGCCTGACGGTGACGGCGATCGCCAGCTTCATGAGCGCCGGCATCGTCGGCGGCGTGGTGCTGCAATATCCGCTTGGCCTCTATTCCGACCGGCTCGACCGGCGCCTGATCATCCTCATCGCCACCTTCGGTTCGGCACTTGCCGCGCTCTACCTCGCCATCTTCGCCGGCGGCGACGAACTGAAGAACCTTGTCGGCATCTTCGTCTTCGGCGCCTTCGCCATGCCGCTCTATTCGCTCTGCTCCGCCCATGCCAACGATCATGCGGGCGAAGGCGAACATGCGCTGGTTTCCGCCGGCATGCTGTTCTTCTGGTCCTGCGGGGCGATCATCGGCCCGCTCTTCGCCTCGGTTCTGCTGCAGTTCTTCGGCCCGCAGGCGCTGTTCCTCTACACCGCCGTCGTCCTCGTCGCCTTCATGGCCTATACGGCGCTGCGCATGAGCGCCCGCCCGGCCGTGCCCGCCGGCGCGCGGCGCAGCCGCTTCCGCAACCTCCTGCGCACCTCCTTCTTCTTCAACAAGCTCGCCGACAAGGACCGCAACGGCGAGCCGTGAGCCTGCGGCAATGTGGTCGAGCGGCACTTATTGCTGAGCCATGCCCTCAGGTTTAGAAGCAAGGGACGCACCGGAGGGACTGCCATGCTGACACGCCGCACGCTGATGAAGGGCGCACTCGTCGCCGGGGCCTATGCCGGCGGCGTCGGGCTGGCCGGCCGCTATGGCGGGCTGGCGAAGGCGGCAGCGTCGACAACGCTCGTCGCCCGTCCCGGCGAGGCGATGCTCACCGGCAAGGGCCCGACCAGGGGCGTCATGACCTATGGCGATGCCGAGATTCCGCCGGTGCTGCGCATGCGGCGCGGCGAAGCCTTTGCGCTGCGCCTCGACAACAGGCTCGACGAGCCGACGACGATCCACTGGCACGGGCTTCGCATCGACAACAAGATGGACGGCGTGCCCTTCCTGACCCAGCCCTATGTCTATGGCGGCGACGGGTTCGACTATGCCTTCACCCCGCCCGATGCCGGCACCTTCTGGTACCATCCCCACTGCAACACGCTGGAACAGATGGGCCGCGGCCTTGCCGGGCTCATCGTGGTGGAGGACCCGGCAGATCCGGTCTTCGACGCCGAGATCGTGCTCAACCTGCGCGACTGGCGGCTCGGCGGCGACGGCCAGTTCATCGCCCAGTTCAAGCCGCGCGATGCCGCCCGGGCCGGCACCTTCGGCACGGTGCGCACCGCCAACTGGCGGCAGTCGCCGCAATATGACGCGCCGGCCGGCGGCCTCGTGCGCCTGCGCCTTGCCGCGACCGACGTCACCCGCATCCTTGCGCTCCAGGTGGAAGGCGCGGAGGCCACGGTCATCGCCCTCGACGGCAATCCGGCGGCGACGCGCTTTGCGCTCGACCATCTGCTGATCGGCCCCGGCCAGCGGCTCGATCTCGCGCTGCGCATGCCCGACATGGAAGGCGCCGTCGCGGCGCTGAAGGACCTGCGCGGCACGAAGCCGGCAACGCTCGCCACCTTCCGCGCCACCGGCGCCTCGCTGAAGCGCGACGCGCGCGACCTGCCGTTGCTTTCGCAAAATCCGCTGCCCGAGCCGGACCTTTCCGCCGCCACCGAAATCCCCTTCATCCTCAGCGCCTCGGCGGAGGAGCGGCCGAAGGACGGCATCTGCGGCTCGCTCGGCTACAATTTCTGGGCCATCAACAAGGTGCCGTGGGCGGACGACACGGGCGACCCGACCGCCCCGCTCGCCGAGATGAAGGCGGGCCGGACCTATATCTTCAATGTCGAGAACCCGACGCCGCAGGTCCACCCCCTCCACCTGCACGGCCTCGTCTTCCGGCCGATGAATTCCAACAAGCAGGCGATCCGCCCGCATTTTTCCGACACCTACCTTATCCTGCCGGACGAGAAGGTGCAGCTCGCCCTCGTCGCCGACAATCCGGGCGACTGGGTGTTTCATTGCCACATCATCGAGCACCAGAAGACCGGCATGACGAGCTATGTGCGGGTGACCTGACATCCGGAGGGCCAAGTTTTCGATTGTGGCAAAACCGTGGAACGTCTAAAGCTGCCCGATCCAAGAACGAGAAAGTCCGCCCGAGCCGCTATGCAGATCATCGAGACCACCGCAGCCCTTGCCGAAGCCTGTGAGACACTCGCCCGGTCCGAGTATCTGACCATCGACACGGAGTTCCTGCGGGAAACCACCTTCTGGCCGGAACTCTGCCTGATCCAGCTGGCGGGACCAGAGATCGAGGTGATCGTCGATCCGCTGGCCAAGGGTCTCGACCTCGCCCCCTTCTTCGCCCTGATGGCGAACCCGGCGGTGCTGAAGGTGTTCCATGCCGCCCGACAGGACATCGAGATCATCGTCAACCGCGGCGACCTCATTCCGCATCCGATCTTCGACACGCAGGTTGCCGCCATGGTCTGCGGCTTCGGCGACAGCGTGTCCTACGACCAGCTCGTCCAGAAGATCAAGAGCGTGCATATCGACAAGTCCTCGCGCTTCACCGACTGGAGCCGCCGGCCGCTCACCGAAAAGCAGCTCGAATATGCGCTGGCCGACGTGACGCACCTGCGCGACGTCTATCTCGCGCTCAAGGAGAAGCTGGAGGCCGCCGGCCGCTCGCTGTGGCTGACCGAGGAAATGGCGGTCCTGGAATCGCGCGAGACCTACGACCTGCATCCGGACGACGCCTGGAAGCGGCTGAAGATGCGCGTCAAGAAGCCGATCGAGCTGGCGGTGCTGCAGAAGGTCGCCGCCTGGCGCGAGCGCGAGGCGCGCGGCCGCAACGTGCCGCGGTCGCGCATCCTGAAGGACGACACGATCTACGAGATCGCCCAGCAGCAACCGGCCGATGCCGAGGCGCTGGCGCGCCTGCGCACCATTCCCAAGGGCTGGGAGCGCTCACAATCGGGTGCCGCCCTGCTGGAGGCCATCAACGAGGCGCTCGCCATTCCGAAGACCGACCTGCCGCGCCTGCCCCGACAGGCCCACGTGCCGGAGGGGGCTGCCGCGGCCAGCGAAATGCTGAAGGTGCTCCTGAAGATCGTCTCGGAGAAGGAAGGCGTCGCCGCCAAGATCATCGCCAACAGCGACGATCTGGAAAAGATCGCCGTCGACGGCGAGAAGGCCGAGGTCGCCGCCCTCTCCGGCTGGCGCCGCGAGCTCTTCGGGGAAACAGCCCTCAACCTCATCACCGGCAAGGTGGCACTGCGCTTCGTCGACAAGAAGATCGAGGCGGTCGCACTTTAGCGCATTTCCAGCCGAAGCGAGATCGCTTCGGCGTCGGATAATGCGGTAAAAACAAGAATCCAGGGCATTTCCGGTAAACCGGAGTTCGCTGGAAATGCCCCAGTCAGGCGTGCAGCTTCGCTCCCTTGGTGATGCGGTCGACCGTCTTCTTGTCGGCGTGCACCGCGATGCCGACGACCTTGGCGTCAGCGGGCCCGAATTCTGAAAAGACGGCGCGGTTGGCGGCGTCGTGGCCGGTCGCAAACATTTCCTCGATATAGACGGAGGCCGGGACGTCGCGTTCCAGCGCCCGGGCATGGATCTTCGACAGCGTCGTTCCGTCCCCCGACAGCACGATGACCGGCTGCACGCTCAGCGCATTGTAGACATTGCCGGCCGCATCGCGATAAGCTTCGCCGATCAGCTCCGGTTTCCGGCCGATGACGCCGCCGGACAGGAAGGCGGTCACGTTCAGCTTCTGCCAGACCTCCAGGTCCTCGCGCAGGACAATGGCGAACTTGGTATCGAACATGCAGGTATACTCCCGGGAAGAGGCTGCGGACCATTCCGCGGCCAATGCGATAGCAGGCGCGGTCGAAGGCCCGCTTGAACGTTCGTGCACGGAAAGGGACCGCATCCTCGTGGCGCCGGAACTCGCCGGCATCGAACGCATCGAGGCGCGCTTCCACGGCAAGGGCTTCGAGCCGCACCGGCACGACACCTATGCGCTCGGCGTCACAATGGCCGGCATCCAGACCTTCTCCTACCGCGGCGAGGCCCGCTTCAGCCCGCCCGGCAACGTGATCGTGCTGCATCCCGACGAGATGCATGACGGGGGCGCGGCCACCGAGGACGGCCTCACCTACCGCATGATCTACATCCCGCCGGAGCGCTTCCTGCCTGCGACCGCCGCGCGCGGGCGTACGCTGCCCTTCGTCGCCGCGCCCGTCATTGACGATCCGAAGCTGGCGGGCCTGCTGCTGGACGCCATCGGCAGCATGGATGCGGCAATCGAACCGCTGAAGCTCGACGAGCTGCTGGGAGAAATCGCCGGCCTTCTGCTCGACCATGCCGGCGCGCCGCAGGCGAAGATGGGCCGGCTCGCCCATTCGGAGGTGCGTCGGGCCTGCGATTTCCTCAGGGAAAACCTTTCCCGGCAGGTGAACTCCGCGGAGCTCGAACAGGTGACCGGACTGGACCGCTTCGCGCTGTCCCGGCAGTTCCGCCAGCTGCTCGGCACCAGCCCGCACCGTTATCTCGTCATGCGCCGGCTGGAGCGGGCAAAAACCCTGATCGCTGCGGGGGAAAGCATCGCTGAAGCCGCCTTTGCCAGCGGCTTTGCCGACCAGGCGCATCTCAACCGCCACTTCAAGAAGGCGCTCGGCATGACGCCCGGCCGCTTTGCGGCGCTCGCCATCTGATCCCAGAAATCCCCCGGACCGTCACGAAAGCGACAAGCAACTGTCAAGCAGCAGTCATGTGCGCCCCCTATCAACGGCCTCGTTTTGCCAACCCGATGGGGATATTCATGACCAGACATCTTTTTTCGACCGCCGCGCTCGCACTCCTGATGGCAACCGCCGCCGGGGCCAGCGACAAGGAATTTCCGGCCACGCTGAAGGCCCATGCGATCCTGCCGGCCAACACGATCATCGCCGCCCCGGCCGATGCCGCCACCTATCTGAAGACCTCGGGCAAGTTCACCACCGCCGACCGCAAGCGCACCGAGGCGCTCGGCACCGTCATGGGCAAGGACGGCGTGCGCCAAACCGGTCTGTCGCTGCCCTTCGACGGCCAGCCGATGCAGGGTTTCTCCGGCATCAAGACCATGGAGGACGGCTCGTTCTGGACGCTTTCCGACAACGGCTTCGGCAACAAGCTGAACTCCACCGACGCCATGCTGATGCTGCACAATGTGCGCTTCGACTGGGACAAGGGCACGATGGAGCCGGTCAAGACCGTCTTCCTCTCGGACCCGGATAAAAAAGCGCCGTTCCCGATCGTCATGGAAGGCGCTGAAAAGCGCTATCTGACGGGCGGCGACTTCGACGTAGAATCCATCCAGCCGGTTGCCGACGGCTTCTGGGTCGGCGAGGAATTCGGCCCCTACATCCTGAAATTCGACCTCGACGGCAAGCTCACCGACGTGATCGCCACCGAAGTGGACGGCAAGCCGGTCACCTCGCCGGACAATGCAACGCTCGCCGTGCAGGCCGATCCCACCAAGAAGATGCCGGCCTTCAACCTGAAGCGTTCCGGCGGCTATGAGGGCCTGGCGCTCTCCAAGGACGGCACGAAGCTCTACGGTCTCCTGGAAGGCCCGATCTGGGTGGACAGCGAGAGCGTCGAGCAGGCAGACGGACGGCCTGCGCTGCGCATCATCGAGCTCGACGTCGCCTCCAGGGCGTGGACGGGCCGCAGCTGGCTCTATCCGCTCGCCGAGGGCAGCGAGGCGATCGGCGACTTCAACATGCTGGACGAAACGACCGCGCTGGTGATCGAACGCGACAACGGCGTCGGCACCGCGGACAAGGCCTGCGCCGACGCCAAGGACCCCAAGCCCGACTGCTTTGCCACCGCCTCGAAGGTCAAGCGCATCTACAAGATCGCCATGACCGACGAGAACGCCGGCAAGGCCGTGCGCAAGATCGGCTATATCGACCTCCTGAAGATCGCCGACCCCGACAACAGGAAGCGCCAGGGCGGCGGCGAAGGCTTCTACGACATGCCGTTCCTGACGATCGAGAATGTCGACCGCATCGACGAGACCCACATCATCGTCGGCAACGACAACAACCTGCCCTTCTCCGCCGGCCGCGCCCTCGACAAGGCCGACGACAACGAGTTCGTGCTCATCGAAGCGGGCGACCTGCTGAAGGCCGAGTGAACATCTGCGGCGGCGCCTCCGGGCGCCGCTGCTCCCCTTGATGTCTAGCGCGGATCGACCAGATGCAGGATGAGCTGGTGGACGTTGCCGCCGTCGTTGAGTTCGACCTGGTCGAAGTCGCGGCTGCGGGTGCGCTGGGCCTGGGAGAGTTCGCCGAGCTTTGCCTGAAGCTGCGGGCGGATCTTCTGGCAATTGGGATCGTTTTCGACCGTCATGCCGACGCTCGCCGCCTCGATCTCCTTCACCATGTCCCTGATGAAATCGCCATGCACCTTCTCATGGGCGGTCACGCCGGCAATGAAGGTGTCCCAGCGGCTTTTCAGCGGCTCGGAGAGCTTCGTCTTCAGCTTGGGCAGCGTATAGGTGATGATCAGCTTCGGCCTGTTGACCGTGATGGTGCAGGCATTGCCTTGGCGCTCGTACTTGCGCGTCCAGGTAAGCTTGAAGCCGGTATGGGCGATGACGCGGGCGACGCCGAGCTTCGGACCGCGCGCGCCGATCGACTGGTAGATCTCGAGCCCCGTCGAACCCGCGACGCTGTAGGGCTCGACGCGCTCGACCGCCTGCCATTCCTGCGCAGCCGCGCTTGCGGCAAAGAACAGGGCTGAAAGAAGGATCAAGGCTCTCATCGCGGGCCTCACAGGAACCGGAAGGCGAGCTTCCTGCCCGTCAGCTTGGCAAGCTGCTGCAGGCGGCCGTCGAGCCGTTCGCCGGCAAGCTCGGAAAAATCGGCGGGCACGACGAATTCGAGGTCGGTATCCGGCGCGCTCGACTTGCGGATGGAAAGGTGCGGCACGACGCCGGGCATGGAGGCAGAGAACGGGTAGACGATCCGCAGCAGGGCACCGACGAGTTTCGCCAGCTCACGCAGCCGGGGCGTGGCGATCGCGGCCAGCGAACTGCTGACGGCATCGTCGTTCAGGCCTTCGAAGCGGTAGTAGTTGGTGAGTGCGATGAAGGCGCGGCCCGGATGGGTGATGCCGATGAAGGTGCCGTGTGCGATGAGGTTCAGCGCCTGCAGGCCGCGATAATCGGGATGGGCGCGCCAGCTGATATCGGCAAGCAGGCAGGCAGCCTCGCGGTAGCGGCGCTCCTCCTCCGTTTCGGTGATGCCGAAGAACGGCATCATGCGGCCGGTCCATTCGGCAAGCTCGCGGGCATGTTCCGGCGAGCGGGCGCGCAGGATGGCAAGCTCGCCGGCGGCGGCAAGCAGTGGATCGCGTCCCTTTTCCCGGTCGGGCAAGAGCGAATAGAGAAAACCTTCGCGCACGCCCTGCGCGGAGAAGAAGACCCGGGAGGGCTTCATCAGCGCGATCGTCTCCTGCAGGGCGACGGCGCCGAAGGGAAGCAGGTTGCGGCGGCCCTTGGAGATCGCCGCATAGGCGGCGTCCTTCTGATCCTTGGCCGTCACGATGTCCGTCAGGAAATCCATGGCATCGGCAAAGCCGAGCTCATAGCCCTGGATCATGTGCAGCGGATAGTTCTGCACCTCCATGTGCAGGGCGCCGATGGCGCGCCAGGTGCCGCCGACGGCATAGAAGGCGCGGCCGGTGCCGTTCTTCAGGAGGTTGGCGGTGCGCAGGTACTTGCGCGCGACGATACGGGCCTGGGCGGTCGAGCCGCCGGAGGCTTCCGAGAGGCGGATGCCGCCAAGCGGCAGCGTGATGCCGCGGCCGATCATGGCGCCCGCCACGTCGACCAGCTCCAGCGAGCCGCCGCCAAGGTCGCCGACGATGCCGTCGGGATCGTGAAAACCGCTGACGATGCCGAGCGCGGAGAAATAGGCCTCTTCCTCGCCGGTGAGGACGCGGATCTTCTGGCCGAGGATGAGCTGCGCCTGGTGGATGAAATCCGGACCGTTTTCCGCCTCGCGCGCCGCGGCGGTCGCCAGCGCGAACATGGTGGAGGCGCGCGCCTGCCAGGAGAGCGCCTTGAAGCGATGAAGGGCGGCAAGCGCCCGCTCGACGCTGGCCGGATCCATGCGGCCGGTCTTGGCAAGCCCCTTGCCGAGGCCGCACATCACCTTCTCGTTGAACAGGATGGCCGGCGAACGGCTCATGCCCTCGTAGATCACGAGGCGAATCGAGTTCGAACCGATATCCACGACTGACACCGGGGCAATTCCAGGCAAACGCCCCTGGGCTTCAGACTCAACCATGCATATCCAGTTTACTTCTTACGGCGGCCTTTCCAGCCCGCGATCGCCTTCGGTGCCGAGGACTTCAGAGCTTCACCCCGGCCGGACAGGCTGGGGTTGGTCATGAAGTAGTGCTGAGCGTTGAACGGCTCGGCACCGGGCTGCACTTCCATGCGCCGGGACGTTCCGTCCGCAAGAATCTCGTAGCTCTGCTGGTTATCGATGAGATTGCCCAACATGATCTGCGAGAGAACCTGCTCATGCACCGTCCGGTTGATCAAAGGCACGAGTGTCTCGACTCGCCGGTCCAGGTTTCGCGGCATCATGTCCGCGGAGCTTATATAGACCAGCGCCTTGTCTGAGGGAAGCCCGTGGCCGTTGCCGAAGCAGAAGATGCGGGAATGTTCGAGGAAGCGGCCGACGATGGATTTGACATGGATGTTGTCGGAAAGGCCGGGAACCTGCGGGCGCAGGCAGCAGATGCCACGCACGACGAGATCCACCTCCACGCCCGCCTGGCTCGCGCGATAGAGCGCGTCGATGATGTCGGGATCGACCAGTGAATTCATCTTCATCCAGATGGCCGCCGGAGCGCCGTTCCTGGCATGCGCAATCTCCTCCTCGATATGGCGGAGAATGCGCGGGCGCAGCGTATAGGGCGAGAAAGCGAGCTTCATGCCGGCTTCGGGCTCGCCGTAGCCGGTGATGAAGTTGAAGATGTTCGCCATGTCGTTGGCGATCGTCGGGTTACAGGTGAAGAAGGAAAGATCCGTATAGATCTTCGCGGTGATCGGATGGTAGTTGCCGGTGCCGAGGTGGCAATAGGTACGAAGCTTGCCCTCCTCGCGGCGCACGACCATCGACATCTTGGAATGGGTCTTCAGTTCGATGAAACCGAAGACGACCTGCACGCCGGCGCGTTCGAGGTCGCGCGCCCAGCGGATGTTGGCTTCCTCGTCGAAGCGGGCCTTCAGTTCCACCAGCGCCGTCACCGACTTGCCGGCCTCGGCGGCGTCGATCAGCGCGCGCACGATCGGGCTGTCGTTGGAGGTGCGGTAGAGCGTCTGCTTTATCGCCAGAACGTCAGGATCGCGCGCAGCCTGGAGAAGGAACTGGACCACCACGTCGAAGCTTTCGTAGGGGTGGTGGACGACCATGTCCTTTTCGCGGATGGCGGCGAAGCAGTCTCCGGCGTGCTCTCGGACGCGTTCGGGAAATCGGGCATTGTAGGGCTCGAACCGAAGGTCGTTGCGCGGCGCCTTGGCGATTTCCGACAGCGTGTTGAGGGCGAGAAGGCCGGGCAGAACGGCGACACGGTTGTCCGGCACGTTGAGTTCGCCGACGACGAAGCGGCGCAGCGATTCGGGCATTTCCGAATCGGTCTCGATGCGGATCACCGAGCCGCGACGGCGGCGCTTCAGCGCCGTCTCGAAGAAGCGCACGAGATCTTCGGCCTCTTCCTCCACTTCGATATCGCTGTCCCGGATGATGCGGAAGGTGCCCGAGCCGCGCACGATGTAGCCGGGGAAGAGCCTTCCGATGAAGAGCCCGACCGCGTCCTCCAGCGTGATGTAGCGGATCGCGCCCTTGGCGTCGGGCAGGCGGATGAAGCGGTCGAGCGCGACCGGCAGGCGCAGGAGCGCCGTCATCGGCTCCTTGCCCGTCGTGCTTTCCAGCTGCAGGCCGATCGAGAAGCCCAGATTGGGGATGAAGGGGAACGGATGGGCCGGGTCGATCGACAGCGGCGTCAGAACCGGGAAGATCGACTGGGTGAATTCCTGCTGCAGCCAGACCTTGTCGTCGCTCGACAGCCCGGTCGGGCGCACGATCAGGATGTCTTCCTTGGCGAGATACTGCTGGAGCACGGCAAGCGAGGCCTGCTGCTCCATCTGGAGATTGTCGATCTCCTTGAGGATGTCGTCGAGCTGTTCGGCCGAAGTCTTGCCGTCAGGGCTGCGGATGCCGACGCCCTGGCGCACCTGGCCCTCGAGGCCGGCGACACGCACCATGAAGAATTCGTCGAGGTTGCCCGCCGAGATCGACAGGAAACGCACGCGCTCCAGCAGCGGATGGGCGGTGTTCAGCGTTTCCTCTAGGACGCGGCGATTGAACTGCAGCCAGGAGAATTCACGGTTGATGAAGCGTTCGGGGCTTGCCATCAAGGCTTCGACATCGACGGTCGCGCCTTCCGGCGGCGGCACCTGCTCGACGGGCTTTTCCTGCGCATGTTCCGAAGTCGCTGTATCCATTGGAGAGTCCGCCCCACTTTGCCGCCGGATCGGCCGCATGCTTGCCACGCGGGTTCGGACGGAAACCGATTTCCACTTTTCCCCGAACCGCTTAGCGTAGTTTGACGACGGAACTGTGACAGTCAATCCGGCAGGCCGGTTTAGCCGGCGAAATCCTCGCCCCCGGTCATGTCGCCGAGCACCTCCTGCGCCAGCGCGCGGGTGATCCGGCTGCCGCGGGCAAGCGCCAGCCGGTCGAGGCGCTCGACGAGCGTCTGGGCGGCCTCCAGCGAGCGTTCCATGCGGGCGACGATATAGGCCACAAGCCTTTCATCGACGAAGAGCTGACGGTCAGCGAAGAGCTTTATGATGACCTGCGAGAGCAGTTCGTCGTCCGGCTCGCCGATCTCCACCACCGTGGCGGCCTTCAGGCGCGAGCGCAGGTCCGCCAGCTCGACCGGCCAGGACATCGGCCAGAGCCGGCTGGTGATCATCAGCGTATGGCCGTTCTGGCGCACATTGTTGATGATGTGGAAGAGCGTGCGGTCGTCGAAACCGGCCCGGTCGGCGTCCTCGATCAGCACCGGCCCGCGCTCGGCCGCCGCCTCGGCGCCCCTGCCCGCCTTCGCCTCGATGATCTCGGCCCCCGCCTTCTCGCGCCAGATGGCCGCGAGATGCGATTTTCCCGAGCCGACGGGACCGGCGATGACGACGACCGGCGACGGCCAGTGCGGCCAGGCGTCGATCATCGCCACGGCGGCATTGACCGGCTCGGCGAGCAAAAGGTCGTCGCGCCCCGTCGCGGGGTCGTGCCCGAAGGCCAGCGGCAATTGTTCGGCGGTCTTGCGCGATGTCATGGTGCTACTCGGTACTAACTCTTCGTTCTGGCGCAAGTCCGGGCAAGACTGCTCCCCTTGGGGCAGCCGCGCCATCGGTCAACCCTCGGGCGTGCTCTCTTCGAGCAAGACGGGTTTGCTCGCGCCGTAGTAAAGGTCGCTGTCAAGGTAACGCTGCAGGCCGAAGCGGACAAGCACGCCGACGGCCGCAGCTGCCGGCACCGCGATCATCAGGCCGACGAAGCCGAAGAGCGCGCCGAAGGCGACCAGCGCGAACATCAGCCAGACCGGATGCAGGCCGACGCGTGAACCGACGAGCTTGGGCTGCAGGATGTTGCCCTCGATGAACTGGCCGGCGAAGAAGATGACGGCGATGAGCACCACCATCCAGTAGTCCGGCCAGAACTGCACGACGGCGACCCCCACCGCCAACACCAGACCGACCAGCGAGCCGACATAGGGAATGAAGCTGATGAGGCCGGCGAAGAGGCCGATCAGCAGGCCGAAATTGAGGCCGGCAAAGGACAGCCCGATGCCGTAGAACAGGCCGAGGATGATGCAGATAGAACCCTGCCCGCGCACGAAGCCGGCAATCGCCGCGTCCATTTCGGTCGCGATCTGGCGCACGTTGGCGACGTGGTCGCGCGGTACCCAGCTGTCCACCTTGGCGATCATGCGGTCCCAGTCGAGCAGGAGATAGAAGGCAACGACGGGCGTGATGACCAGAAGCGAGACGATGTTGACCAGCGCCATGCCGGAGTTCCAGACCTGCTTGAACACCGTGCCGAGGAAACCCGCGCCTTCGGCGAGGATGGAGGAAAAGCTCTGCTTGATCGTGCCCATCTGGCTGCTGATCCAGGTGGGCAGCAGGTCGGGATTGAAGCTCGCCACCAGCTCCTGCAACTGCGTGACGTAGCCCGGCAGCTTCTCCAGGAAATCCGCCGCCTGCGTGGCCAGCAGCGGGATGACGATCATCAGCGACAGCGCGAAGAGGATGACGAAGGCGACGAGGATGACCACCGTCGCCATCAGCCGGCTGAGGCCCCAGCGCTCCAGCCGGTCGGCGACCGGATCGAGGAAATAGGCGAGCGCCATGCCGGCGATGAAGGGCAGCAGGATATCGCTGAACACGAGGAGGAAGAGGAGGAAGAAGGCGAGCGCGATGAGCCAGAAGACCACCTGCCGCTTCAGTCCCGCACCGCTGATATGGGCTGCCATCGCGTTTCTTCCTCGTGTTTTGCCGCAATGCATGAGGAGATAGGATGCGGGCATGAGAAAGGTCAAGGCTCGGTGGGGTGATGGGGGAATGGCGTTTGTCCTCAATTTTCCCCTCATCCGGCCTGCCGGCCACCTTCTCCCCGCAAGCGGGGCGAAGGAAATGTGCCGCGCCGTTTTCCCCTATTTCCACATCATGCGGGGCAGGTCCCCTCTCCCCGCCTGCGGGGAGAGGGCTAGGGTGAGGGGCAAGCAGCGCCGCCATCCCCGCAAACCGGTGAAAAAATCCCTGCATTCCCGGCATTCTGCTTGCACTTCATCCCCCGTCATGCCAATCGGGCGCGACAAGCCTCAAGCGGGCCTCAAGCCGGAGACGTGAGCATGAGCCAGTCGGAAAAGAACGGTCTGACCTATAGCGACGCGGGCGTCGACATCGACGCGGGCAACCTGATGGTCGAGAAGATCAAGCCGGCCGTGCGCTCGACGCGCCGCCCGGGCGCGGATGGCGAGATCGGCGGATTCGGCGGCCTGTTCGACCTCAAGGCCGCCGGGTTCAAGGATCCGGTCCTCGTTGCCGCCAATGACGGCGTCGGCACCAAGCTGAAGATCGCCATCGACGCCGACAGGCACGACACGGTCGGCATCGACCTCGTTGCCATGTGCGTCAACGATCTTGTCGTCCAGGGCGCCGAACCCCTCTTCTTCCTCGACTATTTCGCCACCGGCAAGCTCGACCCCGACCAGGGCGCCGCAATCGTCGAAGGCATCGCCGAAGGCTGCCGGCAGGCCGGCTGCGCGCTCATCGGCGGCGAGACGGCGGAAATGCCGGGCATGTATTCGCATGGCGACTATGACCTCGCGGGCTTTGCCGTCGGCGCGGCCGAGCGTGGCGAGCTGCTGCCCTCGGGCGACATCGCCGAAGGCGACGTCATCCTCGGCCTCGCCTCCTCGGGCGTGCATTCCAACGGCTATTCGCTGGTGCGCAAGATCGTGACGCTCTCGGGCCTCGCCTGGGATGCGCCCGCCCCGTTCGACACCGCAAAGAGCCTCGGCGAGGCGCTGCTGACGCCGACGAAGATCTATGTGAAGCCGCTCCTGAAAGCGATCCGCGAGACCGGATCCATCAAGGCGCTGGCGCATATCACCGGCGGCGGTTTTCCGGAGAACATTCCGCGCGTGCTGCCGAAGCACCTTGCCGCCGAGATCGACCTTGCCGCCGTCAAGGCGCCGGCCGTGTTCTCGTGGCTGGCGAAAACCGGCGGCGTGGCGGCCACGGAAATGCTGCGCACCTTCAACTGCGGCGTCGGCATGATCGCCGTTGTACCCGCCGACAAGGCCGACGCGGTTGTCGCTGTCCTCGCCCGCGAGGGTGAAACCGCCTTCCGTCTCGGCCGCATGGTCGCGCGCGACGAGGGCGCCGCCGGCACGATCTACAAGGGCACGCTCGCCCTATGAGCGGATCCCGCAAGCGCGTCGTCGCCTTCATTTCGGGCGGCGGCTCCAACATGCTGGCTCTGGCGAAGGCCGCGGAGGCCCCGGATTTCCCGGCCGAGATCGTCGCCGTCTTCTCCGACAAGGCGGAGGCCGGCGGCCTAGCCAAGGCCGAGGCGCTGGGCATCGCGACCCGCACCTTCCTGCGCAAGGACTATGCCAGCAAGGACGCGCACGAGGCCGCCATTCTGGAAGCGCTCGAGACGCTCTCGCCCGATCTCATCTGCCTTGCCGGCTACATGCGCCTCATCTCCGGCGCCTTCGTCAACCGGTATGAAGGCCGCATCCTCAACATCCACCCGTCGCTGCTGCCGCTCTTCCCCGGCCTCCACACGCACCAGCGCGCCATCGACGCCGGCATGCGCGTCGCCGGCTGCACGGTGCATTTCGTGACCGAAGGCATGGATGAAGGCCCGGTCGTCGTGCAGGCCGCCGTGCCGGTGCTGCCGGGCGACACGTCCGACACGCTCGCCGCACGGGTGCTGACGGTGGAGCACCGCAGCTATCCGCTCGCGCTGCGGCTCGTTGCCGAGGGCAAGGTACGCATGGAGGGCGGCAAGGCCGTTTCCACCGATGACCTGCCGCAGATCGACGGCGCGCACCTGATCTCGCCGGCGGCGGTTTAAAGCCGTCCTGCGGCTGCTTTCTCCTGCCCGTTCATTCGGGCGGGCTTGCCCTACCCACCAGCGTCATCCTCGGGCTCGCCCCGTAGATCCATCACCGCACCGGAGTGTGGATGGTCGGGTCAGGCCCGACCATGACGAAGGAGGTTGGCGGGGAACGGTTTGCGCTCAGATCACCAGGATCGGCGCCTTGCCCTTCACGCGATCGTAGAGATCCATCACATCCTGGTTGAGCATGCGCACGCAGCCGGAGGACACGGCCTTGCCGATGGATTTCCATTCCGGCGAACCGTGCAGGCGATAGAGCGTGTCCTCGCCGTTCTGGAAGATGTAGAGGGCGCGCGCGCCGAGCGGGTTGTTGAGGCCGCCGGGCATACCCCCATTGGCGGCGGAGTATTTGACGAGTTCCGGCTGGCGCGCGACCATCTCGTCCGGCGGCGTCCATTTCGGCCAGGCCTGCTTCCACTGGATAACGCCGCGGCCCGACCAGGAAAAACCCTGCCGGCCGATGCCGACGCCGTAGCGCATGGCGCGGCCGTTCGGCTGGATGAGGTAGAGGAAGCGGTTTCCCGTATCGACGATGATCGTGCCCGGCCGCTCGCCGAACGGGCTCTCGACCTCCTGGCGGTAATAACGCGCGTCGATCTGCTGGTAGGGCACCGCCGGCACCTGATAGCCCCCGTCGGAGACCGGGGCGTAGATCGCGGCGTACCGGGAGGATTCGGGCAACAGGCCCGATGGCGGCGTCTGGCCGTAGATGCTGGTCGGCTGCCTGCCGTCGATATATTCCGGCCGGCCTTCGAGCGCGGGATTGCGGAAATAGGGCCGTGTCTCCTCGCGGAACCGGTCGGTGTTCATCGAGGATGTGCAGCCCGCAAGCCCCGTCGCCATGGCAAGGCCGGAGAACTGCAGAAAACGGCGGCGGGAGAGCGCGGTGTCGGTCATGGAGATCGTCAAATCCGTTGTGCGGAAACGTAGAATGGGGCGAGAGGCTGAATCACTAACTAACAAGCGGCAAATTAGGTCCATAACCCTGCCGCAATTGTGGCAATTGCGGCTGACCTCAGGCTTGCGCGCCCGCTTTTCGCCGCGCTGTCGCCGCCCGGCCACGGCGGGCCCGGTTTGTGAACGCTGTGTCAATCACCGGACGAATTGCCGTTTTCGCGCGCGCGGACTATCCCGGATGGCAACTTCAACCGAAACGAGGGTGGCACGATGCTTGTCAACGGCAAATGGACGGAAGACTGGCAACCCGTCCAGGCAAAGGACGCCAAGGGCGGCTTCGTGCGGCAGGTTTCAAGCTTCCGCAACTGGGTGACGCCCGACGGCAGCGCCGGCCCGACGGGCGACGGCGGCTTTGCGGCCGAGGCCGGGCGCTACCAGCTCTATATCGCGCTGATCTGCCCGTGGGCCTCGCGCACGCTGATCACCCGCACGCTGAAGAAGCTCGACGACGTGATTTCCGTCTCGATCGTCGAGCCGGCGCTGTCCGCCCAGGGCTGGCGCTTCGGCGACTATCCCGGCGCGAACCGCGACGACCTCAACGGCGCGACCTACATGCACGAGCTCTACACCCGCGCCGCGCCGACCTTTACCGGCCGCGCCACCGTGCCGGTGCTCTGGGACAAGGCATCGAAGACGATCGTCAACAACGAATCCGCCGACATCATACGCATGCTGAACAGCGGTTTCGGCGCGCTGGCGGACGAAAGCGTCGACCTTTATCCCGAAGCCCTGCGCGGCGAGATCGACACGCTCAACGAACGCATCTATCCCGCGCTCAACAACGGCGTCTACCGCGCCGGCTTCGCCACCACGCAGGCCGCCTACGAGGAGGCCTTCGACGGCGTCTTTTCGATGCTGGACGAATTGGAGGCACGCCTTGCCGCCGGCGGGCCGTTCCTCACCGGCACGATCTTCACCGAGGCCGACACCCGCCTCTTCGTCACCCTCGTCCGCTTCGACGCCGCCTATTTCGGCCTCTTCAAGTGCAACCGCCGGCAGCTTGCCGACTATCCGGCGCTCTCGGCCTATACGAAGCGCGTGCTCGACCTCCCCGGCGTGCGCGAGACGGTCAGCATCGACCACATCAAGCACGGCTATTATTCGATCAAGACGCTGAACCCGAGCGGCATCGTGCCGCTCGGACCGGATCTTTCGGCACTGGGGCTTTAAGCCTCCTTCGCCTCCACCATCGCCATCAGCGTCTCCAGCCGGTCGGCGTCGGCGGGCAGCTTGTCCTGTCGCAGGCGGGCGATGCGGGGGAAGCGCATGGCGACACCGGATTTGTGGCGGGTGGAACGGTTGATGCCTTCGAAGGCGACCTCCAGCACGAAGCCGTAGCCGGGCTCGGCCCGGACGGCGCGCACGGGGCCGAAGCGGTCTGTCGTGTTGTTGCGCACATAACGGTCGAGCACGTCGAGTTCGGCATCGGTGAAGCCGAAATAGGCCTTGCCAACGGGAACCAGCATGGGGCCTTCTGGACCATCGGTCCAGACGCCGAAGGTGAAATCGGAATAGTAGCTCGACCGTTTGCCGTGGCCGCGCTGGGCATACATCATGACGGCGTCGATGTTGAAGGGATCGCGCTTCCACTTGAACCACGGACCCTTCATGCGGCCGGCCTGATAGGCGCTGTCGAGCCGCTTGAGCATCACCCCCTCGATGACCGGATCGGGCGGATCGCGGCGGATTTTCTCCAGTTCCTCCCACGAGGTGAACGGGACCAGCGGCGAGAGGTCGAACCGGTCGTGCGGCGCCCTTTCGATGATCGCGCCGAGGCGGGCGCGGCGAGCGGAAAAGCCTTCGGGACGCACATCCCCGTCGCCGTCGAAGAGCACGTCATAGGCCCGCACGAAGGCGGGATAGTCTTCCAGCATGCGCGCGGTGACGGTTTTCCGGTTGAGGCGCTGCTGGAGGTCGGAAAAGGTGCGCGTCGGGCTGTTCGTGCGGGCCGTGCCGCCGACCAGCAGCTCGCCATCCACCACGCCCTCGAAGTTGATCGCGTCGAGCACATCGGGAAAGGCGGCGGAGATATCATCGCCGGAGCGGGAATAGAGGCGGCGCGTGCTGCCGGCCGCGGAGAGTTGCACGCGAATGCCGTCCCATTTCCACTCGGCAGCAAAATCCGCGGGATCGAGCGTGTCGAGGTCCCCCTCGCCCACGGGATTGGCCAGCATGACGGAATGGAAGATGGCGGGCGTTGCGGGCACCGGGCGCTCCGCCCTTCCCTCCAGCCAGGCGAAGAGCGGCTCATAGGGCGGCGCAAGCCCGTGCCACAGCGTCTCGATCTCGGCGACATCCTTGCCCGCGAAATCGGCGAGCGCCTGCTTGGCGAGGCGGGCGGAGACGCCGATGCGCAGGCCGCCGGTCGCCAGCTTCAGGAAGGCGAAGCGGGCGGAGGGATCGAGCCGATCGAGAAGATCGCGCACGGCGCCGCGTACCTCCGTGCGGCCGAGCCCGTTCATGCGCGCGACGACCGTACCGAGCCGGGGCTGTGTTTCGTCCGGCACCCGCTCCTTGCGCTCCTGGTCCCAGACGAGCGCGATGGTTTCCGCGAGGTCGCCGACATAGTCGTAGGAATAGCGGAAGAGCACCTCGTCCATCCGCTCCAGCACGAGTTCGCGCAGGAGCGCCGGCTTGACGCTCTTCAGGTCCAGCGTGCCGGCAAGGGCGGCAAGGCCGTAGCCGCGATCGGGATCGGGCGTATCGCGGAAGTAGTCGGCAAGCAGCGTGAGCTTGCCGCCCCGCGACGGGGTGAGAACGAGGCGGTCGAGGAGTGTGGCGAAGGCTCTCATGGATGACCTTTCGCGCGATGGCAGCGGGTGCGTTTCAGCCTCAATCCCCCTCATCCTCATAGCCAACGAGATGCAGCGGCCGGGCCGGGACGCCAGCGAGTTCGCACCAGCGCACCAGTGCCTCCTCACGGCCATGTGTCACCCAGACCTCACGCGGCGCAAGCTCGCGGATCGTCTCGGTCAATTCAGGCCAGTCGCAATGGTCGGAGATGACGAGCGGCAGCTCGACGCCGCCCTGTTTTGCCCGCTGGCGCACCATCATCCAGCCGGAGGCGAAGGCGACGAGCGGCTCGTTGAAGCGCCGCGCCCAGCGGTCGGCGAAGGCAGAAGGCGGGCCGACGACGACGGCGCCGCGGAAATCGGCGGGGCTGCTGCCCTCCGTCGTGGCGGGACGCAGATCGCCGAGCGCGATGCCGCAGCTGACATAATAGTCGCAAAGGCGGGCGAGCGAACCGTGGATGTAGATCGGTGCGTCATAGCCACAATCACGCAGCAGGCGGATGACGCGCTGCGCCTTGCCCAGCGAATAAGCGCCGAGGAGATGGCTGCGCTCTGGGAACTGCCGCAGCGAGGACAGCAGCTTGCCCATCTCGCCCTTCGGCTCGGGATGGTGGAAGACCGGCAGGCCGAAGGTCGCCTCGGTGATGAAGACGTCGCAAGGTACCGGCTCGTAAGGGGTCGAGGTCGGGTCAGCGCCGCGTTTGTAATCGCCCGACGCGACGATGCGCAGCCCGTTCCGTTCGACGGCGATCTGTGCCGAGCCGAGCACATGCCCGGCGGGATGGAAGGAGACGGTGACGCCGGAAAGGTCGATGCGCTCGCCGAAGGCCGCCGCCTGCCTCGTCCCGCAAAAATCCGCGCCGTAACGGATTTCCATGATGTCGAGCGTCTCGCACGTCGCCAGCACTGCGCCATGGCCGGCGCGGGCATGGTCGGAATGGCCGTGCGTGATCAGCGCCCTCGCCACGGGGCGGACGGGATCGATGTAGAAATCGCCGGCAGGGCAATAGAGGCCGGCGGGCGCCGGATGGAGGAGCTGGTCGGGCTTCATCGGGGAGAAGATAGTGGGTTTCGCGCGCGCCGCCAGTGGCAGGCGCGCGCGGCGGGCCGCAAACCGAGGCTCTCGCCCTGTGCGTCCGCTCAGGCGATCGCCAGCATGCCGGCGCGCAGCACGGCCATGTCGACGTCCGAAAGCTGGCGGTCGATCTTCTCGTGCGTTTCCTTCCAGACCGGGAAGGCCTTCGTCAGCAGCCGGCGCCCCTCGCCCGTCAGGCGCAGCAGCCGACCGCGCCGGTCGCGCGGATCGGCCTCGATGACGACGAGGCCGCGACGCTCGAGCGGCTTCAGCGCGGCCGTCAGCGTCGTGCGGTCCATGGCTAGCACGGCGGCGACCGGGCCCATCGGCGGCGGTTCCGGCCGGTTCAGCGCCATCAGCAGCGAGAACTGGCCGTTGGTAAGACCATAGGGGCGCAGGGCGTCGTCGAACCGCCGGGCCAGCGCCCGCGCCGCGCGCTGGGCATGCAGGCACAGGCAATTGTCGCGCACGAAAAGGGTCGTCTCGTAGGGAATCAGGACATCGTCGGACATGCCCCTTACTGTTGATATCAACATAACAATGTCAAGGCCCATTCGGCCAACGAAGAAATCCCGCCTGCGAAAGCCTGACAATCGTCATTTTTAGACTTTGTTTAACAAGAAAATTCATACTTCGTGCACCAGTCGCCGGCAGCGAGGATTCCGCCCCCATGATGACAGACAAGACGCTTCTCGAGCAGATGCGCATCAACGAGATCGAAATCTTTCATCGCATGCAGCTGCTCGACCTCAGCCAGGACGAGCTGGACCTCATCGCCAGCCTGAAGAAACTGATCGAAAGCGAGATCGAGGACATCGTCGAGGCCTTCTACCGGCACCAGACGGAATTTGACGAGATCTCCATCGTCATCGGCGATTCCGAGACGATGCGCCGGCTGCGCGCGGCCCAGCGCAAATACATCATCGAGATGTTCTCCGGTTACTACGACGGCGAATATGTCAACAGCCGCCTGCGCATCGGCCTGGTGCACAAGCGCATCGGCGTCGAGCCGAAACTCTTCCTGTCCGGCGTGCGCACGCTCAAGCACATCCTGTTCTCCACCCTCGAACGGCATTTCGCCGATCCGGCGATCCTGCGCCCGATCATGGTCGCGATCGACAAGTTGTTCTTCTTCGACATCACGCTCGTCTTCGACACCTATATCGACACGCTGGTAAGCGAGGTCGAAAGCGCCAAGAAGCGCACCGAGGCCTATGCCTATGCGCTGGAAGAAAAGGCCAAGACGCTCGGCAACCACGCCGAACGGGACTCGCTGACCGGCCTCTACAACAAGCGCGGCATGATGAAGATCATGAAGAGCGAGCTGCGCATGGCCCAGCGCCGCCACACGCTGCTCAGCCTCATCTATATCGACGTCAACAAGTTCAAGCACATAAACGATACCTACGGCCATGCCAAGGGCGACGAGATCCTCATCTCGCTCGGCCACTGCATGAGCAACCAGGTGCGCTCGGCGGATTTCGCCTGCCGGGTCGGCGGCGACGAATTCTGCGTGATCCTGCCCGATTGCGACCATGCCGGCGCTCAGCAAATCGCCCAGCGCATCGCCAGCGAATTCTCTCTGGAAAACCCGGATTTCTCGATCAGCATCGGCGTGTCGGAAACCGGCACGCAGGAATATATGAGCGAGGACGCGCTCATCAAGGACGCCGACCAGCGCATGTACCTGCACAAGACCGGTGCGAACCTGCGCGCGGGCGCAGCGCCGGAGCAGACCGCGCAGAAGCGCTACAAGGCCGCCGGCTGAAGGCGAGAGCATTTCCGCCTTTCCTTGAATCGCGAAGGCGCTCCAGCTCCTTATTTTAACGCTATTCCGGGCGCAAAACCGCTGCGCACTTTTGCTGGAGTTGCCCTAGAGACTGGGAATACAGAGGATCGCCTGGAGGGCGCGGGCGTCGATGGGGCGGGAAAGGTAATAGCCCTGGATCTCGTCACAGCCGGCGTCGCGCAGGAAGTCCACCTGTTCGCGCGTCTCGACGCCTTCGGCGATCACCCGCAGCTGCAGCGTATGGGCGAGCGAGATGACGGCGCGGGCGATGGCGGCATCGTCACCGTCGTCGGGAAGGTCCTGCACGAAGGAGCGGTCGATCTTCAAGCGGCCGACGGGAAAGCGCTTCAGCGAGGAAAGGCTGGAATAGCCGGTGCCGAAATCGTCGATGGCCAGGTGCACGCCGAGCTTTTCGAGACGGTGCATGGTCTCTACCGCCTGCTGGACATCCTGCATGATCAGGCTTTCGGTGAGCTCCAGCTCCAGATAGCGCGCCTCCAGCCCGCTTTCGGCGAGGGCTGCGGCAACGCGCTCGACCCAGTCCTTCTCCTGGAACTGGCGGGCCGAGACGTTGACGCTGACGACGATGGGCGGCAGGCCGCTTTCCTGCCACGCCTTGTTCTGCCGGCAGGCGGCGCGCAGGGTCCAGTCGCCGATCGGGCCGATCAGCCCGGTCTCCTCGGCCAGCGGAATGAAATCACCTGGGCCGATCAGCCCGCGCTCGGGATGGCGCCAGCGGATCAGCGCCTCGACGGCGAAGATGCGCCCGGTCGCAAGATCCATCTGCGGCTGGTATTGCAGGAAGAGCTCGCCCTGGGCGAGTGCGTGGCGCAGTTCCTCCTGGCGCTCCAGCTTCTCGTGCGCCCGGTTGGCAAGCTCGGCGGTGAAGACCTGCATGGCATCGCGGCCGATCTCCTTGGCGCGGTACATGGCGGCATCCGCGCGGGCCATCAGCTCGGTCGCGTTGCGTCCGTGCTCCGGATAGGCGGCAACGCCCATGCTGCAGGTGATCTGGAAGGAACGGCCCTCGATGAGAACAGGCTCGGCGACCGCCTCGCGCACGGCGCGCAGCCGGTCCTCCACGCTCTCGCCCTTGCGCATAGCACCGTTGATCAGCACGACGAACTCGTCGCCGCCGAGACGCACGATGCTGTCGCTCGCCCGCACGCACTGCTGCATGCGCGCGGCGACGATCTTCAGCAGCGCGTCGCCGGCATGGTGGCCGAGGCTGTCATTGACCAGCTTGAAATTGTCGAGATCGAGGAAGGCGAGCGTCATCGAGCCACCGCGCTCGTCCGCCGCCTCGATGGCCGAGGCGACGCGCTCGTCGAGCATGCTGCGGTTCGGCAGGCCCGTCAGCGTGTCGTGATGGGCCATGAACTGGATGCTGTCTTCCGCTTCCTTGCGCTCGATGGCGATGCCGGCAATGTGCGTCGCCATGCCGACGAGCTTCATGCATTCGGCAGTGGGCTCGCCGCTGCTGAGCGAATAGAGCGCGAAGGAGCCGAGCACCTTGCCCTGGTAGGAGCGGATCGGCGAGGACCAGCAGGCGCGGAAGCCATAGGGCGCAACGAGCGCCTTGAAATCCTCCCAGAGCGGGTCGGTCTGGATGTCGGAGACGATGACGGGTTCGCCCCGCCACATGGCCGTGCCGCAGGAGCCGACCTTCGGGCCGATCTCCAGGCCGTCGATCAGCTTGCAATAACCGGGATCGAGATTGGGCGCGGCGCCGCTCAGCATGCGCTTGCCGTCGTGCGCTAGCATCAGGACGGAGCCTAGGACATCGGGCACATGCGCCTCGATGAGGAGGATGAGCGAAGAGAAGACCTCGGTCAGCGGCGCGCCGAGCGCGATCATCTTCAGAAGATGCGCCTGGCCGACATGCAGGCTCTCGGAGCGCTTGCGCTCGGTGATGTCCCGCGCGACGCCGACAAGGCCGATCACCTCGCCCTCGCCGTTGCGCACGGGCAGTTTCGAGGTGAGCAGCCATTTGAGCCGGCCCGTGGAATCGCGGATCAGCTCCTCCATGTCGAGCATCGGCCGGCCGGAACGGATGATCTCCTGTTCGGTCTCGAAGAAGCCGCGCGCGACATGTTCCGGATGGATATCGAAATCGGAGAGGCCTTCGAGGCTCTCCAGCCCCTCGCGCCGGTTGTCGATGACGATCGCGCGGTTGGCGACGACGAAGCGGCTGTTCCTGTCCTTGAAGTAGAGGTAGTCGGGCACCTCGTCGATCATGGCCTCGAGCCACATCGTGCGCTCGCTCTGCGCGGAGGCGAGCGGGAAGAGCCGGGCCGCCTCGCTGATGAGACGCTGGCTGGCGGACATCAACCGCACCGTCGGGTCGGCCTCGTCGTTGCCAAGGTGAGACAGTTTTGTCGACATGAATCCCTGCAAGTCCCAAACGCGAGGAAAGACATTGCCGGCCGCCTCTCCTTTCGGAATGCCCGACGGTACACCTAGAGTCGTTATCCAACCCTAAAGGAAACCGGCGAAATGCTGCCAATCCGGGGCCTTCCGCCCCATTTCGGCAACCCTGGCGCGCAGCATCCTTACCGTGCCGTTTCGGCACAACACCACCTGGCACGGTTCCTGCTCCTTTGCCGGCAAGGAGCTTTCATGGTTAGCAGACGGTTGTTCCTCTCGGGTCTCGGTCTCGGCGCGGCAGGCATCGCCGCCCCGGCACACGCCCGCACACAGCTGCCGGTCGTCGACGTCGACCTCAGGGGCAGCATCGATGCGTCGGCGCACGGCATCCGTCCCGGGGCAGACGACCGCAAGAGCAAGGCCTTCGCCAAGCTGCTGAAGGACGCGGCGGCGAAGAACACGCCGGTCTTCCTGCCGCCGGGCGACTATGCCGTCTCCAACATCACGCTGCCCGACAACACCCGCCTCACCGGCGTACCGGGCGCCACCCGCATCGTCTATGGCGGCGACGGCCACCTCTTCGCGGCCGATGGCGCGGGTCGGATCGAGCTTGCCAATCTCGTCATCGACGGGGCGAACCGCTGGCTCGGCGACACGGTGGACGGTCTCGTGCATTTCAGCAACGTCGCCAATGTGATCATCGAGAACTGCGAGATCCAGGGCTCTTCCAAGACCGCCGTCAGCCTGCAGCGCTGCGGCGGGCGCGTCGAGCGCAGCCGGCTTTCGGGCGCGGCCGAATACGCGCTCTATGCCGTCGAGAGCCGCGACCTCTCGGTCACCGGCAACCACGTCTTCGACTGCGGCAACGGCGGCATCCTCATCCACCGCTGGGAGAAGGGCCGCGACGGCACGATCGTCTCGGGCAATCGCATCGCCCGGATTTCCGCCACCCATGGCGGCACCGGCCAATATGGCAACGGCATCAACATCTTCCGCGCCGACGCGGTGATGATCAGCAACAACCACATTTCCGGCTGCGCCTTTTCCGCCATCCGCGCCAATGCCGGCTCCAACGTGCAGATAGCGGGCAACACCTGTCTCGACAGCGGCGAGACGGCGATCTACTCCGAATTCGGCTTCGAGGGCGCACTGGTCAACAGCAACCTCGTCGACGGCGCCGCCAACGGCATCCTCATCGTCAATTTCGACGAGGGCGGGCGGCTGGCCACCGTCAGCGGCAACGTGGTGCGCAACCTGAAGCTCGAAGGCCCCTATGTCCACGACGGCGCCGGCTTCGGCTTCGGCATTGCCGTGGAGGCCGATACGGTCGTCTCCGGCAACACGGTGGAGAATGCCCCGAAATGGGGGCTGATGCTCGGCTGGGGGCCCTATATGCGCGGCCTCGTCGTCAGCGGCAATCTGGTGCGCCAGAGCCCGGTCGGCTGCGCGGTGACGGTCGTGGAGGAAGCGGGCTCGGCCCTCATCTCCGGCAATATCTTCGAGGATACCCCGAACGGCGCCATTGCCGGCTACCGCTGGAACGAGCGCACCACCGGAGACCTTGCAAGCGAGGGCTCGACCTTCGCGCATCTGACGATCGAACGGAACCGGACGGGCTGACCCCGTTCCGCGACGCGTCTCTCCTTCCTGCCCGAACGGAGAGGCGCCATGGTGGATGAGGGGGCAGCCGCATCGCCCCCTCATCCGCTCTCATCCCCTGGTGGCCACCATCACCCCTTGGTGATCAGGATCAGCACCGTGAAGATCACCGGCACCATGGCGAGCGCCGGCAGGATGATCGCGGGGTAGCCGAAGATCGCGATCGCGAGGATCCAGATCAGCAGGCAATTGACGACGAACAGCGTCTTGGCGACCGCCGGGCCCTCGGCGGCTTCCCGCAGCATCCACCCGAAAACGGGGAAGGCATAGGCAAGCCGCAGGACGAGCGGCCGCCCGCTCGCTCGCGTCTCTTCACCCGCAGCCACTATTGATGGCCTTCATGGCTGGCGGCGGCGCCGTCAGCCGGCTTGGCACCCGGCTTGGCGGCCTCGATCTTGAAATCCACGTCGATCTTGCCGGCCTTCTTGAAATTCAGCGTCGCCTTGAATGTCTCGCCTTCCTTGAAGGGATGCTTGATGCGCATGAACATGACGTGCAGGCCGCCGGACTTCAGCTCGACCTTGGCGCCGGCCGGGATCTCGATGCCGTCGGGCAGCTGGCGCATCTTCATCACGTCGTTCTCCACGGCCATTTCGTGGATCTGCACGTCGTCGGAGACGTCGGGCGCGGTGATGGAGACGAGGCGGTCGGCCTCGGTGCCCTTGTTGGTGATGGTCATGAAACCGCCGCCGACGGGCTGGCCTGGCAGCGTCGCCTTGGAGGCGGGATGGCCGATCTCCAGGCTGCCGAGGGTGAACTCGTGGGCGAAGACGGCCGAGGCGGAGAGCGCCAGGGCGACGACGGAGGCAAGAATACGTTTCATGGAGAAAATCCTTTCTGGCTTTCGGTTCAGGAAAAGAAGCGCCGCAGCGGCGGCACGAAGCGGATGACAACCTGGTCGAGGAGGATCATGGCGAGGATGGTGAGGCCGGTCAGCGGGAAGAGCACGCCGAAGATGGCGGCGATGGCCCACAGGCCGGCATAGATGCGCCCCTCGCGCGGGCCAGGCGGCACGCCGATGCGGCCCTTCGGCCGGCGCTTCCACCACATGACGACACCCGACAGGCTCATCGCAATGACGACGAGGCAGGTGGAGAGCATGAGAAGCTGGTTGAACAGCCCCCACTCCTGCCCCTTGTGCACGTTGATGCCCCATTCGATCAGCTTGCCGGTCGCCGGATAGTCGGCATAGGCGGTATCGACGAGGCGTTCGCCGGTATACTGGTCGATGTGCAGCGTACGCTCGTATTGCAGGTCGGCCGGATAGATCGCCGCAGTGTAGACACCGGTCTCGCCCGAGGGCGGCGAGAGGTCGTAGCCGGGCAGCATGCCGGCAGCATTGGCGATCGATACGGCATTGTCGAGGCCGATGGCGGGCAGTGCCACCTGCCCCTCGCCCGGCGGCGTGGAAGTCGGCACCGGCGCGTTTTCGAGGAGCCAGGCGGTCTTCGGCAGCACATCCGTGGTGACCAGCATGGAATGCGGCACCCGGTCCCACAGCTCGACCGGATAGCCCATGCCGTTCGCCGTGAGATAACCGTTGACCTTGCTGCCCCAGAAACCGGTCCACAGCAGGCCGCTGAAGGCCAGGAACAGGATGAGCACGGCGGCGAAGATGCCGGTGACGGCATGCAGGTCGCGCCAGAAGACGCGCCGGGCCGGCGTGCCGCGCACGCTGAGCACGCCGCCCGTCTGGTTGCGCGGCCACCAGAGATAGACCCCGGTCAGGACGAGCACCACGGCAAACCCGGCGACGACCTCGATGATGCGCTCCCAGGAGGTGCCGAAGTAATCGAGGCTGTGCAGGTCCTCGACGACCTGGTTGAACTCCTCCTTGGCGCCGACCGTATCCAGAACGGCGCCGTCATAGGGATTGACGAAGACCAGCACCTTGCCGGCCTCGGTGGAGACGGTCACGCGGGCCGAGCGGTCCGTGCCGGCCGGCGTGCGGTAGGAGGAGAGCGCCGCGCCGGGCACGGCGGCGACGGCCTTTTCCACGATGGCCGAGGGCGGCAGCTCCGTGCCGCCGACCGCGACATAATTGCGGTAGCGGAACAGGCTGGCGTCGATCTCGTCGTTGAAGAGGTAGAGCCCGCCGGTGATGGCAAGGCTGATCATGAAGGGCACGGCGAGAAGGCCGGCGAAGAAGTGCCATCGCCAGATGGCGCGGTAGAGGCGCTGCGCGAGCGCGGAGGGTTCAGCGGCGGCAACGGCCGGCGCATCGGAAATCACGGACATGCAAGGGTCCTGTCAGGCTGGAGTTTCGGCACACGGCGGTAAACCGGCGTGCGGGCGCAACGATCAGGCGGACAGGAAGGGAGGCGCGCGGGGCGGCGCGCCGGGACGCTCGCGCCGCGGGCGCAACGCCTCCTCGACGAGGGGGAGCGCCGCGACACGGCGGAAGACAAACACGGCGCCGTCAAGATCGGCCGGCGTCGGTATCAGCATGGCACTGCCGATGCGGCAGGCCTCGCACTTCACCGGCGTCACATGCTTGACCTTGCCGTCGACCATGTCGTTGAGGCAGATGTCCGGCAGGGTGCCGTCGGGAAGAACGTACTGGGTGAGCTCCAGCGCGCTCGGCTGGGTGGCCGAGGCCGGCTGGTGGGCGAAACCGACGAACAGCAGGGCGACCGCGCAGAGAATGCGCAGGCAAGCGGCCCAGCGTGTCATGCATCGTGTCATCGGTCGTCCCCATCCGCGATCCGCACGGACCCTTCGCCCTTAGCCCCAGGCCGGCGGAAGGTCAATGCGACAATGCAGGCCCGGCACCATCACGACAATTCATGGATCGATCAGGCCGGCGCTCTACCGCTTCCCCGAACCGCCGCCTATGGTGCGGCACGGCCCGGGCCGTTTCGTCTTTCATCTAGCGCGAGAGATCGTCCGGGTTCTTTGTTCTGACGCAAGCCCGCACCAAGCCGGGCATCCCAGGGAGGATCCATGCTCACCATCTACGGCGTCTACCGCTCGCGCGCCTCGCGCAACTACTGGCTTGCCGGCGAACTCGGCCTTCCCTTCGAAAGCGTGCCGGTCATCCAGGCCTACCGGCTCGACGACCCGCAGGCGGCCGACGCCCCGCTCAACACCCAGTCGCCGGCGTTTCTCGCCGTCAATCCGACCGGCCTCATTCCCTGCATCGACGACAATGGCTTCGTCATGATGGAATCGCTGGCGATCAACCTCTACCTCGCCCGCAAGCATGGCGGCCCGCTCTCCGGCCAGACGATCACCGAAGAGGCCGACATGCTGCAGTGGACGATGTGGGCGGCAACCGAGGTCGAGCCGCATGCCGTGAAGATCATCATGCTGAACAACAGCAAGTCCGCCGAGAGCGAGGAAGGCCGTCTTGCCATCCGCGGCGCCGCGCGGGCGCTGAGGACCTGTTTCAGGCGGCTGGATGCCCATCTTGCCGCCACCGGCCATGTCGTCGGAGACCGCTTCACCGTCGCCGACCTCAACCTTGCGGAGGTCTTCCGCTATGCGATGAGCCAGGAGCAGCTCTTCGACGCGGCGCCGAACGTCAAGGCCTGGCTTGCGGCCTGCCAGGCGCGCCCGGCCTTCAAGGCGATGATAGCGACGCGGCTCGCCGAGCCGGAATGACCGCGCCGGCAAAGCCGTCCTCGTCCTCGGCGAGCGCCGCGCGCAGCCAGCGCTTGAACAGCGAAACCTTGCGCGGCTCCGGCACGCCCGGCGCCGTCACGAAATAATAGCCCATGCCGGTTTCCACCCGGATGGGGAACGGCGCGACGAGCCGCCCCTCCTTCAGTGCCCAGGAGGCCAGCACCGGATAGGCCAGCAGCACGCCCTGCCCCGCCAGCGCCGCATCGAGGCAGAGCGAGGCATCGGAAAAGACATGCCGCGCCTTGGGCGGCGGCACGGCGAACCCGGCAAGCGCCAGCCAGCGCTCCCAGGTGAAGGCGTCGTTGCCGTCGACCACGGCCGGTTGCTCCGACAGGTCCTGTGGCGTCCGGATCCCCTCCGCCAGCGCCGGCGCGCAGACCGGGAAGACGACCTGCGGCACCAGGAATTCCGCCGCCACATCCGGCCAGGTGCCCGGGCCGACACGGATGCAGAGGTCGACATCGGAGCGCGCCAGATCGACCAGTGTCGTCGAGGCCTCGATGCGCAGGCTGATATCGGGATGGGCGGCGGCGAAACGGTCGATGCGGTGGATGAGCCAGCGCGAGGCGAAGATCGGCGCGACCGAAATCGTCAGGATCGCATCGTCGCGGCGCTGGGTGGTGGCGACCGCCTCGGAAAGCTGGCCGAAACCTGCCGAAAGCCGCGCGAGGAACGGCGTGCCGAAGGCCGTGTGCTGCAGGCCGCGCGCGGTGCGGTCGAAGATCGCCCGGCCAAGCTGGTCCTCCGCCTTGATGATCTGTTGGCTCACCGCGCCCACCGTTACGCCGAGCTCTTCCGCCGCCGCCTGCAGCGAGCCGAGCCGACCCACCGCTTCCAGCGCCCGCAGGCCGTTGAGATGCACGCGATTGAGGTTTCTCATATAGCTTTTCTATATCCTCATCCTGAACTGCTCGATTGCGGGAACGGCCTTTCAGCGCGATTATCAGCCATCATCCATGGTAACGAACCACAAGGAGAAGGCAATGTTCAAGATTTTCTCCAGAGCCGCAGAAGCACTGCGTGCCGAGGCCGATGCTGCGGAAGCGCCCGTCTGGCTGCGCGATCCGCTGTCCCATCCCGAGATCGAGGCGATGGATTCGCGCGCGCTCGGCGACCTGCCCTTCGGGCTCTTCCGTACCCCGGCCCTGCGGGCCGAGGCCTGCACCCGGCCACTCTGATCCTCCCCTCGCCGTTCCCCCCGGTCCGGTCTATCCTGGCCGGGGAGGATGGCACATGCCTGAAGACACGATCGAAGCGCTCCTGGCGCGGCTCAAGCGCCTCGCAACAGGCCTGCCGGGCGTCGAGACGGGCACATCCTACGGCACGCCCGCACTCAAGGTGGCGGGAAAACTCTTCCTGCGCATCAAGGATGCCGAGACCTTGGTCTTGATGGCGCCGATGGACGAGAAGGAGCGCCTGATCGAGATGGCGCCCGAAATCTACTATGAAACGGGCCACTACAATGGCTGGCCGGCCCTCCTTCTGCGCGCCGCCGCGATCGGCGATGCGGAACTGCGGCAGCGGATGACCGAGGCCTGGCGCCTCAAGGCGCCCGCGCGGCTGCGCAAGCTGTTGGCGTAGGATCTTACGGAGCAATCGCCGGGGATGCGCGGTCTCATCGAGTGAAAAAGGCCCCTCATCCCGCTGCCGCGACCTTCTCCCCGCAGGCGGGGAGAAGGAGTTGCCGCACCGCTTTCCCGAAACGGCGCCAATTTCCCAGACATTTCCGCCCGTTCCTTCTCCCCGCTTGTGGGGACAAGATGCCGGCAGGCGGGCGGATGAGGGGCGGGACGCCAGTCTCCGCGCAGTCCCTCGCCCGCCCTCAGCCGCCCGACTGGTCCATGTGCATGAACTCCCAGACATTGCCGTTCGGATCCTGGAAGGAGCAGCCGTACATCGGGCCGAACTCGATGTTCGGCTTCCATTCGCGCCCGCCGGCGGCGAGCGCTTTCGCCTTGATGTCGTCGACCTCCTGACGGCTCGCGGCGGAAAGGCAGGTCAGCACCTGCGTCGCCTCCTCGGGATCGCCGACCTTGCCCGTGACGAACTGGGCGAACTTCGGCTCCGTCAGGTGCATGACGAAGATGTTGTCGTCCACCACCATGCAGGCGGCGGTTTCGTCGCTGTAGGCCTCATTGAAGGAAAAGCCGAGGGCGCCGAAGAAACGGCGGGTCGCGGGCAGGTCCTTGACGAGCAGGTTGACGAAGATCATGCGCATGAACGTTCTCCTTGGTTTGCCATGTCGCGGGCGCCGCCGGCGGCGGATCGCCCGTTATGCCACAAGGACGGATCACCGCGCCCCTTCCCGACAGGACCTGCAAAATTTATGCAGCCGCCGCGCAGCCCGGCACGTCCTCCAGCCGGTGCCAGACCGGAATGCCGCGCTCGCGGGCGATGCGCACGTCGTTGTCCGCCCCCTTGGAGTCCCCCGGAAGGCGCAGCACGCCCTCGCAGAGTTCGAGCAGGCGGTGCGCCGTCGGGTAGAAAATCTCCTCGTGCAGTGCGTCGCCCACCGTCTTGCCCCCGGCCGCATGCCAGACGGGCAGCGCCACCCATTCGCCGATCATCGGCACATGGCCCGCCTTGAACAGCGCATAGGACGGCGCCTCCAGCCGCTTCAGGTTCTCCGTCATCTTCACGGGATCGTCTCCGGTGCCCGAACGATAGGGGCCGGCAATCAGGATCAGCATGTCTTACTCCTTACCATTGATGCATGAAATATCCGGAATTTTCTGGATATTTCATGATTATTCGTGTAATTTCGTGCAGAGTCAAGATGGAGCACAGATATGCTGACCAGCCAGAGAAAGACGCTGATCGCCCAGCGTCTCGATCGCGACGGCGAGATCGTCGCAAAGACGCTCGCCGCGGAACTCGACCTGTCGGAGGACACGATCCGGCGGGATCTTCGGGAAATGGCGGCGGACGGCCTGCTCAAGCGCGTGCATGGCGGCGCGCTGCCGCTCGCTCCACCGCTGCCGGATTTTTCGGCGCGACAGGCGGTGGCGACGGACGAGAAGACCGCGCTCGGCGCGCGCGCGGCGGCGATGATCGAGCCCGGCCAGGTCATCTTCCTCGATGGCGGCACGACGACGGCGGCGCTTGCCCGCCTGCTGCCGCGCAATTTCGCCTTCACGGTGGTGACGCACAGCCCGACGATCGCCTGCGAGCTCGAGCGCCACCCGACCGCCGAGATCGTGCTGATCGGCGGCAGGCTCTACAGACATTCGATGGTGTCGACCGGCGCCATGGCGCTGGAGGCGATACGCGGCCTGAAGGCGGATCTCTACTTCATGGGCGTGACGGCCGCGCATCCGACGCACGGCTTCACCACCGGCGACATGGAGGAAGCCGCCACCAAACGCACCATCGCCGAGAACGCCGCGGCGACCTGGGTCCTGCTGACGCGGGAAAAACTCGGCTGCGCCTCGCCCTGGAAGATCCTGCCGCTCGCCGCCGCCACCGGTCTCCTTCTCCCGCCCGGCCTGCCGCCGGAGACGCTTGCCCCCTACCGGGAAGCGGGGATGGAGATCATCGAGGCCTGATCAGGCCGCGAAAGCGTCCGTGACGCGGACGTCGCCGACATGAACGCCGTTCCAGTTCGACATGGAGCGGTTGGCTTCGGCCATCAGGGCGGCGTGGAGGGCGGGTTCGTCGACGAAGAAGCGGGCGAGCGTGGCGGCGACCATGCTTTCGGCGGCGCGGGTCGTGCCGTCCTCGCATTTGAGGGCGATGGCGATGCCCTTTTCCGGGATGGCCGCGCAGAAGACGCCCTCGGCGCCGGTCTTGGCGAAGATGCGGCCGGGAGCCGTCTTCATCAGCCGCGTGCAGGCCCGCTTGGTGCCGGCGACGTAGAAGGGCTCGGCCATGCACGCCTCCATCAGCCGGCGCGCGGCCTTCGCGCGCTCAGGGGCAAGGCCGGTGCCGGTCGCCATCTTGGCAAAACCGTGCGCGAGGCTCTTCAGCGGCATGGCATAGGTGGGGATGGAGCAGCCGTCGACGCCGCAATTGTCGGTCGCGAGCGCAGCGCCCGTCAGGCTTTCCATGACGCCGCGGATCTCCGCCTGGACCGGGTGCTCGTAGCGCACATAGCCCTTGAGGTCCTTGCCGGTGTGGCAGGCGGCGCAGACGAAGCCGGCATGTTTACCAGAGCAGTTGTTGTGGAGCGCACTCGGCCGCTCGAGGCCGCGCGCCTGACCGATCAGCACCGGCTGCTCGAAGGACCAGTGGGCGCCGCATTCCAGGACGCTCTCGTCGACGCCGGCGGCGGCCAGCATGGCACCGGCAAGGCTTGCATGTTCCGGCTCGCCGCTGTGCGAAGAACAGGCGAGCGCCAGTTCCCTATTGCCGAAGCCGTAGGCGTCCGCCGCGCCGCTTTCGACGAGCGGCAGGCCCTGCATGGCCTTGCAGGCCGAACGCGGGAAGACGCCGGCCTCGATATCGCCCTGCGAAAACACCACCTTGCCATCGCCGTCGACCGCGACGACCATGCCGCGATGGCGGCTTTCGACGAGATTGCCGCGGGTGACTTCGACAAGGACGGGGTTTGCCATGTTCATGCCCTCAAATTTCCGGTTTCCGGTGCGGTATTATCCGAAAACCTGGGTCCGCACACGCGATTTCGGAGGTGCCGCGCATGAAACTGTTGAGGAATGTCCTTGTCCTCTTCCTCGTGATCTACCTCATGCCGGCGCTCGCCTCGGCGGGCTACTGGTACATCAAGGACCGGCCGCAGAACTGGCGGGAGGCGAACTGGAAATCCGCCGGCATCCTGCCCGGGGCCGAAGACACGCCACAGGCGACGATCCACATCTTCTCCGCCGCGACGGGCGGCCTCAAGGGCGCGGTGGCGAGCCACGCCTGGATCGTCACCAACGAGGCGAACGCCGGAAGCTACAACCGCTACGACAAGGTCGGCTGGGGCACGCCGGTGCGCAAGAACGGCTATGCGCCGGACGCCTTCTGGTACTCCAACACGCCCCGCGTGGTGGTCAGCGTCAGCGGCGAGGAGGCGGCGCGGCTGATCCCGAAGATCGAGAAGGCCATCGCGGCCTACCCCTACTCCAAACCCGGTGGCTATCGCATCTGGCCGGGGCCGAACTCCAACACCTTCGTCGCGCATGTGCTGCGCTCGGTGCCGGAACTCGGCGTGGTGCTGCCGCCGGACGCGGTCGGGCGCGACTACCTGCCGGAGGGCAGGATCTTCGCGATCGATCCCGACGGCAAGGACGTGCATGCGACGCTCTACGGCCTCGTCGGCATCTCCGCCGGCCTGCGCTCCGGGCTGGAGCTGCACATCATGGGCCTCGTCGCCGGCGTGGATTTCTACCGCCCGGCGATCAAGATCCCGGCGATCGGACGCATCGGCGTGTAGCGCCGTCCGCCCGAATCCCCCCTTTACAGATACGCCACCTCGCAAGCCGCAACGCGCGCGGGATCGGCAATGGAATCGATTGCGATGATGTGATCGCCCTCCACCTCCATGAGCACGACGAGCTTGAGCGCGCCGCCGAGAATGAAGGCGAGGCCGAGCTGGCCGTCGATGAGCGCGAGCCTTGCCGCCGTCGCCTTGCCCTTGAAGTTGGTCGCCACGGCCTGGGCGCCGTGCATTTCCGCAAGCGAGCCGAGCCGGACGGCATCGGCGTCCGCATGGAAGACGACGTCGGGATCGAGCACGGCGAGCAGGCCGGAAAAATCACCGTCGCGCGAGGCGGCGAGGAAGGCCGCGACGACGTTCTTCCGACGGTCGTAATCGGCGGACGGGGTTTCCGGCAGGCCCTGCACGCGGCGGCGGGCGCGGCTGGCGAGCTGGCGGGCGGCGACGGGCGAACGGTCGACGATGCGGCCGATCTCCTCGAAGGGCACGTCGAACATGTCGTGCAGCACGAAGGCGAGGCGTTCGGCGGGCGCAAGGCGCTCCAGCACGACGAGAAGCGCAAGGCCGACCGAATCGGCAAGCGCCGCCTGCTCGTCCGCCGCCGCGCCGGGATCTGCGTGCTGGACCGCGCCGTCCTCGCCGTCGATCGGCTCCTCGCGTCGCCGGGCGCGGGCGCGCAGCATGTCGAGGCAGATGCGGCCGACGACGGTGGTCAGCCAGCCGCCGAGATTGTCGATCTCGCCGCCGCCCGCCCGCTCCAGCCGCAGCCAGGCCTCCTGCACCGCATCCTCGGCCTCGCCCTGGGAGCCCAGCATGCGCAGCGCAACGGCGCGCAGGCGCCCGCGCTCGGCCTCGAAACGATCGGTCCAGAAACTTTTTTCGCGCATCGGTCACACTCCTTCGTCCAGCGGCGTCATGGCCATGACGAACGAAGCCGCACCGGTGTGACAGGGCTCGCTGCCGTCGATGCTGAAAACAAATCAAGGAGTGATGAAATGCAATCCCGTATGACCAATATCGTTACCGTGCTGCCCGACGTCATGAAGGCCATGCAGGCGCTGCAGGGCGCTGCCCAGAAGACGGAACTGCCGGAAAAGACCGCACATCTCGTGCATCTGCGCGCCAGCCAGATCAACGGCTGCGGCTTCTGCGTCGATCTGCACCCGCGCATCATGAAGAAGGCCGGCGAGAGCGACCGGCGCATCCTCTCCGTCGCCGCCTGGCGCGAGGCGCCGTTCTACACGGACGCGGAACGGGCCGCTCTGGCGCTGACCGAGGCTCTGACGCGCATCGCCGACCGCGAGGAGCCGGTACCGGATACGATCTGGAACGAGGCTGCCCGGCACTATGACGAAAAGACGCTCGCCGCGCTGGTCGTCGAGATCGCGGCGATCAACGTGTGGAACCGCTTCAATGTCGCGACGCGGCAGGTGGCGGGGGAATGGAACCCGTAAGCCCCGGCGAAGCCTGCCTCACCTGCGCGACGGCCCTTCCCCGACCCGGGAAGGGCCGACGAAGGCCACCGCCGCGATTGCCGTTTCTGCAAGGCCATGCTTTCATACCCGCCAATCTTTCAGGGGCGAGCGACGCATGGCCGAGCAAGGTTCCCAATCCAGAGCAGCGATCGCTCTTGCGGTTGTTGCCGGCTTCCTGATCCTGCGCTGCCTGTGGAGGGTGTTCATCCCGGGCACCGAATTTGCCCTGCCGCCATGGCCCCTCGTCTCGGTCATCTTCGACATTCTCGTGATGATCGCGCTTTTCATCCTGAAGCCCATGGTGCCGGCCGCCACGGCGGGGTCTCCGGCCTATGTCCGGCACGCGACGGCGCTGTTCATCGGCGGCATCATCGCGACCGTGATCATGGTGCTGATCAGGGTGTCCAGCGATCGCGGCTGGTGGACCGGGCATCTGATGTAGGTCTGCCTCCGCGTCTACCGAGCAGCTTTTCATCGGCATCGGCCACGCCCCGCGCCTGACGGCTCCCCTTTCACCCAAAAGTCACGGCTTGAACTGCCGTGTGCCCCATGCGAGGTCTTCGGCCTCGAATTCGCAAGGCCTATCCATGTCCGACAGTGTCACGATCCCGAAGGATGCCGCACCGCGGCTTTCCAGCCTGTTCTCCCGCGCCTATCTGTTCAGCACGCTGATGCTCGGCGGCGGCATCATGCTGCATGCGGTGGAGACCTATATCACCGCCACGCTGATGCCCTCGATCGTGCGCGATATCGGCGGCCTTTCGCTCTTCGCCTGGGCGACGACGATCTATGTGGCGGCTTCCGTGCTCGGCTCCACCTTCGTCGCCGTGCGGCCGGAAAGGGTGACGCTCAACCATTGCTACAGGGCCGGCGCGCTGCTCTTCGGCATCGGCAGCCTCGTCTGCGCCATCGCGCCGACCATGGAGACGGTGCTTGCCGGCCGGGCGGTCCAGGGGCTCGGCGCGGGCTTCCTTGTGGCGCTCGGCTATGCCTTCATCCGCCATGTCTATCCCGAACCGCTGTGGAGCACGGCTTCGACGCTCTATGCCGCGGCCTGGGGCATCGCCACCTTCCTCGGCCCGACGATCGGCGGCATCTTTGCCGCCGGCAGCGCCTGGCGCGAGGCCTTCGCGCTGCTCGTGCCGCTCTCGGTGCTGATGACCGTCGCCGCGCCGCGCCTGCTGCCGTCGGGCGAAGGCGAGCGCGTGACGACGAAGACGCCGTTCCTGCAGATCGCACTGCTCGTTGCCGCCGTGGTGGTGCTGTCCTTCGCCAGTTCCGTGGCGGCGCCGGTGCTGCGCGGCGCCTTTGCGGCGGCCGCCGTGCTTGCGGTGCTGGCGACGGTCGCGATCGAGCGCCGGGCCGAGGGACGGCTGCTGCCGGCGGGCACGATCAGCCTCGGCTCGCCGCTCGCCCGCGTCTACCTCATCATGCTCTTGCTGCTGGTGACGATCTGCTCGGATATCTATATCCCCTACTTCCTGCAGGTGCTGCATGGCGTGAGCCCGCTCGTCTCCGGCTATCTCGTGGCGCTGCTGGCGCTGGGCTGGACGATCGCAGCCTTCGCCACCGCCGGCCTCAAGGGGCGCCGCGCCAACCGGGTGATCGTCGCGGGCGCGCTGATCGAGACGCTGGCGACCGTCCTCCTCGTCGTCGCGCTCGCCCGGCACAATCCGGCAAGCGGTCTCGTGCTGCTCACGATCGCCACCGTCTTCATCTTCCTCATGGGGTTCGGCATCGGCATGGGCTGGGCGCATCTCGTCACCCTCGTTCTGCATCTTGCGCCGCCCGGCGAGACGGACAAGGCCTCGGCGGCGATCACCACCATGCAGGCGCTGGGGGCCGCCTTCGGCGCGGCGCTTGCCGGCGTCATCGTCAATTCCACGGGCCTCGTGCACCCCGGCGGCGTGGACGGGGCGTTGACGGCGGCGCGCTGGCTCTATGCGCTGCTCGCCCTGCCGGCTGCCGTGGGCATCCTCCTCGCCCTCCGCCTTCCCGCCGTAAGGGGCACGGCGGCGGGTTGAGGATTTGTTAACGGAAACCGAGGGTCTTCGTTGCGACCCCGCCACCTTCTGCCACAAACAATGGCGATCGTCCGGTGCGACACCCGACGATTCGGTCACGAGAAGGAAACGGCGGGTGAAACGCAACGACGGGCACAGGTGGCCGGGCGGGAGCGGCATGACGCATGTCGATGCGATCCTGCCGCTCGCCCTCATCCGGGACCGGGCCACAACGGATCTCATACTGTCCGGGCTCGACGCGTCCGGCGTCGCCTTCGCGCTGTTTTCACCGGAGGACGAGCTTTCCTATGCCTCGATGGTCTTTCGCGCGCTTTTCGACGTACAGCCGGGCGCCCGCACCTTTGCCGACATCATGCGCCACTGCCATGCCAACGGTGTCGGCCCGCGGATGAGCGGACCGATCGATGCCTTCCTGGACATGGCCCATGCCAAGCGGCGCAGCCGCCCGCAGCGCGCCTTCGAGATCGACATCGGCGACGACCGCTGGTTCCTGGTGAACGAGACGCTTTTGGGCGACGGCTGGCTGTGGAGCGTCTTCACCGACATCACCATGCTCAAATCCAACGAGCGCATGCTGCAGATCGCCCGCGACGCGGCGCAGCTTGCCGCCGACACGGACCCGCTGACGGGTCTCCTCAACCGCCGCGCGGCGATGGCCCGGCTGGACGCGGAAATGCGGATCGCCTTTCGCGACGGTGCGCGGCTCTCGCTCGCGCTTATCGACCTCGATCATTTCAAGGCGATCAACGACCGCTATGGTCACGCCCGGGGTGACGAGGTGCTCCGGCATTTTGCCGCGGCGGGACGGCAGCAATCGCGCGCCGGCGATCTCTTCGCCCGGATCGGCGGGGAGGAATTCCTCATGCTGATGCCGGGCGCCGGTCTTGGCGAGGCGATGCACGCCATGGAGCGCCTTCGCTGCCATGTGGCGCGGGCAGAAGACCGTGCCGGCCCCGGCTGCGCCTACACCATGTCGGCGGGCGTCGCGGAATTCTGCGGCAATGCGGTGGAGGACCTGTTCGAGCGGGCCGACCGCGCACTCTACAGCGCCAAGCGCCTCGGCCGCGACCGCATCGAGCAGGCGCCTTGAGCCGCCCCGCGCCGAGGCGCCGCCACCTCGGCCGGAAGCGCGCTACTCGAAGGTCAGCATGATCTTTCCGATGTGATCGCCATGCTCCATCATGCGATGGCCGGCGGCCGCCTCGCTGAACGGCATGACGGCGTGGATAACGGGGGCGATGCGCCCCTCCTCCAAGAGCGGCCAGGCCTTCTCCAGGAGCGCGTCGCGGATCTCCTGCTTTTCCGCCGCCGTGCGCGGGCGCATGGCCGAGCCCATCAGGTGCAGGCGCTTCTGCAGGATGGGCGCAAGGCTCACCTTCTCCGCGAAGGTGCCGCCGAGGAAGGCGATGATCGACAGGCGCCCGTCGCGGGCGAGCGACTTCAGGTTCCGCTCGAAATAGGCCGCGCCGATCATGTCGAGGATGACATCGACGCCGGCCCGGCCGGTCTCCTCGGCAATGACGGCGCAGAAATCCTCGCTGCGGTAGTTGATCGCCCGGCTGGCGCCGAGATCGACGCAGGCGGCACACTTCTCCGCCGTACCGGCCGTCGTGAAGACGCGTGAACCGAGCGCGCTGGCGAGCTGGATCGCCGTCGTACCGATGCCGCTCGACCCGCCGTGGATCAGCACGCTCTCGCCGGGCTTCAGGCCCGCCATCATGAAGAGATTGGCCCAGACGGTGAAGAAGGTTTCCGGCAGGGCCGCGGCCTGCACCGCGTCAAAACCCTTCGGGAACGGCAGCGCCTGGCCGGCCGGCACCGCGCAATATTGCGCATAACCGCCGCCATTGGCCAGCGCGCAGACCCTGTCGCCGAGCGCGTAGCCGGTGACGTCCTCGCCGAGCGCCACCACCTCGCCGGCGATTTCGAGGCCGAGAATGGGGCTGGCATCGGGCGGTGGCGGATAATCGCCCTTGCGCTGAAGCACGTCAGGCCGGTTGATGCCGGCGGCCGCGACGCGCACGAGGATCTCGCCGCGCTTCGGCTGTGGCGTGCGGCCCTCCATCACCACGAGATTGTCGGGGCCGCCATGTTCGCTGAGCCCGACATGGGGCATGGATGAGGGAAGTGACATGGGCTTATCTCCCGGCAGGCATGAGGTGGCGCTCACTTGCGGCGATTCTAGCCGAAAGCGCGAATCTTTTGAATCGCTTGCGAGGGTTTGTGCGACAGAAACGTTACCGGCGGATATGCCAAGTTTCGGCCGCAAAGCCCTGAAATTCCGGCCGTTTCGCGACAGTCAGAATTAAATCTTGTTAATTTGAAAACGGATTTTTCCGGGCCTACCGTCCATCTCGAAGCCGGGGAGCGCCGGCGGCTCCACCCCCAGGGGGCCGCGACACGACGCTTCCGGACGGTTTCACAGCGCCCCGCCCGGGGCCAATTCAGGACGACACAGATGCGTGTTCTTCTTTCCAATCTCGCCATCGTCACGGTTCTCGCCACCCCGGCGCTTGCCCTCGCCGCCCAGACGGCGACCGGCACGGTCAAGGACTACAACAAGGCGTCGATGTCTCTGACGCTTTCCGATGGCACCGTCTACCAGCTTCCCAAAGGGTTCCACGATCCCGGGCTGAAGGCTGGCGAGAAGGTGTCCGTCTCCTTCGACATGTCCGGCAAGAACCACGAGGCGAAGACGGTGAAGATCCTTCGCTAACGTGGCAGGGGCAGGCTCGAAAGGGCCTGCCCTCCTGTATCAACGGAGGGCGGCCCCCTGCCCTGCGTTCGCGGATGCCGAGGACAGCACGAGCCCCCCGTCGCTGCCCTTGGCATCCGCCTTCAGGCCGGCGATGCGGCTGCTGATCAGCCCCGCCTCGCCGATCACCTCCCCCTCCGGCAACACGAGAACGACGGCCGAGCAGCGCATCAGCGGAAAGGTCGTCTCCTGGCCGGCACGGTCGCGGCCGCGGATCTCTCCGGCCAGCCGATCCTCCGGCGAATAGAGCGAGCGCACCTCGCGGGTAAAATCAGCCAGCAGCCGCTCCAATACCTCCCGCACCGCCTCGACGGAACGTCCGGAAACGCCCGCGAAGAAATCGTCCCCCCCGACATGGCCGATGAAGACGTCCTCGCCGACGAAATCGCGGCGCATCAGCGAGGCGAAGAGCGAGAGCGCAAGGTCCCCCTTGTGGAAGCCGTAGTGATCGTTGAACGGCTTGAAATTGTCGAAATCGAAGTAACACAGGCATCGGGTCTGATCGCCGTCGAGCGCCTTGTCCTGCAGGTAGTCGCGGATCGAGCGGTTGCCAGGAAGGCCGGTCAGCGGGTTCTGGTCCTCCGCCGTCTTCAGGCGCTTCTCGTTGATGATCTTCAGGAGCGAGGAGGCCGAGAGGATGCCGGCATACCGCAGGTTCTCCGTCAGGATCACGCATTCGTTGCCGCCCATGCCGGTGAAGACGTCGAGCAGCTGTTCGGCGGGCGTGTCGAGATCGGCGATCGGCGCCATGGTGACGAAATGCGACAGGCTCTTCTGGTAGAGCTTGTTCTTCAGGAGATCGCGGCCGAAGGGGTGATAGGAGAGCTCCTTGACGTGGTATTCGTGCAGGATGCCGCGCGGCTCGTCATTGGCGTTGAGCACCGGGAAGAAGGTGCGTTTCGGATCGCGCCGGAAGAATTCGAAGACCGATTCCAGGCTCTCGTTCTCGCGCAGCACCGCGACCTGCTCGATCTCGCGGCGAATGAGGATGCTGTCGAGCGTGCGGGAGGAGCGGCGCCGCCCGCCGGCCCGCGCGACCTGCGCATAGACCGGGCTCAGCGCCGAAAAATCCGTGACCGGACGCGACACGAACCAGCCCTGCACGAGATCGCAGCCGGCATCGCGGCAGGCGATGAACTCCGCCTCGCTCTCCACCCCCTCGGCGATGACGCGGATGCCGAGCACGTGGGCGGCATTGACGGTGTTGCGCACGAGATGGCACCGGCGCGCGTCGCTCTCCATGCCGGAGATGAAATGACGGTCGATCTTCAGGTAGTCGACCGGGTGGTCGCAGAGCAGCTTCAGGCCGTTGTGGCCGACGCCGAAATCGTCGATGGCAAGCTTGAAACCGGCAAGGCGCAGCTTGCGGACGAGCACGGCGAATTCCGGCAGCGTGTCGTTGTCGAAGCGCTCGGAGATCTCGAAGCAGATCGAGGAAGCCGGAATGCCGGCGCGAGCGAGATGCCCGGAGAGCCGGTCGACGAGATCGGCGCCGTCAGGCACCAGACGGGAATCGAGATTGACGAAGAGTGTGCGCGAGCGGAAGTCCGGCAGCGCGGCGAAGGCAGCGATGGCGCGGCTGTTGACCATGTGCTCCAGCGCCAGGAGCTGTCCCGCCTCGTGCGCCCGGTCGATCAGGTCGAGCGGCGAGCGGAAGCCGAGGCGATCGAAGCCGCGCATCAGCGATTCGTAGCCGAAGACCGCCCCTGTCGCAGCCTCGACGATCGGCTGGAAGGCCGTTTCGATGACCAGCTTGGCGAGCGTGACGATCTCGCCATCCCCGAAGCGGCGAAGGGCAAGCAGTTCGGCGGCGGACATGCGCGGCTCCGAGACGTGGACGTTGCCGCGAAGTTTCTCCGCCGAGACCTGAAAAAATCGTTTCCGTACTGTGACAGTTCGGTGAAATCTCAATGACTACAAGGAGTTGAAAAAGAATTCCCTCATATAGGCAGAGCCAGCAGCAAGGCGCCGCCGCCGATCATCAGGACGGCGATCCAATGGGCCGTGGAAAGCTGTTCGCCGAGGAACAGAACGGCGAAGATGGCGACCAGAACGACGGAAAGCTTGTCGACCGGCGCGACCTGGGCGGCCTTGCCGATCTGCAGCGCGCGGAAGTAACAAAGCCAGGAGGCTCCGGTCGCAAGGCCCGAGAGAATGAGGAAAATCCAGCTTCTTGCCGGCACCGAGCCCGGCGCCTGCCAGTTCCCGGCCAGCGTCAGCATGAGGGCGAGCGCCAGGAGGATGACGACGGTGCGCACGAAGGTCGCGAAGTCGGAATTGACCTCGGAGATGCCGATCTTGGCGAAGACCGCCGTCAGCGCGGCAAAGACCGCCGAGCCGAGCGCCCAGACCTGCCAGGACGTCAGGAGCGCCTTCACATTGCACCTCCTGCGAGCATAAGACGTGAAACTGCAAGTCCCGCCGCCACGGCGAGCAGCGAAAAAATTACTGATGCGCCGACATAAAGCACCGCCAGCCCCGCTTCGCCGCGCTCCCAGAGCAGCGCCGCATCGAGCGAGAAGGCGGAAAAGGTGGTGAAGCCGCCGAGGATACCCGTCGTCAGGAACAGCCGCATCTCCTGCGGCAGGTGACCGCGGAAGGCGAAGATACCGGCGATCAGCCCCATCAGAAGGCAGCCGAGCACGTTGATGGCGAGCGTGCCGGCGGGAAAGGCCGTGCCGAACAGCCGGGCGGCCAGCACATTCACCCCATGGCGCCCGGCCCCGCCGATGCCCGCGCCGAGAAAGACGATCAGATAGCTCATGTGCGTTGCCCTCACAGTCCGTTGATGCGACATCCGGACAACAAAAAACCGCCCTCGGGCGGTTGCAGAACATGCTCCCGCCGCCGACGGCCATCGCTGGCCGGTCTTGGCAGGAGCTATCAGCCGGTCAAACGGCGGTTGCCGGGGAGCTCCATCCCCATCCCACGCGATTTTTCTAGGCCTTGCCGTCCCGCCTGTCAAACGCCACCCCACCGGCACCCGGCGGGGCGGCTGAACGGGTGGCTACTTCCGCAGCGCCAGGCCGAAGGCGATCAGCGCCCAGCCCTGCATGGCAAGGTCGAAAGCGAGGAACAGGCCGAGCAGCCAGAGGCTGTTGACCGGCCAGCCGATGAGGAAGACGAGGCCTGCGAGCGCCGTGACGATGCCGCCGGCAAGCAGCCAGCCCCAGCCCTTTTCCGGCCGGACCCGCAGGGCCGCGAAGATGCGGAACAGCCCCGCGACGAGGAGCGCGGCCGCCATCAGCAGGGTCAGCACGGCCGAGGTCAGTACCGGATTGACGAAGGCGAGCACGCCGGCGGCAAGATAGAGCAGTGCACTCAGCGCCCAGGCGATCGTCTCCCGCCAGGCCTTGACCTGGAAGGCATGGGCGAGATGCACCACGCCGCCGACGATCATCAGCATGCCGACATAATAGACCGAAGCGACCGTCGCCCAGAAGAGATTGGCCGCGGCGATGCCGCCGAAGACGAGCAGGACGACGCCGAGCGCGACGAACCAGCCCCATTTTGCGCGCACGTCCGAGAGGGGGTTCATTCCGGGAGAGAGGACCATGTTGCACCTCGAAAGAAGAATGAAAACAAAGGCAGGCTAACACGGAACGCTCCCTCTTCGCGACAGCGAATTGACGCAGCGCGAAGCGCAAAGATTTTTATTGATTGATCGATCAATTAAAAATACCCTTGCAGAAAATCAGGAAAACGCCATGCCGAAAGTTGGAATGGAGCCGGTGCGCCGCAAGGCGCTGGTGGACGCGACGCTGAGGGCGGTCGGCGATCATGGCTCGCTGGCTGTCACCATGTCGGAAATCGCCCGCCATGCCGGCGTGTCCCCCGCCCTTGCCCATCACTATTTCGGCTCGAAGGAACAGCTCGTCATCGAGACGATCCGCAGCCTGCTGCGCCAGCTGCGCGCCGATGCGGTGGCGGCGCTCGGGGCGGCGGAAACGCCACGGGAACGGCTCTCGGCGATCATCCGCGTGAACTTCCAGGCGCACCAGTTTGCGCCGGAAACGGTCGCCGCCTGGCTTGCCTTCTATACCGAGGCCCAGCGTTCGGAAGCGGTGCGCCGTCTCCTCGTCGTCTATGCACGGCGGCTGAACTCCAATCTCCTGTCGAGCCTCAAGCAACTCTGCCCGGCCGGGACCGCGGGGGAGATCGCCGACGGGGCGGCAGCAATGATCGACGGGCTCTACCTGCGGCAGGGCCTGAGATCCGCGCCGGTCAGCATCGAATCCTCGATCGCGCTGACGGAGAGTTATGTGCAGGCGCAGCTGGCGGCATCAGGTGCGGCCGGGGTTGTCGCAGGATCGCCCCCGCCCGCCGCAGGGCGGCGGCCTTCCGTCGCCGCGCAGCGATAGAACTGTCAAAACCTCGCTTCCCCTTCAAGGATCTGCCCGTGACCGCCAGCAAGCCGAACATCCTGATCATCATGGTCGATCAGCTCAACGGAAAGTTCTTCCCGGACGGGCCGGCGGATTTCCTGCATGCGCCGCACATGAAGGCGCTCGCGGCGCGCTCGGCGCGGTTCCGCAACAACTACACCTCTTCCCCGCTCTGCGCGCCGGCCCGCGCCTCCTTCATGGCCGGCCAGCTTCCGAGCCGCACGCAGGTCTATGACAACGCCGCCGAATACATCTCCTCGATCCCGACCTTCGCCCATCACCTGCGCCGCGCCGGCTACTACACGGCGCTGTCGGGAAAAATGCACTTCGTCGGGCCGGACCAGCTGCACGGCTTCGAGGAGCGGCTGACGACGGACATCTACCCCGCCGATTTCGGCTGGACGCCGGATTACCGCAAGCCGGGCGAACGCATCGACTGGTGGTATCACAATATGGGGTCGGTGACGGGCGCCGGTGTTGCCGAGATCACCAACCAGATGGAGTATGACGACGAGGTCGCCTTCCTCGCCAACCAGAAGCTCTATCATCTCTCCCGCGAAAACGACGACGACGCGCGCCGCCCCTGGTGCCTCACCGTCTCCTTCACCCATCCGCACGACCCTTACGTGGCGCGGAGAAAATTCTGGGATCTCTACGAGGACTGCGCGCACCTTCTGCCCGAGGTCGGCATGCTCGAGAGCCAGGACCCGCATTCCGCCCGCATCCTGCATTCCTGCGACTATGCCAAATTCGCCATCAGCGGCGAGGACGTGCGCCGCTCGCGCCAGGCCTATTTCGCCAACATTTCCTATCTCGACGAGAAGGTCGGCGAACTCGTCGATACGCTGACGCGCACGCGCATGCTGGACAAAACACTGATCCTCTTCTGCTCGGATCACGGCGACATGCTCGGCGAGCGCGGCCTGTGGTTCAAGATGAACTTTTTCGAGGGTTCGGCCCGCGTGCCGCTGATGATTGCGGGCCCGGGCGTCACCTCCGGCCTGCACCTTGCGCCGACGTCGAACCTCGATGTCACGCCGACGCTCTGCGACCTCGCCGGCATTTCCATGGAAGAGGTCATGCCCTGGACGGACGGCGAGAGCCTCTTGCCGGTCATCAACGGCGCCGAGCGGACCGCGCCCGTGCTGATGGAATATGCGGCCGAGGCCTCCTATGCACCCGTCGTCGGCATCCGCGAGGGCAAGTGGAAATACATCCACTGCGAACTCGACCCGGAACAGCTTTACGACCTCGACGCCGACCCGCTGGAGCTGACGAACCTTGCGGCCTCCGACGATCCCGTCATCAAGGCGACGCTCGCCGCCTTTAGGCAGATGCGCGAAGCGCGCTGGGACATGGAGGCCTTCGACGCGAGCGTTCGCGAAAGCCAGGCGCGGCGCTGGGTGGTCTACGAAGCGCTGAGGAACGGGGCCTATTATCCCTGGGACCACCAGCCGCTGCAGAAGGCGTCCGAACGTTACATGCGCAACCACATGAACCTCGACAATCTCGAGGAATCCAAACGCTACCCGCGGGGAGAATGAGATGAAAGCCCAACCGAAAGCCTCGCACTTCATCGACGGCGACTATGTGGAAGACACCGCCGGCACGCCCTTCGACAGCATCTACCCCGCCACCGGCGAGGTGATCGCCCGCCTCCACGCCGCAACGCCGGCCATCGTCGAAAAGGCGATCGCGTCCGCCAAGCGCGCGCAGAAGGAATGGGCCGCGATGAGCCCGACCGCGCGCGGCCGCATCCTGAAGCGGGCCGCCGAGATCATGCGCGAACGCAACCGCGCGCTTTCCGAACTCGAAACGCTCGACACGGGCAAGCCGATCCAGGAGACGATCATCGCCGATCCGACTTCGGGCGCCGACGCCTTCGAATTCTTCGGCGGCATCGCGGCCGCCGGCCTCAACGGTGACTATATCCCGCTCGGCCAGGATTTCGCCTTCACCAAGCGCGTGCCACTCGGCGTGTGCGTCGGCATCGGCGCCTGGAACTACCCGCAGCAGATCGCCTGCTGGAAGGGCGCGCCGGCCCTCGTCTGCGGCAATGCCATGGTCTTCAAGCCTTCGGAAAACACCCCGCTCGGCGCGCTGAAGATCGCGGAAATCCTCATCGAGGCCGGCCTGCCGAAGGGTCTCTACAACGTCATACAGGGCGACCGCTCCACCGGCCCGCTGCTCGTCAACCATCCTGACGTCGCCAAGGTCTCGCTGACCGGCTCCGTGCCGACGGGCAAGAAGGTGGCGGGCGCGGCGGCCTCCGACCTCAAGCACGTCACGATGGAACTCGGCGGCAAGTCGCCGCTCATCGTCTTCGACGATGCGGACCTTGAAAGCGCCATCGGCGGCGCGATGCTCGGCAATTTCTATTCGACCGGCCAGGTCTGCTCGAACGGCACCCGCGTCTTCGTGCAGAAGGGCATCAAGGAAAGGTTCCTGTCTCGCTTGAAAGAGCGCACGGAAAAGATCGTTATCGGCGACCCCATGGATGAGGCGACGCAGCTCGGCCCGATGGTCTCGAAAGCCCAGCGCGACAAGGTTCTGGACTATATCGAAAAAGGCAAGGCCGAAGGCGCGACGCTGCTGACCGGCGGCGGCATTCCGAACGACGTGTCGGGCGAAGGCACCTATATCCAGCCGACCGTTTTCGCCGACGTCACCGACGAGATGACCATCGCCCGCGAGGAAATCTTCGGCCCCGTCATGTGCGTGCTCGATTTCGACAGCGAGGACGAGGTGATCGCCCGCGGCAACGCCACAGAATTCGGCCTTTCCGGCGGCGTCTTCACGACGGATATCACCCGCGCCCACCGCGTCGTCGACCAGCTCGAAGCCGGCACGCTCTGGATCAACACCTACAACCTCGCCCCCGTGGAAATCCCCTTCGGCGGCTCCAAACAATCCGGCTTCGGCCGCGAGAATTCGCTGGCGGCGCTGGAGCACTATTCCGAGCTGAAGACGGTGTACGTGTCGATGGGCAAGGTCGAGGCGCCGTATTGAGGGGTTGCCCCTCACCCTAGCCCTCTCCCCGCAAGCGGGGAGAGGGAACGTGCCTTACGCACGTCCAGAGAACGGAAAACGGCGCGGCACATCCCTTCTCCCCGCCTGCGGGGAGAAGGTGGCGGCAGCCGGATGAGGGGCATTTTAGGGGAAAGCGAAGTTCACCATGCAGAACGCAGACTACATCATCATCGGCTCCGGCTCCGCCGGCTCGGCGATTGCCTACCGACTCTCGGATGACGGCAAGCATACGGTCATGGTGCTGGAATATGGCGGCTCGGATATCGGGCCGTTCATCCAGATGCCGGCAGCGCTTGCCTGGCCGATGAGCATGAAGCGTTATAACTGGGGCTACCTTTCCGAGCCCGAGCCACACCTCAACAACCGCCGGATCACCGCGCCGCGCGGAAAGGTGATCGGCGGCTCGTCGTCGATCAACGGCCTTGTCTATGTGCGCGGCCATGCGGAAGACTTCAACCGCTGGGAGGCGCTCGGCGCGCAGGGTTGGGCCTATGCGGACGTGCTGCCCTACTACAAGCGCATGGAGACCTCCAGCGGCGGCGAGGCCGGCTGGCGCGGCACCGACGGGCCGCTGCATGTGCGGCGCGGGCCGGTGACGAACCCCCTCTTCCACGCCTTCATCCAGGCCGGCAGCCAGGCGGGCTTCGAGCTGACGGAGGACTATAACGGCTCCAAGCAGGAAGGCTTCGGCCTGATGGAGCAGACGATCCACGACGGCCGTCGCTGGTCGGCGGCGAATGCGTATCTGCGCCCCGCCATGAAGCGGCCGAACGTCTCGCTGGTCCGCTGCTTTGCCCGAAAGATCGTCATCGAGAATGGCCGGGCGGTCGGCGTCGAGATCGAGCGGAACGGCAAGGTCGAACTCGTGAAGGCAAACCGCGAGGTGGTCGTCTCCGCCTCCTCGTTCAACTCGCCGAAACTGCTGATGCTGTCGGGCATCGGCCCCGGCCAGCACCTCAAGGATATGGGGATCGAGGTGAAGGTCGACCGGCCAGGCGTCGGCGCCAACCTGCAGGACCATATGGAATTCTACTTCCAGCAGGTCTCAACCAAGCCGGTCTCGCTCTATTCCTGGCTGCCCTGGTTCTGGCAGGGCGTGGCGGGGGCGCAGTGGCTTCTCTCCAAGGGGGGCCTTGGCGCGTCCAACCAGTTCGAGGCCTGCGCGTTCCTGCGCTCCGCGCCGGGGCTGAAGCAGCCGGATATCCAGTATCACTTCCTGCCCGTCGCGATTTCCTACGACGGCAAGGCGGCGGCCAAGAGCCACGGTTTCCAGGCCCATGTCGGTTATAACCTTTCGAAATCGCGGGGCAGCGTGACGCTGCGCTCGTCCGATCCGATGGCCGATCCGGTCATCCGCTTCAACTACATGAGCCACGAGGAAGACTGGATCAAGTTCCGCCATTGCGTGCGCCTCACCCGCGAAATTTTCGGCCAGCAGGCGTTCGACGAATTCCGCGGGCCGGAAATCCAGCCGGGCGCGAAGGTCGAGACGGACGCGGAGATCGACGCCTTCCTGCGCGAGCACTTGGAGAGCGCCTATCACCCCTGCGGCACCTGCCGCATGGGCGCGGCGAGCGACCCGATGGCGGTGGTCGATCCGGAAACCCGCGTCATCGGCGTCGAGGGTCTTCGCATCGCGGACAGTTCGATCTTCCCGCATGTCACCTACGGCAACCTCAACGCGCCGTCGATCATGACCGGCGAGAAGGCAGCCGACCACATCCTTGGCAGGCAGCCGCTCGCCCGCTCCAACCAGGAGCCTTGGAAGAACCCGCGCGCGGCGGTGAGCGACCGGTAAGAAGTTCGGAACCTTAATGGTTGCAAGGTGTTGAGGCGGGCAATCGCCTCAAAGGGGGACCCTGTGGCAATCTACAAAAAGGTTTCGCATCGTCATATCCGCAAGGAGACCGACCTCGTCGTCACACTGATCGAAGGCCTTGGCGGTCCCTGCGCTTTCCTCACCGACCCGGCACAGGGCCGCGACACGATCCCCATTCCCGTCGAGGAGGCGCTCGCCGGCGCAGAGCAGGTGATCGCCGGCGCGCCGGCACCGCGCGAGCTGGTCGTCGTCGACGAGGAGGATCTCTGGGACGAGCGCTGGGGCACCCTGACGCCTGACCCCGAGCGCACAATCAGATGAAGGCGATCCAGCGCCCTGCCAGCACCGCACCGATCCAGACGGCCAGCGACAACAGCGCCTGCGCGCGCACGAGAGGCGGCACGCTGTCCGTCTCGATCACCCCGCGCCACGCGCCGCGGGCGTGCAGAACAACCGCATTAAGGACGCCGAGGGCGATGAGCGCGACCTTGGCGAGGAAGGCGGGGTTTTCGGCGTATTCCTGCGGACGCACGGAGAAGAGACAAAGGCCGGTCGCGACCGCCGCGGCAACGCCGATCCCTGCTGTGCGTGACAACAGCGGCCCGATGGTCGCGACCGGCGGTGTCCGCAAGACGCCGATGAGGCGCAGATCGAGCGGCAGGATAGCGCCGACGATGAGGCCGATCGCCAGGATGTGGGCGGCGTTGACGAGGAGATAGAACGTGCCGGACGCCTTCAGCGCGGCGGCGGCGGCCGGCGTCGTCGAGAGCCAGGCGAGCGCCTCCATGTCCGCCTCGTCAGTTCGTTTGAATGCGCTCGGGATAGATGTCGAAGACTTTTCCGGCAACGGTGATGCGCACGGCCTTCATGCGCTTTTCCGTCTGGTCGAGCGAACGGTTGCCCAGGACGACGATCGTGTCGCCGGGCTTTGCCGAGTCTTGGGCAAAGCCGGACCGCTGCGTCTGGCGTGGATTGCCGAGTTCGATCTTCCACACGCCGTCCGAGGCCGTTTCGACGTCCAGCGAGGGGTGCGGCGGTGCGATCGACACGGTGCGGATCGTGCCGGTGAGGTCGCTCTGCGCCTCTTCGGCCCAACCCCAGCCGTGATGGGCGAAGGCGGCGAAAGTGGTCATCGACGCGGCAGCGGCAAGGACGACCATTCTGGTTGTTGCAGCTTGCATGGCATTTTCCTCTGTCGGTTCTGCCCCGACAGACAGGATACACGCCTCACCGGGTAAGGCCGTTCAAGGATAGTTGAACGGCCTTACCCAAATGAAAAGGCCGGGCAATCGCCCGGCCCTTCCTGTCCGCTTCCGACCGGAGGCTCAGAAGAAGAAGAAATCGTTGGCGTGAAGGTCTGCCTTGTCGATGCCTTCGAGCTTGATGCTGTTCTTGCCGTATTCGATGACGAGATCGCCTGACTTTTCGGTGGCGTGCGAAAGCACGTCGTTGAAGTTCGACAGGACCGACTTGTCGAGGCGGATCACGTCACCCTTGGCGCTGCCGGCCTGGAAGTCGGTGATCGTGTCGTTGCCCTGGCCCTTCTTGAAGATGAAGACATCGTTGCCGGAGCCGCCGGTCAGCCTGTCATTGCCCGTACCGCCGTCGAGCGTGTCGTTGCCGGTCCCGCCCGAAAGCTTGTCGTTGCCGGAATCGCCATAGAGCTTGTCATTGCCCGAGCCGCCGGAAATCGTGTCGTTGCCGCCGCCGCCTTTCAGCGTGTCGTTGCCGTTGTTGCCGGAGATCTTGTCGGCCTTGCCGAAACCGGTGAAGGTATCGCTGCCGGTGCTGCCGGAGAACTCGATGGCATTTGCCTTGAGGATTTTCTCGAGGCTGGTCGTCGCGCCGCCATCGGTGTTCTTGCCGCCCATGATGTCGCTCAGGATCTTGCCGCTGAGGGTCTTGTCCGTCACGTTGAGGCCGGTGATCTCGATATCGGAGACCGACTTGAAGCGGGAACCGACGAGCTCGACCTTGTTGCCGAAGGTGATTGCGTTCAGCGAGCCGGAGATCTTGTGGGTCGCCAGATCGTAGTCCCACTTCGCCTTGCCGGAGGTGAGCACGACGCCATAGTCCTTGGCATTGGTGCTGGCGTATTGCGTGCCGCTCATGGCCATCGGGTCCGTGCTGTTGAAGGAGCCGTAGCCATCGCGGAGGTAGGTCTTGTCGAAGTTGGCGAGGTAAGAGCCGAAGTTGATGCCCTTGCCATCCTTGTTCGCATCCTTGACCGAAATCTTGATCGCCATTTGCTCGTTCCTTCCTGTCGGGCGCACGCGCGCATAATACCTGAATTTGATACTCAGCTATTAAATCTGATTTTTTATGTCAAGTTTTTTAAAGCCCCTCTCGGCGTCGATCCAAGGCGGCAGGATTTCTGCCCGTGGCGCGAGATGGAGAGATATTTGCTCCCGCGCCGGTGTTTCAGAAATCCGTTTTGCTGTCTCGCGGGGGACAAGGCTGCGATAATCCGGCAACTTCTCATAAAGGCACCGAACGAATGACTGCTCTTACCGGAAACGGGACCGCGCAGGCCCTGAATGACAAACTCGCCGAACTCGACCTTGCCGGCCGTCTTGCGCTGGTGGCCGGGCTGGGCGGGCGCGCCGTGTTCACCACCAGCCTCGGCATCGAGGACCAGGTGATCACCGCCGCCATCGGCACCGAACGCCTGCCGATCGACGTTTCGACGCTGGAGACCGGCCGGCTCTTCAAGGAGACCGTCGATCTCATTGCCGAGACCGAGGACCAGTACGGCATCACCATCACGCGCTATCATCCCCGTAAGGAGGATATCGACGCCTATGCCGCGCAATACGGCCTCAACGGCTTCTACGAGAGCGTCGAAGCCCGCCACGCCTGTTGTGGCGTGCGCAAGCTGAAGCCGCTTGCGCGCGCACTCGAAGGGGCATCCTTCTGGATCACCGGCCTGCGCCGCGGCCAGTCCGGCAACCGTGCCGACACGCCGTTCGCGGAGTTCGACGCGGAACGGGGCCTGATCAAGATCAACCCGCTGGCGGATTGGGATATCGAGCGCATCAACGCCTATGTGGCCGACAATGCCGTTCCGGTGAACCCGATGCACAAGCGCGGTTATCCCTCGATCGGCTGCGAGCCCTGTACGCGCGCCATCAAGCCGGGCGAACCCGAACGGGCCGGCCGCTGGTGGTGGGAAAACGACGAAAAGCGCGAATGCGGCCTGCACGTTCCCGAATCGGCACTCCCCTCCCTCGAATCGAGCGCCCTTTAAAAAACCATTCGCCTCGACAGGCACAGTTATCCGGAGTTACCCCTTTCATGTCCGATACCCGTCACGAAGCGGAAGCGAAGCACAACGCAACGCCCAAGCCCCCGCTCGATCCGCATCTGAAGGCGCTGGAAAACGAAGCAATCCACATCTTCCGCGAAGTCGCCGCCGAATTCGAACGGCCGGTGATGCTCTATTCCATCGGCAAGGATTCCTCGGTTCTCCTGCATCTGGCGCGCAAGGCCTTCTATCCCGGCCGCGTGCCCTTCCCGCTGCTGCACGTCAACACGGGCTGGAAATTCGCCGAGATGATCACCTTCCGCGACAAGATCGTGAAGGACTACTTCCTCGACCTGATCGAGCACGTCAATCCGCGCGGCGCGGCTGAGAACGTCACGCCCTTCACCCATGGTTCCGCGCTCTACACGGACATCATGAAGACCGAGGCGCTGCGCCATGCGCTCGACGCCGGCAAGTTCGACGCGGCCTTCGGCGGCGCGCGGCGCGACGAGGAAGCCTCGCGCGCCAAGGAGCGCATCTACTCCTTCCGCACGCCGGATCACCGCTGGGATCCGCGCAACCAGCGCCCGGAACTGTGGAACGTCTACAACGGCATGATCCGCCAGGGCGAAAGCGTGCGCGCCTTCCCGCTGTCCAACTGGACCGAGGTCGACATCTGGCGCTACATCCAGGCCGAAGACATCCCGATCGTACCGCTCTATTTCGCGGAGAAGCGGCCTTACGTGGAGCGCGACGGCATGATGATCCTCGCCGAGGATCCGCGCCTCGAACTCTTGCCCGGCGAAGTCAAGCAGGAAGGCGTCATCCGCTTCCGCACGCTCGGCTGCTTCCCGCTGACCGGGGCGATCCGCTCGCAAGCCACGACGCTCGACGACATCATCACTGAACTGGAGACCGCCACCGTCTCCGAACGTCAGGGCCGCGCGATCGACCGCGACCAGTCCGGCTCCATGGAAAAGAAGAAACGCGAAGGGTATTTCTGAGATGACCGTTTCCGCCACTGCAACCGCCGAAGTGCTTCTCCCCGTAGGAGAGCCGGCCATTGATCAGGTTCGGGCGATCCGCGATTCCCGCCCGCTTCGCCTCATCACCTGCGGCTCGGTCGACGACGGCAAGTCGACGCTGATCGGCCGCCTGCTCTGGGACACCAAGGCCGTCAAGGAAGACCAGGCCGCAACGCTGGAGCGTGATAGTTCCGGCAAGCAGAACGACCTCGGCCTGCCCGATTTCGCCCTGCTGCTCGACGGCCTCCAGGCCGAACGCGAACAGGGCATCACCATCGACGTCGCCTATCGCTACTTCTCGACGGACCGCCGCTCGTTCATCGTCGCCGACACGCCCGGCCACGAGCAGTACACCCGCAACATGGCGACCGGCGCTTCGACGGCCGACCTTGCCGTTCTGCTGGTCGACGCCCGTGCCGGCATCCTCGAACAGACGCGCCGCCACGCGACCATCGCCTCGCTGATGGGCATCCGGCAGTTCGTGCTCGCCGTCAACAAGATCGACCTGACCAACTATGAGCGCGCCCGTTTCGAGCAGATCACGCACGATTTCAAGGAATTCGCGCTGACGCTCGGTGTCAAGCAGATCACCGCCATTCCGATGTCGGCGCTGAAGGGCGAGAACGTCGTCTATGACGGCAGCGCCGCCATGCCCTGGTATGACGGCCCGACGCTGGTCGAGACGCTGGAGAAGGCCACCACCCGCTCGAACCAGACGGTCGGCTTCCGCCTGCCGGTGCAGCGCGTCTCCCGCCCCGGCGAAAGCTTTCGCGGCTATCAGGGTACGGTTGCCGGCGGCTCGGTGAAGCCGGGCGACAGCGTGGTCATCCTGCCCTCCGGCATGGTGGCGAACGTCACCAAGATCGTCACCTTCGACCTCGTGCGCAACGCCGCCGTCGCGGGCGATGCCATCACGCTCGTGCTCGACCGCCAGGTGGACGTTTCGCGCGGCGACATGATCGTCGCCATCGACAGCCAGCCGATGACCGGCCGCGGTTTTGACGCGCAGCTCGTCGCGCTCCAGCCCGAGGGCATCGAACCCGGCAAGCGTTACTGGCTGAAGAGCGGCTCGCGCCGCCAGCGCGTCAGCGTCGATCCGATAAGCCAGCTCGACCTCAAAACCTCGAAGTGGAGTTCGGCCGAAAAGCTTGGCATGAACGCCATCGGCAAGGTGCATCTCACCTTCGACGAACAGGCGATCTTCGACACCTACGAGCAGAACCGCACGACCGGCGCGTTCATCCTGATCGACCCCGACACCAACAACACGGTGGCCGGCGGCATGATCACCGGACGCCGCTCGGAACTCGGCGGCATCCACAAGGACGACCAGCGCGTGCTGCTCTCCCTGCCGGCCGATCTGGCCGAAAAGATCATGGCAACAGAACTCTTCGCGAGCCGCCGTCAGGACGTGGACGTGCGCCACACCAGTGTCGGCCGGGCGGCGGAAATCCTGGCGGATCTCGACGAATAGGGTTTAGCGCAAGGCCCCTCATCCCGCTGCCGCGACCTTCTCCCCGCAAGCGGGGAGAAGGAAAGGGAGGCAAGGGTTTCCCGGACATCCATGGCAGCGCGGCATATCCCTTCTCCCCGCTTGCGGGGAGAAGGTGCCGGCAGGCGGATGAGGGGCCGCGTCAGCTTCGAGAACAAAAAAGGGGCCGCAACGGCCCCTTTTTCCTGTGTCGTACGCTCAGAAGAAGAAGTACCAGAGCAGGAGCACGACGAAGAGCGGAACGCCCATCAACCAGAGGATCAAAGCCCGAGCCATCGAAGTTTCCTTTCCCAAACCGTTGTGTTGACCGGGAAATGGCCGAGGCAGCGAATTGTTCCATCAGCGGTCGGTCAGGGACGCCCTCTCTCCCTCGGCGATCAGCGCGCCTGCGTCTCGAGCCGGCCGGCATCCTCATCGTTCGGTACCTGCGAAAAGTAGTTCGCGATCAGCGCGCCGGAAATATTGTGCCAGACGCTGAAGATGGCGCTCGGAACGGCGGCGACCGGCGAAAAATGCGCGTTGGCAAGCGCTGCGCCAAGGCCGCTGTTCTGCATGCCGACCTCGATGGCGATCGCCTTGCGCTTGGCGACCGAAAGCCCGGACGCGCGCGCGGCGAGGTAGCCGAGCAGATAGCCGATCCCGTTGTGCAGCACGACGACGGCGAAGATCATCAGGCCCGACGAGGCGATTGCCGCCTTGCTGGCGCCGACGACGGCAGCGACGATGAGCACGATGCCGACGACGCTGACGAGCGGCAGGGCCGGAACCGCCGCCTTTACCATGCCGGGCAGCAGCTTCTGCAGCAGGAAGCCGAGCGCGAGCGGCAGGAGAATGACCTTCACGATGCTGATGAACATGGCCATGGCATCGACCGGCAGGAACTGGCTGGCGAAGAGCCAGACGAGGAAAGGCGTGACGATCGGCGCCGCCAGCGTCGTCACGCTGGTGCAGGCGACGCTGAGCGCGACATCACCCTTCGACAGATAGGTCATGACATTGCTGGACGTGCCGCCCGGGCAGCAGCCGACGAGGATGACGCCCGCGGCGACTTCCGGCGACATGGGGATGATCATCGTCAGGATCACGGCGACGATCGGCATGATGAGGAACTGTGCGGCCACGCCGATGCCGACATCCACCGGGCGCCTGGCGACTTCCTTGAAGTCATCCAGCGACAGCGTCAGGCCCATGCCGAACATGATGATTCCAAGCAGGGTGACGATATAGGGCGTCAGTTGCTTGAACGTATCGGGAAGGACGAAGCCGAGCACGGCGAAAAGAATGACCCAGAGGGCAAAGGTCTTTCCGACAAAGGCGGAAAGAGAGGCGATGGCTTTCACGGTTTTACTCCACGAATTGTTCTTCCGCCCGCCCTACGCCTCGGGGACGAATGTTTCAACCCGCTAAATTTACCGAAAATTACGCCTTCTCTCCACTTCCCGACCGATTCATCTTTCCCGGAATGCCTTGGCGAAATAATCGGCGAGCGGCTTCACCAGATATTCCAGCGGCGAGCGCTCGGAGGTCTGGATGAAGGTTTCCACCGGCATGCCGGGCATGACATGCTTGTCGCCGAGCTTGGCCATCTCGCCGCTGTCCGGCTTGATCTCCGCCTTGTAGTAGGTGGCGCCGGTGCGCTGGTCGGCGAGCACGTCGGCGGCGACCTTCGTCACATGGCCGAAGATTTCCGGCGTCGAGCGGTGATCGAAGGCGGCAAAGCGGATATGCGCCTTCTGGCCGATATGGACCTGATCGATCTGCGTCGGCGAGATCTGCGTGGTGATGATGAGGTCCTGCTCCTGCGGGATGATGTAGAGCAGCGGATCGGCCGGGCGGATGACCGAGCGCAGCGCGTGGACCTGCATGCCGAGCACGACGCCGGCCATCGGCGCGGTGATGTCCATGCGGCTCAGCGTCTCCAGCTTGGCGTTGCGGTTTTCCTTGAGCTCGGCGACCTTCGCCTCGATCTCGCGCAGCGCCGTCGTCGCTTCCTCGCGCACCGTCGAATGGATGTTGAGGATGGCGATCTCGATCTCGGCAACGCGGCCGGCATTTTCCGCGATATTGGCGCGGGCCTGGCTGATCGTGCCGAGGATTTCCGCCTCTTCCCGCTGCAGCGCCAGCACGCGGCTGGCATTGGTCAGCGACTGGGCGAGCAGCTTGTTCTGGGCCTCCAGCTCCTTGCCGATCAGGCCGAGCTGGGTTTCCAGCGCCTTGATGCGGCTTTCCAGGCCCTCGTTCTGCTTGGCGATCTGCGCCTTCTTCTCCTGAAGCTGGCCGGCCTGCTTGCCGCGCGTTTCGGCGCGGGCAGCCATCAGCCGCTTCTGGCCGGCGACGATTTCAGCCGCCTCCGGATCGGTGGCAACGGCCTTGAGCAGTTCGGGATCGAAGCTGATCTCGGTCTTCTCGTCCTGCTCCGCCTGCAGGCGCGCCGCCGTGCCGAGCAGGCTGAAGAGCTGGCCTTCGATGACGGCAAGCTCGGAGCGGTCGAAGGTGTCGTCGAGGCGCATCAGCACGTCGCCCGCCTTCACGGCATCGCCTTCCTTGACGCGGATATCGCCGACCACGCCGCCCGTCAGGTGCTGCACGATCTGGCGGTTGCTGGCGACCTCGATGATGCCGCCGGCGACGACCGCGCCGTTGATGCGCGTCAGCGCGGCCCAGGCGCCCATGCCGCCGAGCAGCACGAAGACCGTCGCATAGCCGGCGATCGCGTAACCGCGGCTGGTCCACTTCTTGTCCTTGGCGCCCGTTTCCCGAACCATGGCTTCAAAACCCTTACTTGTTGCTGCCGCCGGTGCCGGCGACGACCTGCGTGTGGTTGCGCAGATGCGCCCGCAACACGTCGTCGCGCGGGCCGAAAGCCAGGCGCTGGCCGTTTTCCATGATGAGGATGAGCTCGCACTCCTCGATCGCCGCCGGGCGATGCGCCATGATGACGACGGACTTGCCCTCCGCCTTCATGTTGCGGATGGCAAGGTTGAGCGCCATCGAGCCCTCGGCATCGAGATTGGAATTCGGCTCGTCGAGCACGACCAGCACCGGATCGCCATAGAGGGCGCGGGCGAGGCCGACGCGCTGCTTCTGGCCGCCGGAAAGACGTCCGCCCATAGCCGGCAGCTTGGTATCGTAGCCGTCGGGCAGGCGCAGGATCATGTCGTGCGCACCGGCCTTCCTGGCCGCCTCCACCACCTTGACCGGATCGGGATCGAGCGCCATGCGGGCGATGTTTTCCGCCACCGTCCCTTCGAACAGCACGACATCCTGCGGCAGGTAGCCGACATGGTCGGCAAGGCCATCCGTGCCGTACTGTTCCAGCGAGGCGCCGTCGAGGCGCACCTTGCCGGCGGCCGGCGGCCAGATGCCGGTCAGCACGCGGGCGAGCGTCGACTTGCCGGAGGCGCTCTGACCGATGACGCCGAGCGCCTGGCCCGGATGCAGCTCCAGGTTCAGCATGCGGAGCGTTGCGACCTGCTCGCCGGGCGGCACGACCGTGACCTGCTCGACCTCGAGGACGGCGCGCGGCTTCGGCAGCGCGGTGCGCGCGTCTTCCTCCGGCACGCGCGCGAGCAGCTGGGAAAGGTTGCGCCAGCCCTGCATGGCACGCTGGATGAGCGACCACTGGCCAATCGCACCCTCGATGGGTGCCAGTGCCCGCCCGATGATGATGGAACTTGCGATCATCGCGCCGGCAGTGATCTCGTTCTGCAGCACCAGATAGGCGCCGAGCGCGAGGATCGCCGACTGCAGGAAGACGCGGAAGGTCTTCGAGCTGATGGAATAGAAGCCGTTGCTGTCCGAATAGCGGATGTTGGCCTCGAGCGCCTTGTCGCGCAGGAGCTGCCAGCGGCCGGCCACCGCGCGGCGCATGCCGAGGGCGCGCACCGTGTCGCTCTCCTTCTGCAGCGTCTGGGTCATCTCGTCGCTGAGCCGGCCGGCGATCATCGCCCGCTCCTGGTCTTCCTTCGTGCCGTTCTGGTTGAGCCAGGTGAGCCCGACGAGAATGAGGCCGCCGACGACGCCGAGCATGCCCATCCAGGGATGGAAGGTGAAGATGACGAAGAGGAAGAAAGGCGTCCACGGAATGTCGAAGACCGTAAAGAGCGCGGGCGAGGACAGCACCTTCTGGATCGAATCGAGATCGCGCATGCCGGTGACGGTGGAAATGCCCTGGGCGTGCAGGTTCGTGCGGTCGAGCACGGCGTTGAAGACGCGCTTGTCGAAGCGGGCCTGGAAGCGGGCGCCGATGCGCGCGGCGACGCGGCTGCGGATATGGTCGAGCACGCCCATGACGAGATAGAGGCCGATGATCAGCCCCGTCAGCGCCACCAGCGTCGCTTCCGAGCGGGAGGAGAGCACCCGGTCGTAGATCTGCAGCATGAAGAGCGGCCCGGTCAGCACGAGCAGGTTCACGAAGAAGCTGAAGAGCCCTATGGCAAGGAAGCCCGCAGCGCTCGACTTCAGCGCGGCTCTGAGTTCCTCTACACCGGCCTTGCCCGATGGACGCATGACAATGTCTCTTTAAAGATCGACGCCGGAGGCTGGCCGATGGGACGACCATCATCCGGGCGGCGAAGGGCCACTCGACCGCTCCGCCGCGACAGGCCGGATGCGGGGGCCGCCCGCATCCTTGCGCGCGTCCTCGTTTGAAGACGGTATAGGGCCCGATTTATTCGCAAATCAACAGAATTCCGATGAAATGATCAAAACATAACCTGAACGGTCACGTTTCCTTGTTCCGTGTCGGCTCGTCCTGCGCATCGCTGCCAATCTCGATCTTGGCGAGAATGAAGAGAACGACGAAACACGCAACGGTCGCAACGACCGCCACGAACCAGTAGCCGAGGCCAACCGAAAGCCCGACGGCACCGGCAAGCCACATGCCCGCCCCCGTCGTCAGCCCCCTCACCTCGCCCCGTGAAAACACGATCATGCCCGCGGCCAGGAAGGCGACGCCCGAGGTGACGGCCTCGATGACGCGCAGCGGATCGATGCGCACCTGATCATCGGAAAAACCCGCCATGTGCACGCTTTCGATGGAGAGGAGGGCGAAGACGCACGCGGCCAGCGCCACGAGGATATGGGTGCGCAGCCCCGCGGCGTGGGCGCGGTATTCCCGCTCCGCCCCGATCACCGCACCGAGCAGGATCGCCCCCGTCAGGCGGGCGAGGAGCACGGGATAGGGCACCGCTGTGCGCGGAAAGAGGTCGGCGATGGTCTGTTCCATGGCGCGCAAACGCAAAAACCGAGCGCCGGTTCCCACCATCCACATGCCCGGAACAAAAATTTCCCGGCCTTCCGGCACTTTCCCCAACAGTGCGAATTTTTTTGATATTTTGCGCTTGTCGAAACGAAAAGCCTGTTCTATAGAGGCGCCGCTGGTCACGGAGTGTAGCGCAGTCTGGTAGCGCACCACGTTCGGGACGTGGGGGTCGAGTGTTCGAATCACTCCACTCCGACCAGCTCGAACCCCTGAAATTCAGGCGGTTCTGACATTTTCCCGAAACAACCCCAAAAATCACGGCAATGAATACGGCAATGAATGGCTACTTCATTCGCCCTGCCCTCCCTGTTGTAAATGCCTCACCGACCCCAGCCTGATGATCCGGGTGGTGATGGCCGTAGGTTTTCTCTAGTGTCTCCAGGGTCATCCCCAGATAGCCGGATGCCTCCCACTTGTCGGCGGCTGCCTGCATGAGCCAAGTGGCCGCGGTGTGCCGTAAGGTGTGGCGGACGACGCCCTCGGCGCCCTCACCCAACACCTTGTCGACCAGGTTGCGGAAGGCTCGCTTGGGGTCTGCCGGCTTGCCGTTATACTCGACGACATACTTGGAGCCCTTCGCATGCCACCGCCTCATATGGGCGAGCAGACGAGCAGGAAGGCGGATCGGCGGTGCACGCTTATTCGAGGCCACCATTTCGCCTTCCCACGCCCTGTAGAAGACACCCGCATGCAGATCGATGTAAGGACGGCCCTCTTCCTTCACGAACGACGCCTGCCATATCCGCGATGAGCGACTGCCTGTATAGACTGCCGCAAGAGCGAATCGCGCGATGTGGACGGTTGGCTTCCGCTTGTTGGGAGCGCCGCGAAACCTCCCGCGCTTGCGATAAGCGGCCCAGATCAGCTTAGCGAGGGTCGAGCGGTCCAGGTGCTTTACCCTGCCCTTGGCCTTCGGTGGCAGGGTAACGGTTACAGACTGGCGCGTGACGTTATCGGCGATAGCCTGGCGACACGCGGCGCGCAGATCTTCCAGTTCGCGGCGCGAGCCATTCTGATTTCCACGGCGCTTCACATACTCCGCACAGGTACCACTCGTGATGTCGTCAAGTGTTTTGTCGCCCCAGAACGCCATAAGGTTCTCGGCACGCGCCGCGAGTTCCTTCGGACGGGTCGCGGTGTCCTTCTTCAAGGAAAGATAGTGCGCCAGCACCTCGGCGATCGTCACTTCGGATGCCACTCGGTTGCGCTTCGGAGCCTCGGCAAGAAACTGCCTCCCGATATGTTTCGCTAGCGCTTTCTCAGCTCCTGCACGATCATGCTGACCGCAGCCTGTGCGGAACTGCTTCCCCCCGTCGAGGATGAGCCAGACCGCCTCTCGGTCCTTGTCCGCCGGGCGGAGCCACAATCTGGCTGGTTTGCGGGCACGCGACATTGCTCCTTCATCTCCTCTATCGATCGCATCGTCGTGAAGTCCTTGCCAGCAATCCTCATAAGCACAAGGCGACCGCGCGCGGCCTCCTTTCGGAGACCGCTTACAGTCATTCCGCCGTGCGGAAACGCGACAGGGAGGATCTCAGCCAGCCTGACCGGCGCGTCAGGCTGAATGTTGTCATTTACCGGGGTCGGGAGCATCAGGCGATTCCGCCAGATGTCCTGGTTCGAATGAAATCGTTCAAGAACTGCTGGGCCGATTCAGCAAAGTATGAGAACCCAATCGTTCGAAGCATCTCATTCCATGCTTCGATATCGGGCGCGTCCTCAACGAGTTCTGCTGCCGCGGCGACCAAGCGGTCATCGGCATCCGCCGATGAGGCGGCCAGCATTCGCAGATGCTTTGCCGCGTCCACATTTCTATCATCGTCAGGGTACTCTGCAGCCTTTCCGTCGCGCCAGTCTGCTTGTTCCGCGAAGATTTCGGCAAGCGTGGTCTTATCCATGTCTTATCCTCTCAATGCATCATGCCGGATGACGGCGCGTTTTAGTGAGTGGTGACGAGCTTGTGCTTGGCCGTCACGCGGTCGATAGCGGCGGCGACATCAGGATGCAGGTCTTCCGCTCCACCGCGCCCGCAATCAATGTCGACATAGCTCTGCGACTGGTCATCCCAATAGAAGCCTTCGCACTTCATGTTTGCTTCATTCTCGGCGTCACGGATCAGAGGCTCCACGTCCACGTCAAGCGCTTCATGCTCTTCGGTGACCGCCTCGCTCTCCTTCTCGAACGCACGCAGCAGCTTTGCCGTGCTGCTATAAACGCCGGCCGCATTCATGAACGCAGCATTGACGGCACGTCCAATTTGAAGACCGATCTCGGAAATCGTTACGACCTCGGCTTCGCTGTACCCTTCACGATCGAGCCGGTCGACCGTCTCAGAGTAGATCGTCTTGTTGCGGAAAGCGCCTGCGGCGGCGAGCTCCCTTCCCTTCTCAGCAAGGCCCGCGATCGAGCGCACGTCGATCATTCCCATAGCCGATACCGCCGGCTCTGCTTCCGCGATGGCCCTCGCGAAGGCATCAACAAGCTTTTCGCGGTCAATCTGAATCATATTGGTCAATGTCTTCTCCTCTTAGGTGACGCGCCCGCCTTTGGATTGGATGCGTATCGACAGTGATAGTATCGATTAAATCGACAGTCAAGATATCGATACTAAAAATATCGATACTATCACTGTCGATAGATTGACGGATTAGAGTGATGCCGCTATAGGACCCTGACAGAATAACACCGGAGACGGCGACTTGGCGAAACCAGGTGAACTCGCAGAATTGATTGCGCGACTGTTTAGGCTGGAAGAGGCAACGGTTCGTCAGCAGGCACGCGAGCTTCGCGACCATGGACTGATGAGTAAGGAGAAGGCTGGCCGCGGCGCGGGTTCGATGACCGCGCGAGATGCGGCGCACCTCTTAGTGGCGGCAGCGGTTACCACTTCGGTCAAGAAAAGCGTTGAATGCGTCCATCATTATCAATCGTGCCGCGTGACCGACTGGCGTGGCCACCGAAAGACATGGACCTTAGCGTTCCTACCGTGCATAGAAATAAACATCTTGCCGGACGACCACAGTATCGTTGACGTTATTGAAGCGGCACTAGTTTCATTTTCTAAAGGTGATTGGGCTGATGAGCGTAACCCGTTCGAAATGGAACGACGCGATACTGGAAAACCGGAAATGAGGTTTTATCTTTCTGGTCCGGTTGTTTCTGCATCGTCTAATATTACGTTGTTTAAATATGATAGAGCAGGACATTTATCTCATGATGCTGAACAAGAACATCACTACTATGGCGATCCAGAAGAGAAAAAGATTGACTATATATTTCATGCAGTGTTTACGCACGTTACATTGATTGAAATAGCAAATCTTCTCCGCGCCTAAACTCGTTTTTCTTCGGCTGGCTTTCCACATCTGCGATAGCGAGCAGCGCCTTCAATGCGTCGGGTTCACCGCAGCGGCCATGCCGATTACATCTCGACTCGCCGCCTCCGCCTCATCCTCTTCTTGTACTTCGCGTTCTGCCTGGAGCCAGCGCCCAAGTGAGCGGCCATCCAACGACCCTTCGCGCTGCCAGAGTTCGAAGGCTCGCTCCTTGATGCGTCTCTCGCGTTCGTCGTCCATGATCAGCCGAGCCCAAAGAACGACAGGACGGCGATCACGACTACGACCAGGCCGACGAGATAGATTATGTTGTTCATAGTGCGTCTCCTTTTCTGTTCGGGGTCAAACGTGCCCGCCGCGGTTCTTGTTCCTGCTCGGAACCACCGCGAGCCCCAGCCGTTTCCCCTGTCCAGCAGGAGGATGCAGAATGGCAATTGAGAACGCACCGACCGAGAAGGGCAAAGAAGGCGCAAGAGGCCTCCACAAGGCCACACGGGCCGAGGAGCGCAAGGTCGAGCATGAAAAGGGTTCGGACCTCGCCAAGGGAGCCGATCGCTTTGAGGAGCGCTCCAGCAGCTCTGACGGCAAAAGCGCAGGCGAGAAGCAGCGGTAAAACGAAAGGGCGAAAGTCGCCAGTCAAGCCGCCGGAGGGAGGTGGCGCAGGAATGGGCGGATCTGATAGCTGCTGATTTGGTGCCGGCCGCGGACCTGCTGCTCGGGAAGAGGCGGTGATGCTATTGTCCCGCCGATGGCGGCGTCTCGCCCCTTCTCCGCGACTAGCTTCGCCCTTATCCGGTCTACCTGCTTAGGCGGAGGCGGCTGCTTCGCCTTCTCGTATTCCATTTCGAATCGGTCCAGCCACGGCTGCATCACCGGCCCGTATTCATCGACCAACTCGGCGCAGAGAACCAGGTAGCGCTCCAGATCCGCCAGCGTGAAAACTCTCTCTTTCTTTTCTGCCCATTGTCTCATTCCCACCTCCTCTTGGCTGACAAGGTGATGGTCGCGCAGGATGGTTAATGAAGCGCTAACTTTAGGTAGCGCGCTTCCTGACGCCGCCCTCAATGAATTCGATGCCGGCCGACTCGAGGGCCGCGATAACGGCGGCGATGTTGTTCCGCATCCCCGGAAGCTCGCCTGTAGCTGCCTCCATACGCCGCAACGTGGGTGCAGATATCTTTGACATGTCCGCCAATTCGACCTGTCCCAAGCCCAACAGCACGCGAGCCGCAGCGATCTGCTTCCCCGAAATATGATTAAATTCGCTCACTATGACAAAAAACGCTTGACGCGCCCCCAGTTAATGGTAATTGTTATCGCATTGAGCGAAACTAATCAACACAAGGAGGACCACCAGCAATGGCCACCACCACGCACGACTCCCTAACCGACAGAAGGCTGGAACCCCGCAGGCTGCTGCCGAGAAGACAACCACCGCACTTCCCCTATGACCAGGCCAGCGCCACCGAGATTCCACGCATGGCAGCTCTCGCTGAACAACTGCAGACCAGCATGCTCGAACTCCAGCCCATGCCAGATGAGGCTATGGACGGCATCAACAACGCACATACGGCCGTCGTGGAGGCGCTCGCCGTCGCGCCGGTCACTAAGTCCAGTGAGCTTGCCGATAAGCTGCGTGTGCT